>CAZWEU010000028.1:0-22889 GCA_964632785.1 uncultured Lachnospiraceae bacterium | reverse complement strand
TTATTGGCGAAGAAGAAGTCCGTATTCGCCATTGTCTTTTAGGCTTAGAAGAGGCCAGCCTTGAGACCATCACCGACGTTTATTCCCACCCCCAAGGCTTTTCCCAGTCCCAAGCCTTTTTAAAAAGCCACCCCGACTGGCAGTGTATCCCCTACTATAATACGGCCATTGCCGCTAAATATGTCGCCGAACAAAAAAACCCTCATCTAGCCGCCATTGCCAGTAAAAAGGCCGCTGATTTTTACCACTTGCGTGTTTTAGCCGATGATATCAGTTTTTCAGATACCAATGTCACTCGCTTTGTTATTGTTTCAAAGACCTTAGAGCTTTTCTTAAAGCCTACTCGGGTTAGCCTGGTCTTTCATCTTCCCCATCGTCCTGGCGCCTTACATGAGATTATTGGTATTTTTTCAGTTTTCTCCCTGAATTTATGCAAGATTGAATCGCGACCGCTTTTAAATCAAAAGTGGGAGTATTTGTTTTTTATCGATTTTACCGGTCATGTTTCGGAAAACACCTTAAAAAGTATTTTCCCCATCCTCGAAAAAAAACCGCTTCCTTTCAATTTTTAGGCTACTACCCGCAATTCAAGGACCATAAAAAAGACTGATCAGATCCCCCAGCAAGATTTTTAACCTTGCTGGGGATTTTATTTTTAATCTTTTTTAACAAGTTTGATCTTAACCTCATGATTATTTAAGTTGAAGACTTCACCTTCTTCCGAAACAAATAAATGATCGGCCAAGGTTTCTTTTTTTATAAAGTTTGAATGGTCGCTGATGGCTTGTGAAAAAGACGCATCGCTGGAATAATAAATATCGATGCGGTCCATCACCTCAAAGCCGCTGGCTTTTCGTAGTTGCTGGATCCGGGAGACAAATTCTCGGGCATAGCCTTCACAAATTAATGCGTCATTAAGACTGGTATCGAGAATAATAAATTTATTATTAAACATCTGGACATTGAAGCCTTCTTTGGCATTGATGCGAACATCGATAAAGTCTTTGGTAATGGTCAATGTTTGGCCTTCAAAGACAATTGCCATCTGGCCCTCAGCATCAAGCTTAGCCACCACTTCAAGCGGATCAATCGAATGGAGGGCTTTGCCAAGGAGCTTAACATTTTTACCAAGGACCGGGCCGGCCACCTTAAAATCAGGTTTTAGGGTGTAATCCATAAATTCACCCAGATCATTTTCATAGGCGACTTCTTTAATGTTTAATTCTTCTTTGATTAAAGCACTTAAGTCGCCAATGGTATCACGATACTTGCCATCGACGAGGATCTTAGACAAGGGTTGGCGGACCTTGATCTGGGCTTCATCTCTGGCGCTGCGTCCGAGGCTGACTAATTCGCGCACTAAGTCCATGGGCTCTTCAATTTCTGGTCGGATCAAGTCCTCATTAACCTGTGGATAATCGGCTAAATGAACCGATTCCTGACCGGTTAAGTGGTGGTAGAGTTCTTCAGTCAGATAAGGGGCAAAGGGGGCACAAAGCCTGACCACCCCTTCTAGGACTTCCCAGGTGGTATTATAAACGGCCTTTTTATCTTGGGATAAGTCCGAGGCCCAAAACCGCCGGCGATTACGCCTGATATACCAGTTGGATAAGTCTTCATTGATAAAGTTTTGGATTTTACGAACGGCCTTGGTCAGGTCAAAAATGTCCATTTCCTGGCGGACTTCCTTAACCAAATGATTATATTTTGACAAGATCCACGCATCAATTTCCGGCCGGTCTTGATAAGGGACAAAGAAATCGCGCGGATCAATGCCATCAGTATTAGCGTAAAGAGCAAAAAAGTGGTAAGTGTTTTTTAAGGTATTAAAAAACTTACTTTGTACTTCTTTAATGCCCTTAATGTCAAAACGCGTCGGCGTCCAAGCCGGCGAGACATACAGCAGGTACCAACGTAGGACATCGGCCCCAAATTCAGCAAACATTTCAAAAGGATCGACCGTATTGCCCTTTGACTTAGACATCTTTTGTCCGTCCGCATCGAGGATTAGATCATTGACCAGGACTCGTTTATAGGGGGACTTTCCCGTCACAAAGGATGAAATAGCTATCAATGAATAAAACCACCCCCTGGTTTGGTCAATCCCCTCACAGATAAAATCAGCCGGGAATTGTTCATTAAACAAGTCTTCATTTTCAAAAGGATAATGGTATTGGGCAAAGGGCATGGCCCCGGAATCAAACCAGCAGTCAATCACTTCTTTGACCCGGGTCATTTGACTTTGACAGTGGGGGCATTTTAAGTGGACATCATCGACATAAGGGCGGTGGAGTTCAATTGATTCATCGATTTCTTCGATCGCTCTTTCGACTAATTCTTTTCGCGACCCAATCGATTCAAGATGGTCACACTCGTCACACCGCCAGACGTTTAAGGGGGTTCCCCAATAACGGGTTCTTGAAATGGCCCAATCGTTAAGATTTTCTAGCCAATTGCCAAAACGTTTCTCACCAATAAAGTCCGGATACCAGTCAACCCCATTGTTATTTTCAATCAGGCGGTCTTTAATTTTAGTCATCTCAATATACCAGCTTGGCTTGGCATAGTACAATAAGGGGGTCTTACACCGCCAGCAATGGGGGTAGTTGTGGACCATCTTCTCTTTTTTGTAGAGCTTATCTTCCCCTTTAAGCCAGTCAATAATATCAAGGTCGGTGTCGATGACAAATTGCCCCTTCCAGGGGGTGTCAGTGTATTTACCATCTTCGGCCACCGGCTGAAGGACGGGCAGCTTGTATTGGCGGCCAATCTGATAATCATCCTCACCAAAAGCCGGGGCAATATGAACGATCCCGGTTCCATCATCAATGGTCACATAATCGGCACAGGTGACATAAAAGGCTTTTTTATCGGCTTTGACAAAGGGCATCAGCTGTTCGTACTCAAGGTACTCAAGGTCAGCCCCCTTCATTTCTTCAATGATCTGATAGTCTTCCCCCAGTAAGCTTGGAGCCAGTAGCTTAGCACAGATAAAAGTGGTCCCGTCTTTTTTAGCCTTAATATAAGTAGCCTCCGGATGAACCGCCAAGGCGACATTGGCCGCTAGGGTCCAAGGGGTAGTCGTCCAGACTAAAAAATACTCATCGGCATCAAGACGCTTAAATTTGGCAACCACGGTATTGCTCTTAATTTCCTGATAACCCTGGGCCACCTCGTGGGAAGCCAGGCCGGTCCCACAGCGGGGGCAATAAGGGAGGATCTTATGGCCTTCATATAAAAAGCCTTCTTTATTAAATTTATCAAGAATCCACCAAACGGTTTCGATATAATCATTATCCAAGGTAATATAAGGGTCTTCCATATCAATGAAATAACCCATTTTACGGCTCATTTCCTTCCATTGACTTTCGTAATTAAAGACCGATTCCTTACATTTTTCATTAAATTTAGCAATCCCATAGTCTTCAATCTCTTGTTTACTGGATAAGCCCAGCTGCTTTTCAACCTCAATTTCAACCGGTAGGCCGTGGGTATCCCAGCCTCCTTTGCGGACCACCCGGTAGCCATCCATGGCCTTGTATTTACAAACGGTGTCCTTTAAGGTTCGGGCTAGGACATGGTGAATGCCCGGTTTGCCGTTAGCGGTTGGCGGGCCTTCGTAGAAGACATAATTCTCACACCCCGCACGGTGATCAATGGTCCGCTTGAGAATATCAATAGCATCCCATTCTTTGGCAATTCGTTCTTCTCTAAGAGCCACATCTTCATCTGGTAATATTTTAAACTGAGTCACATTTTCCTCCTATTTTGCTTTCTTTATGATTTTAATTTTAAATACAAAAAAATCCCTTGTGTAATCAAGGGACGAAAAATCGCGGTACCACCCAAGTTGACAAAATTGCCCACTTCATTGAAGTTAACGGTTCCCCGGGATTTCCTAATATCAGAAACCCTGTTCAAAGGTGATCCTCCAGAATTTTGTATTAATCTTTCAGCAGCTGATTAATTCTCTGTTAAAGCTTATTCTAGACATCCTTATCACTACATTTTTTTATTACTGCCTTATAGTCTAACTAAAAACAGCGATAAAATCAAGTTTTTTGATTTCTTTATTTCAATCTTTATGTTTTTAGTCTATAATGAAGAGATTAAAGAAATAAAGGAGAATACTATGAAAAAACGTTGGATCCTTATCGCTGTCATTATCATTGCCCTACTGATCGTCGCAACGATCTTTATTATCCCCGTGGTCAAGGACACCAAACCGGATACGGCCAAGATCGAAGAACCCATTAAAGAACCGATTGAAAATTCCGATACAGATAAACCATCTAATCGACCGACCATCACACCTGATGCCCCGGTTGACGTCCCTAAAGAGGTCCAAGAGGTGATTAATAATAATCAGGATGAGATCTACCAGGACAATGCCAATCTCTTAGCCTCCGGCTATCCCTCTGAGCTCATCCCCCTTTACGCTGCTACTACCGTGGCTGAGTCACAATTAATCACTACTGCTAGCGGCAAGCCCGGTTGGCTGACCTCCTTCGTATCGGAAAAGTCGGTCGAAGAATTAGCCGTCTTTTATCGTTCCTTGCTCAGTGGACTGGCTAATTATTCGGAGGAAGCGATTTCGGAATCGATTAATTTCAAGGCCACTTCCGGCGCTTATTCCCTCGATCTTAATCTTTCCCCAAACATCCAGGAAAAAACTGATCTGCCCGGTCAAAGTGCTGCCAGTATTTATATCGAACAAGTTCAATAAATGCTTTAGCTGCCTAAGCCGAGACAAGGCTTATGATGATGCAGTCCAAAAAAGAAACGCTTTGGACTGTATCTTTTTGCTTAAATAGGCCTAGTTTAAAGAAAAGGAAAAAATATGTATATTACTCAAATTGAAAATTTAACCAAAAGCTATGGTGATAAGAAACTGTTTCACAATCTTAATTTTGGAATTGACCAAGATGATAAAATTGGTCTAATTGGCTTAAACGGGACTGGTAAAAGTTCCCTAATCAAAGTTATTGCCGGAATTGATGCCCCTGATGCCGGCCAGGTTCATTTTTATGGTTCCAAACGAATCGAATACCTTTCGCAAGATCCCGAATTTGACGACCGGCTCACCGTGATTGACACCATCCTTAAAATGGATTCACCCGAGATGCGGTTAATTCGCGATTATGAAGCCGCTCTTTTTGAGCTTAATGCCAAGCCTTCTGATGAAAAAACCGAACAAAACTTTCTAACCCTGTCGCAAAAAATTGACGACCAACAATTATGGAATATCCAATCTCAAGTTGAAACCATTTTATCGCGGCTCGGCATCTTGGACATCGATCGAACAATCAGTGACTTATCCGGTGGCCAACGAAAACGGGTGGCCCTGGCGGCCGCCCTCTTGTCTGATTGCGATTTATTGATTCTTGATGAACCAACCAACCATTTAGATAATGAAACGATCGATTGGCTGGAGAATTACTTACTGGCTCGTAGTGGAGCCCTTTTATTGATCACCCATGACCGCTATTTTCTAGATCGGATCGTGACCAAAACCTTTGAACTCGACCAAGGAAAGCTTTACGAATACGAGGGTAATTACGCCTCCTTCCTTGAATTAAAGGCTAGTCGCCAAGAGATGGACCGGGCCTCTGAAAAAAAACGACAGAATCTTTATCGTCAGGAGCTGGCTTGGATCCGCCGCGGGGCCAGGGCCCGAAGTACCAAGCAAAAAGCCCGAATCGAGCGTTTCGAAGCCTTAGAAAACCAAGCCGTCGATTTGCGAGAGGAGACCTTATCGATCTCCATGCTGTCAAGGCGACTTGGCAAAAAAGTTATTGAACTTAAAAATGTTTCAAAGCGCTTTGGATCAAACGTCATTCTCGACGACTTTAGTCTCTTAATTGGCCGGGGTGAACGCCTTGGCATTATTGGTAAAAACGGCTTGGGAAAATCAACCCTGCTTAATCTCATCGCCGGCCAAGTCTCTCCTGATAGTGGTCAAATCATCATCGGTGAAACGGTCCGTATCGGCTATTTTTCCCAGGAATCAGAGGACATGAACCAAGATCAAAAAGCGATCGACTACATCCGCGAAAAAGCGGAACTGATTAAGGATACCGACGGCCATAGCCTGACTGCTTCGCAGATGATGGAGACCTTTCTTTTTGATAAGAATAAGCAATGGGTACGGATTTCCAAGCTCTCCGGTGGTGAGCAACGCCGCCTTTATTTAATGGCCGTCTTGGTCCAGCGACCCAATGTCCTCCTCCTTGATGAGCCAACCAATGATCTGGATTTAGAAACCCTTGCCATCTTGGAAGATTATCTGGATCAATTTGGCGGCAGTGTTATTTCGGTCTCCCATGACCGCTATTTCCTTGATCGAACCAGTGACAAGATCTTGGCTTTCAAGGAAAATGGCCAAACCAGCCTGCAAACCGGTAATTATTCCGATTATCTGGCAAAAAAAGCCTTGCAAGACAAAGCCGATGACTCACCAAAGGCTAAAAAAGTAGTTCGTAAAGACCAAGCAGCCAGGCCTCAAAAGGGCCTGACCTATAAGGAAAAAATTGAATACGCTGACCTAAAAAAAGAATTCCCCATCCTTGAAGCCCGGCTTGATGGCCTCATTTTAGAAATGAATGCCGCCGGCAGCGACTATCTTAAGCTTGAAAGTCTTAATTTAGAAAAAGAAGCCTTAGAAGAAAAAATGCTTGACCAGATGGACCGCCTTGACCGACTAAAAAAACTAATGGAAGAAGTATAAAAAATTTCTTATTTAAAGCCTAGTCGCTGGAGGGCTTGTCTGGCTACCTCCCATTCATTGTAAGGAACAATCCCGTCTTTTAAAATTTCGTACTTTTCATGGCCTTTTCCCGCCAAAATCAAAACCCCTCCCGGTCTGCATAAACGCGCCCCTAGGTAGATTGCTTCTTGACGAATGACCTCTAACTGGTAGTCATTGGTTTTCTCTCCAACCCCCTGAGCGACCGCCTTCATGATCGTTAGCGGGTCTTCACTGGCTGGGTTAATCGATGTGACGACAACAAAGTCGGCTAATTCACCGGCGATTCGCCCCATGATTGGGCGTTTTTCCTTGTCCCGATCGCCATCACAACCAAAGACGAGGACGATCTTACCGGGGTAAATTTTTCGCATTGACAAGAGCAGTTTTTCAAGCGAATCGGGTGAATGGGCATAATCAATGACCACCCCAAAGGGGGCCTTGGTCTCGAGAATATCCATTCGCCCTTCGATGCCGGGGAAAGTGGCTACTGCTTTTTTAAGTAGGGCCATGGGGATTCCTTCTTCAGTACCATTAATGATCGCAGCAATGGCATTGGCAACCATAAATTCACCCGGCAAATTAGTGAAAAAAGACTCCTCACCGACTGGGGTGACCAAGGTGAAGTGGGAACCCGTCACCGTCATTTTTAAATCTTTGGCGTAATAATCATTACCGGCTTCCATACCATAACTAATCACCTTGACATGGTTTTTCTCCCTGAGTCTTGCTAATAATACCTGGCCCCAGGGGTCATCACCATTGATGATGGCAGCCTTGTTAATTTGCGAAAACAACTTTGCTTTCGCCTCAAAATAAGTGTCAAAATTTTTGTGATAATCCAAGTGATCTTGGGTCAAGTTTGTAAAAATCCCATAATCAAAGGAAACGCTATTGAGGCGGTCGAGATCCAAGGCCTGGGATGATACCTCCATAAAGAGATGGGTGCAGGCGGCCCTAGTCATCCTTCTAATAATTTCTTGCATATCGAGCGACTCTGGTGTTGTCCTGCCCTTGTTGTCGATAATTTGATCGTCAATGATATTATGGATGGTCCCAATTAAGCCCGATTTCTTTTGGGCCGTCTCAAAAACATGCTTTAACATATGAGTTAAGGTGGTTTTGCCATTGGTCCCGGTCACACCCGATATCATCATCTCGGCTGAGGGATTTTGGTAAAAAGCACTGGCCACTGTACCCAGGGCGTAGCGCGAGTTTGCAACCTTAATATAGACGACCCCCTCTTGATAGGTGTCTAAGTCTTTTTCATGGACAATGGCCACCGCCCCATTAGCAATCGCTTTTGACACGTAGCCATGCCCATCCGTAACAAAACCCGCAATGGCCACAAAAAGGCCACCGGCCCTAAGCAGGCGGGAATCATAGGCGATGTTCTCTATCTCTAGGTCATTTTGATCATTTTTAATCGTGATTATCACAAGATCCTTTAGTAATTTCTTTAATTTCATCCGCTTCTTCTCCATCTTTAAGATCCCTTTATTATACTGCTTGCTTGCTTTTTTGTCTACTTCACTTATCTTTTTAAGCGATAGGTCAAAATCCGACTGGTATTCAAAATTGTCAGAATCGCCGCACCGACATCAGCAAAGATGGCCATGTACATTTCCGACCAGCCAAAGAATGTTAAGACCAGTACGGTTATTTTAATACCCAGGGCCATAACAATATTTTGGATCATTATTGTTCTGGTGTACTTGGCAATGGCGACGGCATGGACAATATCACTTGGATCATCTTTCATTAGGACAATATCGGCCGCTTCAATGGCCGCATCCGATCCTAGGCCACCCATTGCCATGCCGGCATCGGCCATGGCTAAAACCGGGGCATCGTTAACCCCGTCACCCACGTAAATAGTCATTCCCGTGGTATTTTTCCGCTTTATTTTTTCAAATTCTTTAACCTTATCTTGGGGCAGGCAATCACCAATGATGGTGTCCATCCCCAGGGCCTGACCAATGGCATCGGCAGTCTTTTGATTATCGCCACTAAGCATGGCTGTTTTTTTAATCCCTAAGGCCTTTAACCCTTGGATCATTGCCCGTGAATTCTCTTTTAATTGATCGCCCAGAACAATGTAGCCTAGGTATTTCGAATCGACGGCCACATAAACGATCGTCCCTTCCTGGTCCCAACTTGGCGTTTTAATTTTTCTTTCTTTTAATAAGGCTTGATTTCCCATCAGGATCTCTTTACCCTGCCAGCTGGTTTGGGTCCCCCCACCGGGAATTTCACGATAGTCTGCAAGCTCGCTTTCTAGGATCTCGACCTTGGAGTAGGCGCGGATGGCTTTGGCAATAGGATGGTTGGAGTAAAGCTCGCCCGCTGTTACGACCTTTAAAAAATCGTCGCGCTGATAGTCTGGTGAATGGGCCAGGTCTAAAACCCGAAATTGGCCAATGGTCAAGGTCCCGGTTTTATCAAAGACAAAACTACTAGCCTGATTGAGGACATCCAGGTAATTGCCCCCTTTAATCAAAATCCCTTCCTTAGAGGCCCGGCCAATGCCGCCAAAATAACTAATGGGAATTGATAAGACCAAGGCACAGGGGCAAGAGACAACCAAAAAGATCAGACTTCGATAAAACCACTCTTGCCAATTGGCACCGGCCATTAAAAGTGGTGGTAAAATGGCCATAAACAAGGCCGCAAAAACAATAATGGGCGTATAATAGCGGGAAAATTGGGTGATAAACTTATCGGTCTTTCCTTTTTTATCCGCCGCCTCTTCAATCAGGTGCATAATCTTAGCTGATGTCGAGTCTTGATAGTCCTTTGTAACGGCAATTTTAAGCAGGTCATTTCCATTGATCATGCCACTTAGGACCTCGTCTCCAAGCCCGACCTTGCGAGGATAAGATTCGCCGGTTAAAGGTGAGGTATCCAAATAGGATAAGCCTTCGATCACATTGCCATCGGCGGGGATTTTTTCGCCCGGTTTGACGAGGATCAGATCTCCCTTTTGAATCCTTGTTGCCTCGACTGTCAACACCTGATCGGAATCAATCAGATGGGCTGTTGTGACATTAAAATTAACCGCCTGAGCAATTGAGCTCCGGGCACTATCGACTGCTTTTCCTTGGAAATATTCACCGACGCCAAAGAAAATCATCACGGCGGCAGCCTCTGCCCACTCACCAATCACTAAAGCCCCGATGGTCGCAATCGTCATTAAGAAGTTTTCATCAAAGATCTGGCCCCTGCCAATGTTTTTAAGGGCCAGAGCCATGACATGGTAACCCGAAAGAAGATAGGCTGCTAAGAATAAGCCATTTGACGCCAATAAAAATTCGGCCGCTAAAAAAAAGCGGATCCCAAAGGCCAATCCGAAAAAAATCAAAGCGAGGATTAATTCGATTTTCTGGCCTTTTTGCATGGTCCCGCCATGGCGATGGCTGTCGCGGGTCGCTTCTGATTTTGTTTTTGAGGATTTTTTCTCTTCACCCCCTCCATCATCTAAAGGGCAGGCGACAGGCTTTTTTGTATTATTTCTTTGTTTTTTTCTAACCACTACATGAGGCTCTAATTCTGCCACTAATTTTACAATCTCATCATAGGTTTCTTTTGAAGAAAAACCTTGACCCTCTTCGATCGTTAAGCTTTCTGTCGCGATCGATACGGTCGCTTCTTTAACCGTTGGCATTTTCGAAACGATTCGTTCAATTTTTGCGGCACAAGTCCCACAGCTAAGTCCTTCTAATACTAATCGCATCTGCTCCTCCTTTTCTAAACCGATTGGTGTCTTAAATGAATCATGGTTAAATTGATGATCTCTTCCACGTGCTCATCATCTAGGAAATAGTAATTCATTTGTCCTTCTTTTCTAAATGAAACGACGTGGTTGTTCTTAAGCGTTCGTAATTGATGGGAGACTGCTGTTCGCGACACCAAAACCCTTTTGACAATGTCACTGACACACAATTCACCATGTTCAAAAAGAAGGCAGACAATTTTAATTCGTGTGGGATCGCCCAAAACTTTAAAAAAATCGGCCACCTCAACCAATTCACCATCAGTATATTTTTCTTTTTCATCAATCATTTCTTTCTCCTTATGTTGGTATGTGAGCACTTATTCACTTTTAATTGTAGCATAGTCTTCTTTTTTTGACAAGACCAGCCACTATTATTTTTTTATCATTTTTATTGCTATGCTTAGCATAATAGGATACCATAAGATAGAAATAAATTTATTTAAGGAGAGTATATGAATAATGAACCATCTCAGTCTTTAAAGACTATGAAAGTCGTCGGTATTATCGTTTCTATTTTAATGATCATTTTAGGGGTTTTAATCTTCTTAAAACCTTTATTTGCCGCTCAAATCATTATGTGGCTGTTTATCGGCGGCCTTTTTGTTTATGGTAGTTTTTTGATTTTCATCTATATCAAAGCGGCCGTCAAAAATGGCTGGAACCTTGTCAGCGGTATTATGGCGGTCACGCTCGCCATTCTATTGATTTTTTCAGAACCACTTAGCCGGGCCAGCACCTTTGCCTTTCTACTGGCTTTTATCGCCTTATCCTCCGGCATTAATCAAATTTCTGCCGGGGCCATTATGAAAAAAACCGGGACCGGTAAGAGCACTTGGTTAATTGTTTCCGGGATTATCAATATTCTCTTATTCATCTTTTTGCTCATTGCTCCACTTACTATCTTACTTAGTTTTGGGATTATTGCTGGCGTCTTTCTGGTTTTTCAAGGCGTTGCCTTGTTTGCTGAAACCATGTCAAGCCACTCCTCTTAGTCATTTCTCTTAAAGATCAGATAAAGGCCGTCGCAAATTTGCGATGGCCTTTATCTGGTCTTTTTTTAATTTTATTATAGTATCATCAAAAATAGCATCAACAAAAGTATCGTTATACTTTCTAAAAATATCTTTTATAAGCTTTATAAATTTTTCAAAAGAAAGTGATATCAGCAAAAAAAAGGCTATAATAATCATAGACCTTTCTTTTTATTCACGTAAAATCTTATTTGAAAGACATAATCATAAAAAGATAAAAGGGTTATTCTAAAAAAGGAGAATCTTATGCGAAATCAAATTAGTAATGTGCTTTGGGGGCTTTTATTGGTTGTGATCGGTTTGGGCTTTGCCGGAAATGCTTTTGACTTGTGGGATTTTGAACTATTCTTTGCCGGTTGGTGGACACTCTTTATCATTGTTCCTTGTATCATCAGTATCATTCAAAACGGTTTACAGCTTTGGACCAGCCTTGGCTTAGGAGTGGGCATCCTCTTATTCATTTCTGCACAAGGCTTCTTAAACAGTGACCTACTTGGTCAGCTGATCTTTCCCATCATCATCATTGCAATTGGTTTAAGTATCATCTTTAAAGGCCGATTACATTCAAAACGGGTTGAAGGATTACGAAAAGATGGTCTCCCTGATTATTCAGCAATTTTTGGTGGCCAAGACTTAAACCTTTCCGGCGAAAACTTTAAGGGCGCCGACGTCACTGCCGTCTTTGGAAGTGTTTCCCTTGATTTAAGACAATCAATCATTCAAGAAGATCTTTATATGACAACAACTGCCATCTTCGGCGCTGTCGAAATTATGATCCCAAACAATATTCGAGTCGAAATTACAGCAACCCCTATCTTTGGTGCTGCAACAAATAAAAGCAACCCACCTTTAGCAGCGGAAGATCCGATCACCCTTTATATTAACAGTACTAATATATTTGGAGGAACAGAAATAAAATGAATCAAAAATGGATTAAATACCTTGCCCTTTCTTTTGCTCTTCTTTTGGCCCTTGGTATTATTTCAGCGATTGTCAACGGAAGTTATGCCCTTATTAAAGCCTTGGGCTTTTTAAACCATGAAATTATCAGGCAAGAGGGAGACAAGCTTAGCCAAAACTTCGACGGTGACTTAGAGATCCTCATCATCGATATTAGCGCCGGAGATATCCTGCTTCAAACAGGAGAGAAGCTAATGATTCAAGGCAATAAGCCTTCTTCAAACTTAGTTGCCAAATTCGACAATAAGACATTAAGCATCCAATCCAATCCGGATCTTACAAGTGCCTTTGGGTTTTTAAATCGTGATCAATCACCGCAAATCACCATTACCCTGCCAAGCAATCTTACTTTAAAGAGTCTTGAACTAACGATCGGGGCCGGCCAAGCTAGCCTTAAAGACATCACCACTGACGAATTAATCCTTAAACAAGGCGCCGGCAAAATAATCGCGACTCACGTAAGTGCAAAAAAAGGCCGTCTTGACGGTGGTGCCGGTTCTATTTCTTTCAAAGGCTCCCAACTAAATGATTTTGAAATTGACGCCGGAGTCGGGCGCATCGAAATGGAGGGTTATTTAAGCGGAGACATCGACATTAATGCCGGAATTGGTGAACTCTACTTTGAGATTCGCGGCAACCTTAATGATTACTTTATCACCTCTGATCCCGGCCTTGGCAATATTAAAGCTAATGGACAAAGCATTCCTAATAATGGCTTAGGCTCAAGTTCTTCCGTTAATCACATCGCTATCAATGGCGGCATCGGGGCGGTAAATTTAATTTTTTCATTAAATGCTGGTGGTCTATTACCCTTTTCTTAACTAGCCTAAAAAGAGGAGAATAATTCTAATCTACTTGTTTATTGTCTAAGGATTAGGGTATAATAATTTTATTAAAATAGTTGGAGGTATACAATGCGTTTAGATGGAAAAGTCGTTTTATTAACAGGTGCCAGTTCCGGAATTGGAAAAAGTGTTGCCCTATTATTTGCTAAAGAAGGGGCAAAAGTTGTCGCCGTCGCCCGACGGATGGAAAAATTAGAAGAAATATCAAAAGAAGCCGCTGATCTTCCTGGCGAAATCGTCGCATTTCGCGGCGATATTTCAGTCGCTGAAGACATTGATAATATGGTCGCTTACACCATGGAACGTTATGGTAAAATTGATGTATTAATGAATAACGCCGGAATTCTTGATAATTTCACCCCACTTGATGAAGTGACTGATGAACTTTGGGATAAGGTCATCAATATAAACTTGACTTCACCAATGAAATTAACCCGAAAAGTTCTACCAATCATGATCAAGCAAGAAAAAGGAAACATCATTAACACCTCTTCCTTAGGTGGCTTGTACGGTGGACGGGCTGGAACGGCCTACTCTGCTTCTAAATTTGGCCTAACCGGTTTAACTAAGAATGTTGCCTATATGTACGCACCAAAGGGCATTCGTTGTAATGCTATTTGTCCCGGTGGTGTTGAAACCGAAATTATGAGTGATCTCCAGCCCAGCGAATTTGGCATGGAACGGATTATGAAGGGAACGACCAATAATCCCCGTTCTGGATCTGCCGATGAAATTGCCAATATTGCTTTATTTTTAGCATCTGATGAATCAAGCTTTGTTAATGGTGATACCATTGTCGCTGATGCCGGTTGGACTGCTTACTAAGAATAAATAAACAAGCAATAAACAAGCAATAAAAAAAATCAGGTTTTCACCTGATTTTTTTATTGGTCTTTTGCTTAAGACTTCTTGACTTTTTCTAAAACCAAGCCGGTCCGACTTGGTAGGTAAAGCGAAATTCCGGTAAAATCCGAATTCATTTTTAAGGGCTTAGACTGATAAATGGTATCATGAGCGATTCGCATAAAGCCACCAAAGCGTCCTTCGTCGGTGTCTAAAACGACCTTAAAGCCGGCCTCTTCATGAAGGGGGATCTCTAAATCGACAAAGGATTCAGTCGGATGGAAATTAAAGACAAAAACACAATCTCTCTTGCGATAGGCAATGATTTTTCGTCCCTCATCAAGCCATAGTTGTCTTGGCTCAACGCCCATCAAACGGTGTTTTTTCATCAGATCAATCATGGCCACATCAAAGTTGTTCAGTTCCTCATAGCGAAGTTCGTGGTTATCGACTAGGCTCCACTGGCGACGACTATGCTGATAACTCCAATTATTTCCTTCTCTTGGAAAATCAACCCATTCGGGGTGGCCAAATTCATTACCCATAAAGTTTAAATAGCCTTCCGTGCTTGAGGAAATCGTAATGAAGCGAATCATCTTGTGCAGGGCCATGGCCCGGTCGATGATGTGGCTATCACTGTTTTTATCCATCTTCCAATACATTTCCTGGTCGGCCAAGGTAAACATCAAGGTCTTATCACCCACCAAGGCCTGATCGTGGGATTCAACATAGGCAATCCGTTTTTCGCCTGGCCGACCCGTTGTGATCTCATGCCAAAGGCTATTCATATTCCAATCTTCATCACGTAATTCAAGATTTTTAAACCAAAAATCGGGCATGCCCATCGATAGACGATAGTCAAAGCCGATCCCGCCATCACTAATGGGCAGGCACATACCCGGCATGCCGCTCATATCTTCAGCAATACTAACAGCCTGAGGATTAATTTCCTTTATCAACTCATTGGCAAATTGTAAATAGGTGATGGCATCGACATCGGTATTCATACTAAAATACTTATCATAGGAGTCAAAATCAGTCCCCAGTCCATTATCATGATAAATCATTGAGGTGACCCCATCAAAGCGAAAACCGTCGAGATGGTATTCTTCCATCCAGTATTTTAAGTTTGACAATAAAAAATGAATGACTTCTGCTTTTCCATAATTAAAAAGTTTCGAATCCCAAGCCACGTGGTTACCTAGGTCCCCATGGTGAAAAAACTGGCCCTCAGACCCATCAAATTCATTAATGCCTTCACTGGTATTTTTAACCGCATGGGATTGAACAATATCCATAAAGACTTGGATGCCCAGACGATGGGCCTTATCGATCAAGGATTTTAATTCGTCAGGTGTCCCAAACCGCGATGTGGCGGCAAAATAATTGGACACATGGTAACCAAAAGACCCATAATAAGGATGCTCCATCAAGGCCATAACCTGAATGGCGTTATAGCCTAAGCCTTTAATCCGGGGTAAAATATTGTCCTCAAATTCGCGATAGGTCCCCACCCCTTCTTTTTCTTGGGCCATTCCGACATGGGTTTCATAGATATAAATTGCTTTTTTAGGATCAACTTTAAAACCCTCGTCATGCCACTTATAATTACGATAAGGCCGCCAAATTTGACCACTAAAATCTTTGCTCTGCTCATCTTGCACAGCCCGATTGATGTATAGAGGAATCCGATCTTGCCCCTGTCCCTTAGAAACTACATGGACTTTAACCCGTGATTCATGCTTGAGGCTTGCTTTTCCCGGAAGATAGATTTCCCATGAGCCGTCATCATTTTTGGTCAGTGGATGCGATGTCCGATCCCAGTCATTAAAATCCCCCATTAAAAACAAGGCATCGGCCGCCGGCGCCCACTCACGGTAGGTCCAGCCCTTGTTTGACCGATGAAAGCCAAAATGCTGGTGGCCATTGGCAAAGTCTCTAAAGCTCCCATTTTCCCCGACAAGCATCTTTTTTTTGTCTTCATAGTTTTTCATCCGCTTATCAAGATCACTTTTAAACGGCTCTAGCCATGGGTCGATTTTAAGTATCTTTAGCTCGCGAGTCGATCCATTTCTTTCTGCATTTTTTTCCATTTGATTTGTCCCTTCTCTATCCTCTAGATTTCCAGATTGTTTACTTTTTACCAGCTATATTTTCGCCATAAGGCATTTCAAAGGCCTCTTCCTGACTGATTAGCAAATATTTATATGCCAACTTGGCCGTTGCTCCAATCAATTTCAGACAGTGGATACGCCGTTCTTTGCTATGCCAATTTGCATAAGGGGCCCCGATTTCTCGGCAACTTGTGCATCCATTTATGTCATTAAATTCCCTTACCATATTATTATAGCGACGATAATATTTTTCAGCAAGTTCTTTTCCCCGCACATCAGGTTCAACGCTCCACGGATCTTTTCGGCCATAAATGGCGCTATTAGCCATGATGGCCGCCGCTAGGGCCCCACAGATATCTCCAGAAAGACCGATACCACCACCAAAGGCCGTGCACATGGCCAGTGTCTCCTTGGCAACATCAAGAACCCCCGCGCGAATCAAGGCGTCATAGACACTTTCGGCGCAATTTAATCCGGCCTTAAAGTTTTCAATGGCGTAATCATTGACTAATTGACTTTTATCCTCTTGGCTAAGCTGGTTTTTTTCGTCAGACACTCTTCTACTTCCCCCTTCGCTCTTACTTGTTTTTAAGCAAACCCTTCTTTTCTTTCTATTCTAACATTAATTGCCATCAATGTGTTATCCTTTAATTACCCTGATAAGACGCTGATAAACTTTCTTTTAAACTTCTACTTGGTCGACTGTGATAAAGCCTTGGGTGATCCGATCAAGAATAATAGCCATGATCACGATCGCAATCCCTGGCAGCAAAGCCTTGCCCATCTCTGTCCGATTAGTGGCAAGTAAAATTTCCATACCTAGCCCCTCGGCCCCGATCAAAGCACAGGTTACCACCATGGACATGGCCATCATAATCGTTTGATTGACCCCCGTCATGATCGTTGGTAAGGCCTGAGGGATCTGAACCTTCAATAAGGCTTGCAGGGTCGTTGATCCAAATGCCCGCGCGGCCTCCACTACCTCTCTTTCCACATGGGTGATTCCATGACTGGTCATGCGGATCATCGGTACAACGGCATAGATCGTCGTTGCCATCAAGGCCGGTGTTTTTCCGGTGCTAAAGAGAATAACGGCAGGTACCAAATAGACAAAGGTTGGCATTGTTTGCATGAGATCGAGGACCGGGCGGATAACCCCTTCCGACCGCCGATTCATGGCAAGTAAGATCCCTAGGGGAAAGCCAATTATGATGGCCAGGACAACCGAAGCGATAACAATGCTTAGGGTTTCGATCATGTGCAGCCAAAAGCCAGAGCTACCGATAAAGAAAAGCATGGCCCCATAAAGGAGACCAATCCGTTTTTTCCCACTGATTTTCCAGCCCATGATGGCCACTATTACAATCAAGAGCCACCAGGGAATAACGGTTAGAAGCCAACTGATTCCTTTGATCGATGTGATTACCGCCGTTTTGATGGCAGTGAAAAAATCGCGATGGTCTCGACTAAAGGCCTTAATCCATATATCAAGGCCATCGCCAATTTTAAACTGCCAGCGGTCTGGAAAAGTCGTTAAATAATCATTCAAATGTGCCTACCTCCTTCATCGCCATGACATTAATTAAGAATACTTCGGATTGTATCAGCTTTTTCTGCTGGCAGCCAGTCATCCAATAAATAATCATTTTCTCTTAGTAACCATTTAGCGACTTCCTCATGGCTATCGCCGCTTTTATCTAAGTGAGCTAATGAATTGCTGATGAGTTCTGACCCAGTTTGATATTTCCCAAAGAATTCTAATAGGTCCGGCGCCTTATCGGCAAATTTATTACTGCTGATAATTTTAAGTTCCTGTTTTGGGAATTCACATTTACCTTCTAATAAAAGATCGGGATCGTAAGGCGCATCCTCAAGCAGGACCAAATCCAATTTTCCAGCAATCCAGGCCGGTTCATAGCAATATCCTACCCAAGGTTCCCCAAGATTATAAGCTGAACTGAGCGAGGCAAATAAAGTTGCTTCACTTCCAAGGCGGGCATAATTATACATTTCATCTAAACCATAGAATTGATATTTTTTATAAAGCACCTCATCGGCCATCCAACCCGGAATTGAACCATAAATTCGCCCCTTGCTAGCATCTTCGTCGTCTGGAAAAATTTCAGCATATTTTTTCAAATCTTCCACCGTCTTAAGATCTGGAGCAAAGGCTTTAATACCACGGTCAGGATCGCCTTCGATCACATAGCGAGGGACATAAAGACCTTGGGCACTATCGGCTACCAGGATGCCGACATCAACGATATCACCATTAGCAAGGTCATCGGCATAAGTCGCCACATTATCGGTCCAACTCTCAATGTCTAAATCGACATCACCAGCGATTATCGCCTGCCAATTTATTGTCGATGAACCGGTCGAAAGCTCAAAAACATAGTTATCATAGGCATTTTCAACCACCAGCTTGGCAATTTCATTATGGATAATCTGACTATCCCAGCCATTATTAGTCGCTGTGATGGTGATCATCTGGTCAGCATCCGACTTCCCGCCACTGCCACAGCCACTCAGAAAAACTAGGCCTGCGACAAGAATCAATACGATCAACGTCAATTTTCTTTTCATTTTTTCCTCCATTATAATTAAGAATCCGTTCTTTTGCAAAAAAAAAGAATCATTCTTTTAGCTCGTCTCTGCTCTTTGCAGATCACTCAATGAATCAATCTCAACCCAATCCTCTGATTTAATTTTATGAACCTTAAGCTTAAAATCTTTAATCTGATCTTTTATTAAATGATCCCAAAAGAAATCATCAAAACCCTTTTCCCTTACCATTTCTTCAAGCATGGTCTTGATCTTTCGACCATCCGCCGCATTCCAATAGGAGACACCCGTCATAATGTAATCCGATCCACTCCCGATTACAATATCAGTGACATCATGATTAGCATTAAACTTTAACACCCACTCATCGGTAAACTTATTCTTTTTCCCGGTAAAATATGTTGACTGCCTTAAGTCAGAGACAAGAAAATTATTTCTTAAATAGACATCACCCTCTAAAACAAGGGTATCCTTAAGGTGTTCTCTAACGAGATACATGGTGTAGCCATTATTATAGACGTCATATTTATCGTTATAGACGAGTTTAACACCATATTTTTCCTTTAAATAATTAAAACTTTTATGCAAGTATCCGGTGGCGATAATGATTTCATCGATTCCTATTTCCTTTAACGATTCAATTTGTCGCTCGATAATCGCTTGACCATTGACCTTAACCAGGGCCTTAGGCGTGTCATCCGTTAGTGGCCGTAGTCGGCTTCCCATACCCGCTGCTAATATTACGGCATTCATTCTAGGCCTCCTTTTTAAAGGTATTTAAATTGGCAAGTGCCCGCTTATATCGGTCGATCGAATAATCATAAAGATCCTTTTCCCCACAGCTGACTTTGGCTAGTGACCACATGGACCAATAAACATCCATTAAGATCCTTAAGACATCCATTTTTAATCTTTCTTCATTTGATGGTTTTCGGCCAAAATACTTATGGTAAAACAATTCCTCTTCCGCTTTCGAGTAGTCACACTCCAATGCAATTGAAACAACATCCCAATGGCGATCGTAATTAGAACTGTATTCCCAATCGATTAAGTAAATTTGATCCTTACCCTTGACAAAGTTCTCGGGCCAGGCATCGAGGTGACAGGGGACATAAGCACTTTCCAATTTTTCGACCTGGTCTCTTAAGAAGCTAATTGTCACACCGAGGTCCTGAAAATTATCCAAAAGACTTTGGTCTTTTTTGATTATTATTTTTTGATAGTCTTTTATCTCATCAAAGGGTCTGAAATCTTCGTAAAGTTTCTTTTTGCTCTGGTGTAATTGATTTAAAGCCCCAGCCATTAGGGCCATATTGTCTTCTTCTTTACCACTAGCAATTGTCAGCGTTTGGGCCTCTTCAATGTACTCGGTAATCTTTAATCCCGTTTCATTGTCAAAGTAAATAGTCTTACAATCTAAGCCAATGGCGTATGCCGTCTTGGCATTGAATTGTTCACTGTCGCGATTGACTGATTCATTTGATCCCTTACCCGGTAAGCGAAAGACAAAATCTTTGACCATCGTTTCAATTTTATAATTGTTATTGTTCATCCCACCTAATCTTTGGATCTCCCCTTTAATGGGATACTGATCATCCGTTATTTCTGAAAATAATTTTATAATATCACTTTCATCTAACTCCGTCTCTTCTTTTTCTATTTTCCCCTGACTTGTATCAAAGTCAAGTTCTAAGATCCCGTGGTGTGGTTTTTGCTCTTCAAGTGGTGGCAGGCTCATGTAATCACCAAAATTGTTCCTTAATACCGCGTCATAATTGCGCGGAATCGGAAATTTTTGGCCTTCAAATTCTCTCTCAATGGTATCGTAAAAATCATCATTTTTAATCATATACTTAGCATAGACCTCCTTTTCTCCTTCTGATAAACAAGTTGAATACTTGCTATCACCCTTTTCAAACATGCACAAAATTCTCGTTTCCAATTGATTCATCCATTGGTAGGAAAATGGTTTTAAGAGGTGGTAACCCAGCAGTTTTACCTGTCTTTTGAGGATGTTTTTTGTTAGCAAACAGGCTCTTCTTGTTTTCAAGGCTTTTAGCCTTCTAAATGAATAAAGTAAATGATATTGCACATACCCAATTAGGCGATCGGGTAAGACCTTATCGAGTGGGAAGACATCGATGAAGATACCATGGTGCATATCGATTTCCAGCCAATATTTCTGCAGCAGCAAGGTATTGTTTTTTCTTATCCGAGCAAAACTATGGATGTAGCCCTTGTCTGTTTCATGCGTCTGCAAAAAATACTGGGAATCGAGCTCTCCTTTGCACACCTTTAAAAACATAGTATAGTCTTTTCGCAGCATGGCAACATCGATGTCATCATCCCAGGGGACGAAAGCCTTATGCCTAACTGCTCCCAGCAGTGTCCCTGAAAATAATTGGTAGGGCAGGTTGTGTTCTTTGCAAATTCTGTCAAATTCCATCAGGATCACTAATTGAACCTCTTGTAGTTTTTTAAGATTAAAATCACTCTTTTCCATCTTTATAAGCCAACTCCTTTACCTTGTCTATCGACCTCTAATTGCCTCGCTTATTCATTAATAATCACTGATGTCTATTCCTGCTCTTAGTAACCGTTCGTAGCGTTCATTAGACATGACAACGACCACCGGCTTTCCATTCTTAAGGATAAAGGCCGTTTTATCTTCATCTGACAAGGAAGTCAGTATTTTTGACGACTTCCCCCTCAGAAAGTCCGACATATTATGATGTTCCATGGGCATTATTGCTTTTTCCTTTTTATCCATCAAAAGCATTCCTCCATTCGTTGATTTATAATTTATAGTATAGCATCTATTAATTAAAATAGCAATTATAGTATTAATTGTTATTTTAATTAATAAAGTAATTACTTTATTAAAGCGGCATAAAAAACAGCCGTCCTCATTTAGGCCGGCTGTTTTTTATTAATCTTCGTCACTTAAAAGACTTTTAGCTAATTGAGGCTTCATAAATCGATTGAATCGACTCATCGAGGGTCTTATCAAAGGCATCATCACTTTGTGAAAACTCAAGGCCTTGGCTAAGTGCTCTTGAAAAACTGGCAATCAGTTTCGGGTTCCTTGCCAATTTCTCATTGGCATCGTCTCGCGAATAACCACCAGAAAGAGCCACAACCCTAACAACATTAGGGTGGTCAATGACTTCCTTATATAAATCATCAACTTCTGGAATCGTCAATTTAAACATAATTTGACAATCGGCGTCCAAGGTTTTTAAGTGCTTTAGAATTTCTTCTTTAAGCATGGCTTCGGCTTCCTTCTTATTGGGCGCATGAATATCAACCTCTGGTTCTAAAATCGGGACAAAGCC
Source organism: uncultured Lachnospiraceae bacterium (assembly GCA_964632785.1). GTDB lineage: Bacteria > Bacillota > Clostridia > Eubacteriales > Eubacteriaceae > Acetobacterium. Next base: position 676 of record CAZWEU010000028.1, on the reverse strand, counting down.
GGCGGCGACAATCTTTTTGCCGACTTCAAATTGCTGGTCAACAATGGCTTTAATCCCTTGTTCATTGGCTTCTTTAATGACTGACCGCATTTTTGTCCCAAAAATATAGCGTTCTTTAGCTCGCTTGAGTAATTCGTCAAGGTCAGGCATGGCCTTCATTAGCTGGACACCATTGTCAAGATCGGCTAAGCCCTTGTCAACTTTTAGAATGGGGATGATCCTTTTTGTATCCCATAGATAATCGCCACTGTACTTTCCATCTACTTTTAAATCCATTGTTTTTTCAAACAGGATGGCTGCCAAAATTCTTTCTTTGGTAAAGGATGGGCTTTTCATAATTCGTGTTCGCATGTCATGAACCATCTGAAACATTTCATCCTCATTGGCATAAGCGTCTTCGTTGACCCCATAAAGGGCTAATGCCTTTGGGGTGCTGCCACCACTTTGATCCAAGGCCGCAATAAAGCCTTTATCATTTTTCATTCGTTCTAATTGTGATACATTCATAAATAAACCTCCGTTATATGTTCTCTTTATTATATATACCCTAATTTCCACTTTTATAACATTTAGCGGCCAAACGTTTAAGAAACAACTTTTAATAAGTCTTTCTTGTATCCATTTCTCTCCTTTTTGCCCCATTTTCATCGTCCAAAAAGGCGCTTTTATCCTCTTT
>CAZWEU010000027.1:0-22915 GCA_964632785.1 uncultured Lachnospiraceae bacterium | reverse complement strand
TTATTGATCAAGATCGTCTTACTAATGCTGGTAGATTAGTTGTAACACGCGACCCAAACAAGTGGGCAAATGCGATACCCTTAACGAAAGGGTCAAACATAAAACCAATTGGCGGTTGCACAGGCAAGTTAAACACCCATGTGTGTACGGAGGCTTGTAAAGACGAGTATACAAAGGTCTTAACCTGTACGGATCCTCATCATTACGAACCGGGGCAACCGGTTGATGCATCATCACCTGACGTGCATTACCCGATGGGGGACACGCGGTGTTGGCAGCCTTGTAATAATCCTGATAATCACAAAGAGAAGACAGAGATAACCTTACCTAGTGGTGAGGTGGCTAAGATGGGTGGAACGTTTATCAATATTGACCGGGAGTTTACCATTTACTTCCCCTTTAGGGGTAACTTTGCGGAGGATACAACTTTGCAGGGGATACCAACAACCTCAATCATTCGGGGTAAGGGGTATATAAATAACATGAACACGACACCTTGGACCAAGCACCGGTGGGTATCGTTTCCCTTTGATGTGGTTGATCCGAGTAATACGATGCGAATGGCTTATACAAAGATTGATTTAAACGAGTTTTCGACGACACAAGAGTTATTTGAGTTTTACTGTGTCTTGTCTAATTATGAGAGGGCAGGGTGTACTAATGAGTTTACGGCGACAGCGATTAATGGGCCGAGTGCGACAGTAGATGATTACTTTAATGATTCTGATGGGGTAACAAACAAGTTACGGTCTGAGAAAAATAAGAATGCAACGCATTCAGCTTATAAGACGCATAACATTGATGTAGTTGGATCAATTGGGGCGATGACGATACATGATACGGGTGATTACCGGTTTGCAACGACCTTTAAGATGAGTAAAGAGGATGGGACGTGGCTTATACCGAATTTAATACCTAATGTTGACCTAACAAAACCTAACTTTATAGCAGCGGATAATCTAAACGTCCGGCATGAAGAGATTGATGCAGCGAATAAGTGGTTAGATACGTATAATACCCAGTTTTTAGAGACGGGAGGTAAGACAGGAGGGACAACAGCTAAGAAACCCATTGATTTACCTTTAACACCGGCTGATAACATTATTGAGTCTTTAGGTAAGCAACCGATGCGACCAGGTTATCAGCTATACATGGATTTAGAGACGATTGGTAATTATTACGGTGAGACGGTGGCTAGTGAGAGGTTGGCGGATGGTAAGAATCCACCATCATCAACTGTATTCTTAAGTGATGAAAAGATGGTTGAGAAGGTACAAATACGGCCAATGTATTACTCGTTAGACTTAAATACGGGTAAATATACACCATTAGATGTCTATTATGGGGTAAATGGCGAGTATATGCAGGTTAACCAGTATAAATTTAACCCAAAAGATACGGAAGTGGGGGTACAAAACTATTATTACTATTTAGATTGGTTAAACGAGTCAGGGCGGCGGAATTATCAAGTGGAGGAAGCGGCGCAGACAGCTTTAGGGCGAGACTATCATAGTCATAGTTATTTACCGAGTGGCCTTGATACGAGGACACCGGGGGACGAACGAGACATTCTAGGGTCGGCTAATGTTTTATTCTTAAACGACTTAAACAGGACCTTTATTGGGTCGACGCATACATCGGGGGTTGATAAGAACCCAGAGGGTTTAAGTGGTTCTAAAGAGATTTTAGATGCTAAGTATGCCCAGCAAGGCCAGAGGTGGCATTTTACATTAGGTTTACCATCATCATCGGTCTTTGTTGAGGCGGGTAAGGATTGTACGGAGACAAATATAGCGGAGTTAGAGTCAAATCGGCGTGTGATCGTGTGTACCTTGGATGTTAAGGCAAGGGGTTCGGTGTGGACGTTAGATTATTCTAAAGGTTTAGGCAATAATGGGGGTAAATTCCAGATCCTTAAAGGTGGGCAGTGGTATGACCCACCGGCCTTTGATGAGCATGGTAACGAGGTTGTGGTTAATGCAGCGTCTGATGTTACGTCTAATAATGTTATAGTGACGGTTTATCCCTCTAATAAGACATCAGCGGATGATGTTGGGATAGAGGGGACACATTAAGAAAGGGGAGTAGTGATTGGAGCGGTTGAGTGATTTTTGCTTGGCTGCTCTTTTTTAAAAAAATTTTATTTATTAGTATTGATTTTTTGTTAAGCGTACATTATAATGTACATAATGGGAGGTGGTAAAAATGACAAATATCAATGCAACGAATTTACGAAAAAATTTATTTGATTACCTTAATTCGGCAGTTGAGTATAATGATGTGATTACTGTTAATACAAAAATGGGTAATGCGGTTATTTTAAGTGAGGAGGACTATAACAGTATGCAAGAAACACTTTATTTACTTAGTATACCAGGTATGAAAGAAAGGCTGGATGAGGGTGTGGGCGTAGAGGTTGAGGATTGTGAGGATTTTGAGTGGTAGCACAGTATCGACTTGTGCTTACCAAAGCAGCACAAAAGGATAAGGATAAGATTAGGGATCGGGTTGTTTTACAAAAGAATGTTAATCATTTATTGATGTTGTTAAGGGATAACACCTATCAAACACCACCGTCGTATGAGAAGTTAAGTGGTAAATATAAGGATCTTTACTCTAGGCGTATTAATCATCAGCATCGTTTAGTTTATAAGGTGGATGATATTAAAAAGGTGGTTATTATTATTAGTATGTGGACGCATTATGAGTTTTAGTTGATGGGGTAGAGAGGGGTAGGTAGGGGATTACTCCTTTAACTACCTTATCTACTAGCCTTAGCGTTCAGTTTAGTTCAGTTAAAAAGGTTTAAAGCAATTTTTATTAAGTTTATATAAATAAAATTGAGTTGAGGTTATTTTTAGCGTATAAATAAGGTATAATGGGGTTAAGATAAAAAATAAAAATAAGCGGAGGAATCAAAATGAAAAAACTAATGATGATGGTATTAGTGGGGGGGGTTGTTACTGGGATCATCCAGTGGGGTATTGGCTAATAACGTCCCTTTACCGGCTTTAGAGGATAATGATACAATTCAAACGGTGGGGATAGCGGGGGGTAGCGTAGAGACAAACGAGATTATACGTGTTTACCCTGATTTTTTCCCAGAGGGGTATAACATGTATGTAACGGATGCAGCGGTTAATGGGGCGGAGGCTTATGATTTAGTGGAGCGAGTCAATCAGCTACGGGTTGAGGTAGGGGAACAACCGCTTACGTTGGATGCACAAATAACGGAAACAGCTATGTATCGGGCCTCGGAAATCTCTTTGGTGTACCGGCATGATAGTCCATCAGGTTTATGGGGGCAGTCAGAGTATGAGGCTTTTGGTCCCGGTGGTGGTGAGCTTATTGTGAGTGGTCCTTCAACGGGCGAGCAGGCCTTTGATGCCTTTGAGGGGTCGGCGGGGCATTATCTTGGGATGATTAGATCCTGGAATACCCGTATTGGGGTCGGACAGTATGGGTCGGCATGGGTGTTATTGTTTAATGATGGTGAAGATACGTATAAACAACGGGATATAACCAAAGAGGAATTGATCACAACTTACACGACCGACAGCCGTATTGCGAAGACGGTCGTTGATCAAACGACTGATGATGAGGCTGGGAGTCATGGTATAAATGGGTGTTATGACCCACGTTTAGTTGTTAATGGGGATTATGATACAACAAAAAGTATTAAACTTGATAAAGGTCTTAGTCAACAGATGGGTGCGTATATTGTACCGGATCCTTTTTCGTTAACAAAGGATTGTGATGATGTAGAGACTAAAATTGTGCCATCAACACTCACATGGTCATCATCAAATCCAGCGATTGCATCGGTTGATAGTGAGGGGGTTGTTACAACTAGAGCAGCAGGAACAGCGGTTATTTCGGGTCAGTTGTATGAGGATACAATTACATATACAATTATAGTCTCTGATAATGGGACAATACCTGAGGATATTGGAACTGATTATTTAGTGCGTTACCGAACGCATGTTCAGAATGTTGGTTGGCAGGCCTATGTGGCGGACGGGGGTATGTCGGGGACTTCGGGACGGTCTTTACGTTTAGAGGGCATTAACATTGCTTTAAACGGCATTGATGGTGGGATTGAGTACACGACGCATGTTCAGAATGTTGGTTGGCAGGAGTTTGTTGGTAATGGTGCTATGGCTGGTACATCGGGACGGTCCTTACGCCTTGAGGGGATTCGGATTTGGCTGACGGGGGATGCGGCTAAAAAGTATGATGTTTATTACCGCACCCATACCCAGAACATTGGTTGGATGGGTTGGGCGAAGAACGCGGAGCAATCGGGATCGGCAGGGTATGGTTATCGTCTTGAAGGGATTGAGGTTAAGTTAGTTGAGAAGGGTGGACCGGCACCGGGTAGTACAGATGGGGCTTTTGTTGAGAGGTAAGGCAGTGGTTAGTAGGGTGGTTAAGTGAGCCAATTCCACGTCAACCCGATATCAAAGAACGGCTTGCGAATAAGATTATTCAAAAACATAAACCTAAATAGTTTGGAAGTAGGAAGATGAAAAATGTGTATCCAGTTGTGCTATCAAAAGATGGTACAGGCGAGATTGGAAGTGGATTATATGACAAACGGACCACAATCCCCAAATCGTCCCCAAGTCGTGGGTTTTTTGCTTGTTTTTTAGTTTTGCCAATAAAAAAAGAGAACCAAAACGGCTCTCTTATCCTATTTCTACTGGAGCTAGCGGGCGGAATCGAACCGCCGACCTACTGATTACGAATCAGTTGCGCTACCATCTGTGCCACGCCAGCTAAAATAGTGTCATCATCATAACATAGAAAGAGACCATCTATCAATAGGAACTTATAATTTAACGTAAAAATTAATCGAGCAAATAGAGAATAAATTAAGTAAAAATCAAGGCTTTTCTAAAAGAAAAAACGTGAGGCTTACAATATAAAAGCCGCTAAAGGCTTTATATTAAGGCGATATTTTATCCTTGTGATTGGCTTAGGCTCGTGATAAAATAAGGATGTACTTATTTCAGAGTAGACAAGATGCGTAAAGTGTTAAAGGATGGGAAGTTGCCTTTAAACGAAATTGTTATCAAGCGGTATCTTGTCGCTTCCGCTGTTACAATGCAGATTGTAGGCTGCGGAAGCATTACTTTCAAGGGAGGTAAAAATGAAAAGTAATGCTTTTGTCGGTAGTGCTACAAGGACACGAATCGTCGTTAATTGTGGTCTGTTTATTGCCCTCAGTGTCGTGCTGAAGATTCTCTTTGAGGTGTATATTCCCCTCGGCGGTTTTCCAACTTTAAGACTAAACCTAACCTCGGTACCCATCATGCTTAGTGGGATTGTATTAGGTCCGGTCCCGGGACTGGCGGTAGGCTTCATTGCCGACATCTTGTCCTTTATCGTTCGGCCGAGCGGCCCTTATTTCATTGGATTTTCAATATCCAGTGCCTTAACCGGTTTGATTCCCGGTCTGCTCTTTCTCTTATTAAAAAAGAAAGATATCAAATTTTTAGAATGGTTTAATCTTGGCTTTGTCTTGTTAGCCTTGGGCACACTTTTATTTTCAGGTACCTTTACTTTTAGTAATGGTGGCTTGCTCTATGGCGGCCAACCGGTCAATATTATTATGATGGCTTTATTGGCCTTACTGATGCTAGGCTTTGCCATTTTTCCAGTCATTGTTGTTAAAAGAATGAATTTAGCCAGTGATTATCGCAGTGATTATATTCTCTTTGCCGTTAGCCTTACCCAACTGATTACCTCAATTTTACTGCACACGGTTTTTTTGAGTATTCTCTATGGTCAGGCCGTTTCAGTCCTGTTGCCGGCACGAATTATCACGAATTTCTTTCTTATTCCCGTTTACACGATTATTTTGCTGGGCTTACTTAGAATCCTGCCCCGATTTATAAAATAGGCTTATCCTCAGGTTGATCCCTGAGGATAAGCTTTTTCTCTAGGCCATGAATAATTAATTAAGATCGTGGTATACATAATAAGGAGCTAAAAAGGAGTGTATCCAAGGATAAAAAGGCCGGTGCTGGACCAGGTAAAAAGTGAAAATGATCAAAATTAAAGCATTCTTGGCAAAAAGGTGGATATTTTGAAACTTTATAAATTATAAAGCATAAATAAAAAATTAAAATAAACAAAAGTCTATATTTAAGAATTTTTAATGGAGGGATTCGAATCGACATCTTCATTATAAAGGTTTATAATAGAGAAAGAGTACAATAAATGAACAATTCAATTTAAGGAGTTACTAATGAAGATAATCGCAATTCAGGATGCAGTTGGAATGTTGTTGGCCCATGATATGACCCAAATTATTCCTGGGGAATACAAGGGACCCCGCTTTAAAAAGGGGCATATGGTCAGTGAAGAGGATATTCCGCATTTACTCAAGATGGGGAAAGAACACATCGGGATCATCGAATATGGTAAGAATGATATTCATGAAAACGATGCAGCCCTACGAATGGCAAAGGCTATGGTAGGACAAGGAATCAAACTGACTGAAGCCTCAGAGGGCAAGGTCAGCATGATCACCGAATATGCCGGTTTGTTAAAAATTAACAAGGAGGTTTTAGAGGAGCTCAACAGTATCAGTGATCTTATGGCGGCAACCATTCATGGTAACCGCCTAGTTGATGAAGCAATGCTAATTGGTGGAACCCGGATTATTCCCCTAATTACCGATGTCGGCAATATTGAGAAGATGGAAGCGATTTGCAAAGAAAAGGGTCCGGTTATTTATGTCATGCCCCTTCACACCTTTAAGGTTGGAATGGTGACAACCGGGAGTGAAGTTTACCACAAGCGGATTGTCGATAAATTTGGCCCGGTTATTCGCGAAAAATTCGCCGAACTTAACTGCCAAGTTGTTGAGCAAATCTATGCTAATGATTATGCCGACAAGATCACCGAATCGATTTTTAAATTAATTGAAAATGGGGCTGATTTTATTGTCTGTACCGGCGGCATGTCGGTCGATCCTGATGATGTGACCCCAGTGGGAATTCGTAATACCGGTGCAAAGATTATCACCTACGGGGCCCCGACCCTGCCGGGAGCCATGTTTATGCTGGGTTATTTAGGGGAGATTCCGATTGTTGGTTTGCCGGGCTGTGTCATGTATGCTAAGCGGACGATCTTTGATTTGATCATTCCAAGACTAGTGGCAAAAGATCCGGTGACCAAAAGAGATATTATTAAACTGGGCCATGGTGGCATGTGTATGGATTGTGAAGTTTGCATTTTCCCGAATTGTGGATTTGGGCGATAGAAAAAGAAGGAGACTGTGATGGATCTGGATAAATTACTGGCAATTGGCGAAGAATGTATTCGTGAGGAACCCCCAGCTTGCTATGCCGCTTGTCCCATTCATGTGGACGTAATTGGCCTGGTAAAAGCGATTGAAAAAAAAGATTATCAACAAGCCTATCGGGTCATGGAAAAAAGGATGCCCTTTGCATCTCTAGTGGGCAAGGTTTGTGATCATCCCTGCCAGAAGGCCTGTGTCCGCGATGACAAAGACCAAGCCATTCAAATTTCAGAACTGGAAAAGGCGGCAATTGAATACGGCTATGCCCAGCCGAAAAAGAAATTGCCACCGCGAACCAATAAGGGGACGGTAGCCGTAATTGGTGGTGGCGTCTCCGGCCTTGTCCTGGCCAGAGACCTCCAAAGCAAGGGCTATCAGATCGATATTTACGAAAAAAGTGACCGCCTGGGTGGGGATTTTTGGCTTTTTGATGACCTGTCAAGCGAGGAAATAGACCGTGAGATGAAGCAATTTGAGAAAAAGGGCTATCAGGTCCACCTTAATACCGCTGTCGATGATGATCAATTAGCGGCAATTATAAAAGAAGCAAAAGCTGTTTATCTGGGAACTGCTTCTTGGCCGAGGGATTTAAAGATCGACCCCCAGACCTATCAAGTAGGGGAGAGCTCCTTGTTTGCCGGTGGAGCCTTGGCTCTTGGTGAAAAATCCCTAATCAAGGGGATTGCCAGTGGCAGAGGGGCAGCCGTCTCAATCGATCGGTATGTGTCAAAGGTATCCATGCATGCCTCGCGTGAGCGAGAAGGGGTTTTTGAAACGCCGCTTAAGTATCCGGTCGAAGAAATAATTCCGGTAACCCCAAAAACTGCTGATTTTTATAGCCGGGAAGAAGCCGAACAAGAGGCCGGTCGCTGCTTAAAATGTCAATGTGATGCCTGTATGAGGGCTTGTGTCCATATGCAGCGCTATGACATGCCACCCAACGCCTATACCCGCCAGATCAATCAAAATGAGCGCATCATCAAGGGGGCTCACTATGCCAATAAGATGATTAATTCCTGTACCGAGTGTGGCCTGTGTGAGGAAGTCTGTTTCTTAGATATCAGCATGAAAGACGTTATTACAGAAACCCGGGAAAGCATGGTAACACGCGACAAAATGCCTGTCTCGGCCCACGATTTTGCCCTTAAGGACATGAAATTTAGTAATAGTGACCGCTTTTCCATGGTCCGAAAACAGCCCAGTCGCCAAGCGTCCAAAGATTTGTTTTACTATCCACTCATCTGCTATGACCCTTATGTTAAGGGCTTATCTAAGGGATCGGGCAAGACCGGTTATCTTTTTTATCCCGGTTGCCAGCTTTCGGCATCCCACCACCAATATATCGAGGACATCTATCGTTATCTAGTTGGCAGTATTAAGAAAAAGGAATCGGATAAAGATGTCGGTATCTATTTAGGTTGCTGTGGGGCCCCGGCCGATTGGGGTGGTGAAAAAGACCTAGCGACTGAAAACACTCAAAAGATTAAAGAGGTTTGGCAGGAAATGGACCAGCCCGTTTTCATTTTGGCCTGTTCCAGCTGTACGGCCATTTTTGAAAAATACTTACCGGAAATTAAAACCGTCTCCCTGTGGGAAATGTATGATCGTTATGGCTTACCGGATACGAAAGTTCGGACTGGTCGACCGGCTTTAAATATTCATGATGCCTGTGCAACCAGATCCCACTCGGAGATTCATCAAAGCATTCGAAATATTGCCAATACCCTGGGTTATCAAACCAAGGAATTAAAATATACAAAAGAAGAGGCTAAGTGCTGTGGTTATGGTGGCCTGGTCTATTATGCAAACCGAGACCAGTCCGATGATTTTGTCAACGACCGGATCGCTGAGTCGACCGAAGATTTACTGGTCTATTGCGCCATGTGTAAGGATTTGATGGTCAGTGGCGGCAAACAAACCTACCATATCTTGGATTTAATCTACGGTGACAATTTGGCAGAATTAGGTCTGCGAAAGAACCCGACCTTGTCTGAGCGTCATCACAACCGGTCAAAGGTAAAACAAGGCCTGCTTAAAAACATTTGGAAGGAGGATTTTATGCAAAAAGAGCGTTTGGACTATGTAAAAATAGCCAATCAGGTGGAAGAAAAAATGGAAGACCTTTATATTCTGGTGGAGGACGTTGAAAAAGTAATTTTAAATGCCCTCGAAACGGGAGAATATTTTTATGATCCGGAAAGCCAAGAATATCTTTCACGCTTGCGAATGGATGAAGTGACCTTCTGGGTAAGATATAAAAAAGATGGCTCTGATATGATCATTTTAAATACCTATAGTCATCGAATGGAAGTGGTGGAGGCTTAAGATGAATATTGATCAAAGTAAAAACAAAAATTGGTTATGTGGAAAATGTCAAAAACCGATGATTCTTGAAAAAACAACGGTTAAATACCTGGGCGGGACCTTTGAAGTCGATCTTCTAAAATGTCCGGATTGTAAGATGGTCCTGATTGACGAAGAATTAGCCCGCGGCAAGATGCTAGACGTTGAGCAAAATCTGGAGGATAAGTAATTGCCGGCCGACAATCTCTATGAAAGTAAGCAGCTTGAGGAGGCAACAGGCGAAACATTGCGGCCTGGCGGTTATGACCTGACAGAAAAAATAATTGCCCAATGTGCCTTTAAAAAAGGCCATGAAATCCTCGATCTTGGTTGTGGTAATGGGGCAACCCTGCATTATTTACAGAAAGAGCATGGGATTGAGGGGATGGGTCTTGATCCATCCCCCCTTCTCCTGCAAGAATGCCGCGAGAAAAACCCTGGCCTTGAGTGTCTTGAAGGAAGAGGCGAGGCAATTCCGGCCCTTGATAATCGCTTCGATGGTGTCTTATCGGAATGCAGCCTCTCTCTAATGGACCCGCCGAAAAAGGCCGTTACGGAAGTCTATCGGGTCCTTAAAAAAGGCGGGCTTTGGGGCATTAGTGATTTATATGCTAAAAAACCAAAGAATTTAAATCAATTAGAAAAAAAGGGCTTCAATTCCTGCATTAAAGAGCTTCACAACTTAGAGGACTTAATTAAGATTATAAAAAAAGCCGGCTTCAAAGTTCTTTTTTTGGAAGACCAAAGTCATTATCTAAAAAAACTGATGGTTGAGTTAGTTTTTCAATATGGTTCAATGCAGCGTTTTTGGGCGGAATGTTCACAAGAAGAGGCGGCTTTTTGTCAGCTAGACAAGCATTTAAAAGCCTGTCAGCCGGGCTATTTTGCCTTGATTGCGCAGAAGTAAAGGAGAAAATGATGGATGAATTAGCAATGGAATTATTTGAATTATCGTCACAGGGCTATTGTTGTACCCAGATAATGTTAAAAATGGCCTTGGATCTTGAGGAAAAAGAAAACCCTGATTTAATTCGTTCTGCCAGTGGCCTTTGTCGCGGGATTGGCGGCAGTCAAAAAACTTGTGGAGTGGTCACCGGAGGGATTGGCATCCTTGGTTTATATGCCGGCAAAGGGGAGGATCAGGAATTTTCAAAAGAAAATTATATGGCTATGGTTAAAGAGTATATGGCCTGGTTTGAAGACGAGTTTGACTCTATGGACTGCATCGATTTAATTGGGGTAACCAAGTTTCAAGATCCCAAGCATGATACCTCCTATGACGTAAAATGTGGTCAACTAATTCAAAAAGGCTATTTGAAGGTAATGGAGATCCTCAGCGACCATGGTTATGAGCCGGGCGATCGGGAATCGTGAAAGAGTTACCGGTAAATTTAGATGGCTGGATTGGTCAAAAAATTGGCTGTAAGGATTTTACCAAGGATGATCTGGCCGTCTATCAGCTGACGGCCCTTAAAGAGGTGTTAAAGCGGGCTTCTTTAGATAGTCCTTATTACCGCGAAAAATTAGCCGGCTTTTCCCCGGAATCGCTAAAGACGCTTGCTGATCTAGAAAAATTACCCTTAACCGATGAAGCTGATTTAAAGAAAGAGGCCATGGGCTTTCTAGCCGTTAATCAAAAAAAAGTGAAGCGGATTGTTACCCTCAATTCATCGGGGACGACAGGCCTTTCAAAAAGAGTTTTTTTCACCGACAAGGACCTCGATTTGACGATTGATTTTTTTAAGAATGGCATGGCACTCTTTACTAAAAAAGGCGACCGGGTCTTAATTTTAATGCCGGGAAAAACGCCGGCATCGATTGGTGATTTGTTAAAAAAAGCCCTGAGCCAGCTAGGAGCCGAGGCCATCATTTATGGTGTCGTGGATGACCCTAAAAAGGTTTCAAAACTGATTCTTGATGAAAGAATTACCGGCCTTGTCGGTATTCCCCAGCAGGTGCTGTCAGTTTCCATGGAAGGCCAGGCCCGGCAAATAAAAGCGGCCAAGCACTTACGAAGTGTCCTTCTTAGCACCGACTATGTCTCTCCGTCACTGGCTTCAAAAATCCAAAGCCAGTGGGGGGTAAGCCTTTATGAGCATTATGGCAGCACCGAAATGGGCTATGGTGGCGGCGTCTTTTGCCATGAAAAATTAGGTTATCATCTTCGAGAAGCCGATTTTTATTTTGAAATCGTCGACCCCCTCACCGGTAAAGCGGTCCCAAGGGGGGTAAGTGGCGAAGTCGTCTTTACCACCCTGACTCGTCAAGCCATGCCCTTAATTCGCTACCGGACGGGGGATATCAGCCGTTTTATTGATCAGGCTTGCCCCTGCCGGACCCATTTAAAAACCATGGAGCGGATTGCCTACCGGGCTGAAAATAAGGTGGCGGTCGGAGAAAAATCTGATCTCACCTTATCTTTTTTAGAAGACCTTGTTTTCTCGGTGGCCGGCCTAGCCGACTTTAGGGTGGTCCTGGAAGACCTTGAAAAAAACCGACCAGGCAAACCTGGGAGAGACCACTTGCAAATAGAGCTTGTTTTTAAAGAAAACGGCTCTGAGGCAGAAAAAGAACAAATCACCATTGCTGTTAAAGACCGACTAGAGGCGGCCTTGCGAGAAAAAGACCAAGAAAAGTCAGCCCTAGTCATTTCGGTGAGCCAAGGACGGCCGGGAAAGGTTGACTTAAAGGGCATGGACAAGCGAAAAATTATAGACCGGAGAAGTAGTCATGAATGAAACGACCCAAAGTATCTGTCCGATTTGCTTAAAAACCTTATCGGCCATGCGAATTGAAAAAGAAAATGGTATTTATTTGACCAAAACCTGTCCCGACCATGGGTATTTTGAAAGCTTGATTTGGCGCGTCCAAAAACCCCTTAAGGAGGCCCTTGATTGGAGGCAGTGGGCCCTTAAAAAACCACTTGAATTTAAAGACCGCCCCTTAGGGGCAAAGACCTGCCCCCACCGTTGTGAAAACTGTGATGACCACCTGCAGGATGCTTGTTGTGTCCTGATTGAACTAACTGAAAGTTGTAATCAAAACTGCCGTTATTGTTTTGCCCAATCAGAAGTCGGCCGTGGCGCTGACTTAAGCCTAGCAGAAGTTGCCGGTATTTATGATTTTCTGCTTGAGCAAACAGCCGACCGGCCTTATAATATCCAGCTGTCGGGCGGGGAGCCGACCATGCACAAGGACTTAATGAGAATTATTGAAATGGGCAAAGAAAAAGGCTTTCCCTATATTCAGCTTAACACCAATGGCAAATGTCTCGGTGAGGACCCGGACTTAGCCAAACGCTTAAAGGCGGCCGGCCTATCGTCGGTCTTTTTGCAATTTGATGGCATCGACGACCGGATCTACCAGACCATTCGGGGGCAAGCCCTCTTTGACTTAAAAAGTAAAGCCATTGACCATTGTCGCCAGGCCAAGCTTGGGGTCGTTTTAGTGGTGACCGTGGTGCCGGGTGTTAATGATGATCATTTGGGTGAGATTCTTAACTTTGCCCTGGCCCAAAATCCGATTGTTCGGGGGATTCATTTGCAGCCGGTTAGTTATTTTGGCCGCTTCCCCAATGCCCCGGAGAATCGCGACCGCTTAACCATTCCCCAATTATTAAATGATTTAGAGGGCCAGTCCCAGGGGCGTTTAGCCCTGGCTGATTTTACCCCCCTGGAAACAGGCCACCCACGTTGTTCATTTCATGGGAACTTTCAAATTGATGCTACTAAAAAGCTAAGACCAATCAAGGCCCAAGCAAAATGTTCTTGCAAAAAGGCCTCGATTAAAGAGGCCAGAGATTACATTGAAAAGAAATGGACCCTTAAAGATAAAAAAGCCACCGGCCAAGACCAAGTCAATGCTTCCTTTGATCGGGTCTTAGAAACGATCAGTGAGCAGAGTTTTAGCATCACGGCCATGGCCTTTCAAGACCAGTGGAATCTAGATTTAGAGCGCTTGAAAAAGTGCCGGGTCCACATTGCCACCAGAGAGAAAAAATTAATTCCATTTTGTGCTTATAATATTATACATCGTGATCAGGAAAGGAAAAAAAGATGAAAAAAGTTGTTCGAATCGGGAGAGAGTTGTTAGAAAAAGGCGAGGATTTTGTCTTAGCCAAGGTTATGGAAACGGTTGGTTCAACCCCGAGAAAGCGAAATGCTTGGATGCTGATGGATAAAAACCAGACCTTCTACGGGACCATCGGTGGTGGACGGCTTGAGGCCGAGGTTGAAAAAATCTGTAAAGAAGTCATCAAAAGCAAAGAATCAGGTATTTATGACTTTTCTTTGACCCCCAAAGAAAAATTGGGAATTGATATGCAATGCGGGGGTGATGCTCAAATCGAGATCAAATACATTGACCATAAAGTAGTGACCGATTTTGGTAAAGAACTGGAATTAGATAGTGACGCCTATATTTTTGGGGCCGGCCACGTGGGCAAAGAGGTCGAAGCCGTTTTATCCTATGTTGGTTTTGCAACCCACATATTGGATGATCGCGAGGAATTTGCCAACCGCCAGCGCTTCCCAGGGGCGACGTCAGTTAAGGTCATTCCCGATTATTATTCTTCCTTTGATGGCCTGGACATCGATCAGGATAGTTATATCATCATTGTGACCAGGGGTCATTCTTGGGATTATGAGGTCTTAAAAACGGCCTTAAAGCATAAGGTGGCTTATCTGGGGATGATTGGCAGTGAGCGAAAAAACCGCACAATCTTTGATAAACTGATTAAAGATGGCTTTAGCGAAGAAGAGCTACAGGTGGTCCATGCTCCCATTGGCCTAAAAATTGGAGCGGAGACACCGGAGGAAATTGCCATCAGCATTGTTGCCCAGATTATTCAAGTAAAAGCAAACCATGACAAAATTTAATTACAGCTTAATTATTTTAGCCGCCGGCTATTCATCACGGATGAAAAAACTAAAAGCCCTACTCCCCATCGGCGGGTCTTCTGCTTTAGACCGAGTCATCACAGCCGGCAAGTTAGCCGGCTGTATAGAGATTATCGTGGTTACCGGTTATGAGGCCCCATCCCTTAGCCAGGTGATTTTAGACCAGGGGGTTAGGGAAGTTTACAACCCCCATTTTGCCGACGGGATGTTTTCATCGATTCAAAGCGGCCTTGCGGCAGTGGATGATGCAAGCGCCGGATTTTTTATTTTACCGGTTGATTACCCCTTGGTGGTGGCAAAATTACTAGAGGACTTGATGCTTGCCCACCAAGAAAAGCCATCCTCCTTTATGGTCCCGACCTTTATGGGCAAGAAGGGCCATCCCCCCTTATTTCCTATTGATATGAAGGCCGAGATTCTGGCTTGGCAAGAAGGCGGTGGCTTAAAAGGGGTGACTATCAAGCATGAAAAACGGATGGTGAAAATCCCCACCCGCTTTGAAGGGGCTGTTATGGATATGGATCGGCCTGAAGACTACCAGGAAATTATTGAAATTTACCAGCAAAAACAAAGGCCTTCGCGCCAGACCTGCCTTGACCTGCTTAGCCAAATGCAAACACCCGACCAAGTGGTTAAGCATTCCTTAGCGGTGGCAGAACTAGCGGCTAAAATCAGCCAAGCCCTAAATGCGGTCGGCTTTACCTTTGACTCTGACCTTCTTCTGGCTGCTGGCCTACTTCACGATATTGCGCGGACGAAGCCAAAGCATTGGCTTGTTGGAGCGAGAATCCTTCGCAAATACGGTTGGGATGACTTGGCAGTCCTGACCGAAAACCACATGTTTTATACCAGTGAGAAAGCGGTTGAGGATTTTTCAGAACTGGATATTCTTTGTCTGGCCGATAAACTATTTAAGGGCAGTCAGTGGGTGGACCTGGCAAAGCGAAAAGAAAATTTGCTTGAGCGCTTTAGCGATGAAGAGGCGATTGAGGCTATCAATCGTCGCTTTACCAAGGCCGCTGAACTAAAGGCTTATATTGAAGGGAAGATTAACCGGACACTCAAGGATTTATCCAAGCAAGAGCTTGCCTTAGAAAGCCCTAAGCAAGTCAAGCACTATATTTTGATTCGCCACGGTGAACTGGTCCAACACCGGCAGAAAATATTTCTCGGCCAGACCGATGTAGCCTTGAGTGAAAAGGGAATGGCAACGGCTAAAAAGACGGGTGAAATGCTTAAAGCCAAGGGGATCGTTCCGGAGAAAATATATTGTAGCGATTTACAGCGCGCGAGAAAAACCGCTGACCTAATTAAAGAAAACGTTGACCATGATATTAATTTAATTATGGTGGCTGCCTTTCGGGAAATGAGCTTGGGAAAATGGGATGGCCACTACATTGAAGAAATTAGAGAAAAATACCCCCTTGCCTATGAACAAAGGGGAAAAGACCTTCTTGCCTATAAAGTCTCCGGCGGTGAGAATATTTATGATTTAAATTACCGGGTGATTAAGGGATTGTTTAAGCTCATTGAGTCTGGCGATGAGCTTGTTATCGTGACCCATGCCGGTGTGATAGCAGTCTTAAAAAGCTTCATTGAAAATCGGCCCCTTAGCGAAACGATTAAGGAAAAACCGGCCTACGGGGCGATCGTAGAGTTAGAAAGTAATAGGCCCTTAAGCTGGCCAGGCATTTAGACTTATAATTCGGCGACAATCTGACCCATCTCACGAATATCATAACCGGCGATGCCTTCAAACTCCATCCGGTATTGGTCAGACCGAAGAATGGTCAGGATGGCTTGAATGGCTGGGGTCGCTAGATCAGATTTTTTAATGACCAGTTCATAGCGTTCTTTTTGTAGGGGGATGAAATCGATGTTTTTCATTTGAATGGCAACCTTTTCTTGGCCGACAGCCACATCAGCACCGCCTTGGCTGACAATGCTGGCAACGGCAAAATGCGATTGACTTTCTCTGTCATAGCCCTTAATTGTTTGCGAATCGATCCCCAGCAAGCGTAGGTGTTCGTCTAAGAGGACCCGCGAGCCGGCCCCTTTTTCGCGGTTGATCATATTAATATCCGGTCTTGAGAAATCATCCCAAGAGTGGATATTTTTAGGATTGCCTTTGGCCACATAAAAACCTTGCATGCGGGTGGTCAAGTGGATGATCAGAGCGGGAATACCCGGCAGGAGTCGTCTGACAAAAGGGATGTTATAGGTATTGGTATCACCATCCCAAAGGTGGGCAGTGGCAACTTGGATATTTCCCTGATAGAGATTAATCAGGCTGCTATAGCTACTGGTGTAAGACCGAAGGGTGCGAATGCCTTGGTCGTGCTCCACTTGGCTTGATAAGACATCGAGCATGAGATCTTGGCCACAGATGACAAAATCATTGGGAGCCCTTGCCGTAAAATCCATTAAATCATGCTGGGCCCGTTGGACCAAGTCACTTGAAGCAGGAGGCGGCTGGATGGCTTTAGAACGGGCGATGTAATCCTCGACATCAGCCATGGTAAAGCGAATTTTCCGTCCCACTTTGTAGGAATTTAGCTCGCCTCGCTTGATAAGGGCATAAACCGTATTTTTAGCAATTTTCAAGAGGTCGGCAACCTCTTGAGCATTTAGCGCTCTTGTATTTTTCATTACAACCCCCATCTTTTTTTATCAGTATAGCACGATTCATTTTGAGATACAATTTTTTAAAAGCAATTACTTAGAAAAACAGAGATAAGTTATTTTAAAGGGGTATGTTTATTAAAAGTGCTTAAAAGTGACTTAGAACTTGAAAGAGAGGAAAAAATGACGACAATTAAATGCCATGTTTGTTTCCACCAATGTCAATTAGGCCCCGACCAAGTTGGTTTTTGTAAGGCCAGAGCAAATATTAATGATGCCATTATTCCCACTAACTATGGCTTATTGACCGCCATGGCCTTGGATCGAATTGAAAAAAAACCCTTAGCAGAATTTTATCCGGGCAGCAAGATCTTATCGATCGGCAGTTTCGGCTGTAATCTTCGCTGTTCTTTTTGTCAAAATTATCAAATTTCCATGGCTAAAGGCGGTGACAATCATTATCAGAAGATGAACCCGGAGGAAATTGCCAACCAGGCTTTGAGCTTACAGAGCCAGGGAAACATTGGTCTGGCCTACACCTACAATGAGCCTTTGATTGGTTGGGAGTTTGTTAGAGATTGTGCCATAGAAATTAAAAAAAACAAGCAAAAAAATGTCTTGGTTTCCAATGGTTGTTTCAGCCAAGAGGTCATTCAAGAGATGGTCCCCTTGATCGATGCGGCTAATATTGACTTAAAAGCCTTTAGCCAGGAATTCTATTCAAAAATCAAAGGGGACCTAGAAATGGTTAAGGCCACCATCGCTTTGATGGCCGAGTCTCTTCATGTGGAGGTGACAACCCTAATTATCCCTGGTGAAAATGATGAAGAGGATGAAATGAAAGCCTTATCGACCTGGCTGGCATCGATTGATAAAAAAATCCCCCTTCATATTTCACGGTTTTTCCCAAACTATGAGATGGTCGACCGAAAGGCCACGCAAGTGGATAAGATAAGGAGGCTAGCAGAAATTGCCGGTGAGGCCCTAGAAAGTGTTTATCTGGGTAATTGCTAGAAAAGTGCAAGAAATTTTAAAGGAGGGAAAAGGTGAGCCTTTGATTTATAAAAAGTTTATGAAAAGAGTCTTAGATATAATGCTAGCTCTGCTTGGTATTATTTGTATTAGCCCGATTTTTTTGCTGCTTGTCCTTTTAGTGCGGTTTAAAATTGGTAAACCGGTTTTATTTAGACAAGAGCGGCCGGGGCGAGATGAAAAAATCTTTACCCTCTATAAATTTAGAACCATGTCCAACGAGAAAGATGAAAATGGAAATCTTTTGCCCGATTCCAGCCGGCTCAATGGCTTTGGCAAAATGCTGAGGCGGTCAAGCTTAGATGAATTACCGGAAGTGTTTAATATCCTTAAGGGGGAAATGTCCCTAATTGGCCCAAGGCCACTCCTGATTTCTTATCTTCCTTATTACACAGAAGAAGAAAGAATCCGTCACTCTGTTCGTCCGGGTTTAACCGGCCTAGCCCAAGTCAATGGTCGGAATTTATTAAAGTGGGATAGTCGCCTAGCCCTTGATGTTGAGTATGTGAAGACCATGTCTTTTAGCTTGGATCTGAAAATTTTTATAAAAACAATCTTAAAGGTGATTAAGAAAGAAGATATAATTGTGACAGATCAAAGTCTGCAAGAGGATCTAGATATTGAAAGGGGTCAAAATGCTGATAAAGAAACTAGAATGTAATGATTATCTTTTTTACCGCCCAACGATCAGACGCTTACTCATTGCTTCTTATCTTCAAGATTATAGTCTGACTGAGAGACAGATTGCTTTATTGATTGACGAAAAGTTACAGGGCCTAGATAGCTATATAAAAACAAATGCTTTTATTATTGGAGCCATCAAGGGTGAGGACTTGCTTGGATTCACCTGGATCTATCAGTATGATGAAAATGGCCAAGAACGATTTCATTTTAATGAAATCGTCGTCGATTCTAATTGCCGAGAAATGGGTATTGGCAGAAAATTAACAGAAAAATCCGTGGAAGTGGTCAAAGAAGCGGGCGTTAAGATCATTGATTTAATCGTTGCCGAAGACAATCTAGCATCACGAAAGTTAATCGAAAAGCAAGGATTTAAGACCCATAAACGTTATTTGGTTAAACGCTTAAAAGGCAGGTAGAGGAATCAACTCTAAATGGTAATTTCTTCTTTTCGTATGGACAAGATAATTGTGATTGATGTTTTAGCTTGTTTCTTTGTACCCCTTTTTATCTTCAGAATACCCCATAATGCTTAATATCATGAAATTTGGGGAAATAAAAAAAGAGCCGGAAATGGCTCTATGGTGCGCTTTTATTTGGTGCCCCCTCAGGGATTCGAACCCTGGGCACCCTGATTAAGAGTCAGGTGCTCTAGCCAACTGAGCTAAGGGAGCAGTGGTGGTGCCGAAGGCGGGAATCGAACCCGCACGTGATTGCTCACAACGGATTTTGAGTCCGTCACGTCTACCAATTCCATCACTTCGGCTAAGTGATTATTTTTATTCAAGCACTATTTTATATATTAGCATAAGTTTTTTAAAAGAGCAATTCTTTTTATAAAAATATTCGGGGGTTTTTAAATTATTTTCGATAGTGGGATAGAATTTTTTCACAGATAAAGTCTATATTAAGCCCATCGGTATTAATTGTTAAGTGGGCAATTTGATAATAGTCTTGGCGTTGGGCTAATAAATGGTCAATCTGCTTTTGTGGATCAGGACGGCTGAGTAAAGGGCGGTTTTGGTCTTTTTTTGTCCGTTGATAGATCGTTTTCGCCGACGCCGTAAGGCAGACCAGGTAGGTATGGCTTTTTAGCAAATGGCGGTTTTCTTCCTTTAAAATGATCCCGCCACCCGTAGCCATGACCTGATGATCGTTTACGACCAGGCTTTGGAGGACTTGCGTCTCTAATGCCCGAAAGTAGTCTTCTCCATCGTCTTTAAAGATATCTGAAATTGTCCGGCCTGCTTTTTTCTCGATGACAGCATCCGTATCGATGAGTTGAAAGTTTAATTCTTTAGCCAGTAAGGCGGCAATGGTCGATTTTCCCGTTCCCATAAAACCAATTAGGGCAATCGATTGATGATTATTTTTCATGCTAAAGTCCTCTTTCTAAGAATTTTTTTCCTAAGTCAGCATCAGGCATAATCCCGGTCCAATGTTCAAAGGCCAGAAGGCCTTGGTATAAGAGCATGTCGAGGCCGTTTTGGGTACGGGCCCCGCTTTCTTTGGCTTCCTTTAAAAAACGGCTTTCAGCGGGGTTATAAATCATATCGTAGACTAGGCTGTCGGCTTTGAAAAAACTTCGATCAAGGGGGCTTTGGCCAATCATATGGCCCATGCCCAGACTAGTGCCGTTGACAATGATATCGGCCGCCTGACAGGCTGCTTTTAGAAGATCAGGCGTCATGGCAATGGCCTGGGCTTTTTTGGGCCAGCTTTGGTTGATCTGCCGGCAGAGTGTTTGGGCTTTTTCAAGGGTGCGATTGGCAAGGATGATTTTTTTAATGCCCCAATCGGCAAGGGCCATGGAAACCGACTTGACCGCCCCACCAGAGCCAAGAATAAGAACAGTTAATGTTTCTTTGTTTTGTTCAAAGGTGCGGGCTTTGAGGGACTGGATAAAGCCGTAACCATCGGTATTATAGCCAATCATCCGGCCCTTTTGGTAAACAACGGTATTGACGGCCCCAATTTTTGCAGCTAAGGGATCAACCTGATCGAGAAAAGGCATGATTGTTTCTTTATGGGGTTTGGTGATGTTGAAACCACCAAAATTTAAAAGCCGAAAACCCTTGATGAGCTGGTCTAGATCAGCTGACTGGACGGGGATGGGTAAATAAAGTCCGTCAATCTGATAAGTTTTAAAGAGATTGTTATGGAGGGTGGGCGATAGACTTTGGGCGATGGGATCGCCAATCACCCCATACAACTTAGTGGCGACAGTGATTTTCACAATATTTCCTTCTTTCTGTTTTTATAAATAGTATAGCAGTAAAAAGGTCCAGTCTGCCAAAGTATTTTAAATTTAGCGGGTAAAGAGAGCGAATATCTCTTTATTTGGTAAATTTCCTATGATATACTTTCAAAAATAAGAGAATATGGAGGAAAATTATTGGAAAATCAACGTATTATTCAGGTCGAGGATCAGGTTCCAATTAAACTGCTAGTCCCCCTTAGTTTACAACACATGTTTGCCATGTTTGGGGCGTCTGTTTTGGTTCCCTTTCTTTTTGGTATTAATCCGGCCATTGTTTTATTTATGAATGGCATGGGGACCTTGTTATTTATTTTAATTACCAAGGGGAAGGCCCCCGCTTACTTAGGGTCAAGTTTTGCCTTTTTAGCTCCGGCAGGCGTTGTCATAGCTTCCTGGGGCTATTCTTATGCGCTGGGGGGCTTTGTCATCGTCGGTTTATGCGGCTGTCTTTTAGCCGGTGTGATCTATAAATTTGGGACTGCCTGGATCGATATTGTCCTTCCGCCGGCAGCAATGGGACCGGTGGTTGCCTTAATTGGTCTTGAACTGGCCGGAACAGCAGCCTCTACCGCCGGCATTATCAGTGAGACCTCTTATAAGCTTGATGCGGCCACTGGCCTCTATCAGCAAGTGGTGACCAGCATTGATCCTAAAAATGTCATTGTCTTTTTAGTCACCTTGGGCTTTGCCGTCTTTGGCTCAGTATTATTTAAGAAATTTCTAGCGGTTATTCCCATTCTGATTGCCATTGTCGCCGGTTATGCCAGTGCCTTAATGACCGGCCTAATCGGGCCTGGGAGCTTTGAAACAGTCAGGACAGCAGCCTGGTTGTCACTTCCTAATTTCCAGCTACCCCAATTTAATCTTAGTGCCATTTTAATTATCTTACCGGTCCTGCTGGTGATTGTCTCTGAGCACATTGGTCATCAGATTGTCACAAGCAAGGTGATCGGGCGTGATCTAATCAAGGATCCGGGCCTCCACCGATCTTTATTTGCCGATAATTTATCAACCATGATCTCGGGTTTGATTGGCTCGGTTCCAACGACAACCTATGGGGAAAACATTGGCGTGATGGCCGTGACCAAGGTTTACAGTGTCCGAGTGATTGCCGGAGCGGCCATTATTTCGATTGTTTCTTCCTTTGTTGGGAAATTATCCATGCTGATCAGCACCATACCGGGAGCTGTGATCGGTGGTATTTCATTTCTCCTCTACGGGATGATCGGGGCCTCCGGTATTCGAATCTTAGTCGATGCCAAGGTTGATTATGGAAAATCACGAAACTTAGCCTTAACATCAGTTGTCTTTGTCGTCGGTTTGTCGGGTGTTGCCTTAAAAATGGGGGCCGTGGAACTGCGCGGCATGGTCCTGGCCACGGTAGTGGGCATGGTCTTAAGCCTGACTTTCTACTTCCTCGATCGCCTTAAGTTGACGAACGATCGAGACGATGAGTCAGAGGATGTTGAAAAAGACTAGATATTGCTTAAGAAAATCTTAAAATACAAGGGGGAAACCGCTCTAATTTTTTAAAATGGTTAAAATTTAAACAATTTTAGGAGTTAAAGGTTTATAATAGAAAAAGATAGAAAAAATGTAAAGGGTTACCGCTCAATAATGGAACGACTGATCATTAATTGACCAGCTTTTGGGGTCGAGGTGTTAAAAAAACGACCACTGCTGGCTGGAAAGGCCCTTATCGGGCCGTAATCATCTTGGCATGAAACTTGCATTAATTATAAGGCGAACGGTAGTCTGCAATGTGCA
>CAZWEU010000026.1:0-23189 GCA_964632785.1 uncultured Lachnospiraceae bacterium | reverse complement strand
ATAAGATCAGTGATGAGGATTTAGATATTGTTATGAATACCCTAAAAGCCTTAAATATGGATTCCTTTGCGACCCGTAATTTTTGTGAATTAAGCGGTGGTGAAAAAAAGCTGGTCTTTATTGCCCAGACCTTGGTCCGAAATCCCAAGCTTATGCTGCTTGATGAACCGGTCAATTCCCTTGATCTTCAAAAGCAGTTAGAGCTTTGTCACTTGCTTCAAAAGATTGTCAAAGAACAAGATATGGATATCATCGTCGTCCTTCACGATATTAATTTGGCTTCTCGCTACGCCGCCCACATCGCAGTTATGGACTCAGAAGGGGGCTTATATAGCGCCGGCAGTCCTAGGGAAGTGGTGACGCCAAAGATGCTAAAAGAGGTTTATGGGGTGATTGGTAAGGTATCCCATGATGAGGAGGGAATACCCCTGGTGGCCGCCATTTCCTCGGTCCGTGGGGCATAAAAAGAAATAAAGAAAAGGCCCTGCTAGACTTAAGTCTGGCAGGGCCTTAATCATGCGCCGACTTTCAAAATCGTCATGATTAAACTAAATATATTTTTTATTAAAGTAAGGGGAATACTCTGCCCCCAGCCGAATGGCTTCAATTAAACTTACCGGGCTAGCAATTCCTTGCCCGGCAATATCGAGGGCTGTGCCATGGTCTACCGAGGTCCGAAGAATCGGCATCCCTAAGGTGATCGATATGGTTCTTTCAAAATCGACCATTTTTGTGGCGATATGGCCTTGGTCATGATAAAGGGACAAGACCGCGTCATAGTGACCTTTTAAGGCGAAATGAAAAACGCTATCGGCGCCAATTGGCCCAACAATATTAATGCCACGCTTCTGAGCAGCTAAAAGAGCAGGGCCAATGGCCTCAACTTCTTCAGAGCCAAAGAGGCCATGTTCACCACTGTGGGGGTTGAGGCCAGCCATGGCCAGGCGGGGTTTATCAAGACCGAGAAGCTTTAGGGCGGCCACGACCTGATCGATAAAAGCGCTTACATTTTTTTCGGTGACAAAATCGCAGGCGTCTTTAAGAGAAAGGTGGCGACTGAGGAAGAAAACCCTTAGATTATGGACTTGAAAGAGGGTCAGGGGGTTTTTGCTTGCCGTTAGGGCGGCAATAATTTCAGTGTGACCGATATAGGGGACCTTGGCAGCCTGTAGGGACTCCTTGTTGATCGGAGTGGTGGCCAAAAGATCGGCTTTTCCTTGCAGACAAAGGGTGGTTGCTAGCTTAATATAGTCATAAGCAGCTTGGCCGGTCATGGCCTGGACCTGACCAATTTTAAGCGTGTCGGTCGCAATATTGTTAAGATCAATGAGGTTTAAGATTCCTGGTCGGTAATCCCCGGCGCTTGGGTCATCAATAAGCTGGATGTCAACCGATACATTGGAAAAGTTCAAGGCTTGTTTAAGGACCTGAGCGTCACCGACCACGACGATTCGGGCAATTTTTGAGACGGTGTCGTCAGCAATGGTTTTTAAGATTATTTCGGGTCCAATGCCGGCGGCATCACCCATGGGTATGGCTATAATTGGCTTCATTTTACGCTCTTTCTTAATCTCTTTTAGTCGATTACGGTTAAAATTTCATTTATCTCTCGCCTTGTTTTGGGGCGGTGGTCTCTGTTGGCATAGCCAAAAGCAACCATGACGCAGAGGCCAAAATGATCGGGATCGAGTATTTTTTCCTCAATCAGAACGGACTCAACTTGTTCGGTATTAAAGCCTTCGATGGGGGTCGAGTCGACTCCGAGCATGGCAGCAGCCGTGAGCATATTGGCGAGGGGAATATAGGCCTGTTTACAGGCCCAGTCAAAGATAGCTCGATCATTTGTCAGTCTTAAATCTTTTTCTTGGAAACGTTCAAGTTTATCCTTTCGTTTTCCTCTTAAATCATCGGTAAAATGCTGGATATCCTTCATGATGTACTCAATATAAGCAGAATCAGCTTTAAGATCTCCGGCTTTCCTGGCTAAAATAATGACAAAATGACTGGCACCATCGAGACTGACTTCGGCTCCCCAAGAATAGGGCTTGATTTTATCCCGTAGGTCTTGATTATTAAGGAGGATAAACTTCCAAGGTTCGAGTCCCATGGAGCTAGGGGAAAGCCGGGCCACTTCCATAATGGTATTAAAATCTTCATCGCTGACTTTTTTTTCAGGGTCATAGCCCTTGCAAGTATAGCGGTTCGTAAAGGTATCGATTAAAAAAGTTCGTCGTTCTTGTTTTTCCATTGTTAAAACCTCTCTTTCTTAAAAGTATATGAATCATTCTATTGATGCCCTTAAAATTTGGAATCTATCATAATCAGTTTAAATGAAGTTCGCTTTAAAGGTTATTTTAACTTTTCCACTACTTCTAAAATCTCCCGCAAAGACTTGCCTGACTCTTTGGCAATTTTCTTTACATCTTCATATTCAGGGGTTTCACGATAGATCTCCCCATGTTGAGATACTTTTAAATTGATCTGGCCATAGGGGGTTGTCAGTTTTTTTATGTGGCGGTCCATACAGGTCCGCTCAACCGGGTATTTGCGAATGCCAATGGTCGAGGTCTCTTTTAGGATGATGTTTTCAATGACAGCAAGATTAGACTCCTCGCACAAAACGCTTAGGTGGATGCCGGGTCGATTTTTTTTCATATAAATGGGGGTGTAAAAGGCATCTAAGGCATGATTTTCAAAAAGTAATTCCAGGACATAGCCGGCCACCTCGCCGGTCATATCGTCCATATTGGTCTCCACACAGATAACCGATGGTGAGTCACTCTTTCGCCCGGTCATGATGCGCAGGGCATTTAAGCTGTCAAAGTCTTTCTTGCCAAAGCCGTAGCCGATTTTTTCAGGAATAAAAGAGGGAAGATCAGGAGCGTAGGTGGCCAGTTCAGTCAGGATGGCCACACCGGTTGGAGTAGCGGCTTCGCCATCAATGCCTTTTGAATAGACCTCAAAATCCGACTGGCATAAAATTTCAGCCGTCGCTGGAGCGGGAACGGGCAGGAGGCCATGGGCACAAGACACCCAACCACTGCCGAGGTTTATTTTAGAAGCATAAACACGGTCGGGTTTGATTGCGTGGTAGCAGATGGAAGCGCCAACAATGTCGACAATTGAATCGAGGGCGCCGACTTCGTGAAAGTGGACCTGGTCAAGCGAAACCTTGTGGACTTTTGCTTCCGCCACCGCCACCCGCGTAAAAATAGCCAGGGCGGTTTCTTTTACTTGCTTGGAAAGGCTGGATTTTTCGATGATTTCTTTGATATCAGAAAAATGGCGGTGGTGGTGGGGGTCGGAGTCCAGGATAACATGACAGTCAGTGCCGGAAATCCCTTTTTTCATCGTCGTTTCAGCCTTGATTTCAAAGCCTTCTACATTTAACTTTTTTAATTCAGCTTCTAAGTAAGCGGGGTCGAGGCCTAAATCGAGAAAAGCCCCGAGAACCATATCCCCTGAAATACCGGAAAAACAATCAAAATATAAAATCGTCATTTTATCTCCTTCTGGCTTGCGCCTTTATAATTTATTAATTTTAGAGGCCATACAGGCGGCTCCAAAGCCATTGTCGATGTTGACAACAGCGATGCCACTGGCACAAGAGGTCAGCATGCCCAGTAGGGCCGAAATACCGCCGAAGTTAGCCCCATAGCCAACACTGGTGGGAACGGCGATAATCGGTTTATCGGTTAGGCCACCAACCACTGAGGCCAGGGCCCCTTCCATGCCGGCGACGACAATAACAACCTTGGCCGCATTGATGACATCCATATTGCTTAAAAGTCGGTGGATACCGGCGACCCCAACGTCATAAAGACGCTTGACGGAATTGCCCATGACCATGGCCGTGATGGCCGCCTCTTCGGCGATGGGGATGTCTGAGGTTCCGGCAGTGACAAGGAGAATATAGTCCTTGCTACTTTTGTACTCTTGACGCTTGACGACCACTGACCGGGCTTCCTTATAATAGATGGCATCAGGGCTAAGCGTCTTGATGGCATCAAAAACAGCCGGCTCTGCCCGTGAAGCAAGAATATTTCCGCTCGAACGTTCTAACATATTCTCGACAATCCCCTTAATCTGGTCGAGCGATTTTCCCGGGCTGTAGATGACTTCCGTATGGCCGTTTCGGACTTCGCGGTGGTGGTCGATTTTGGCATAAGCCAAATCTTCATAGGGTAATGTTTTTAAGCGTTCGAGGGCCGAACTGACATCACATTTATTGTTTTTAACATCTTCTAATAACTTGGTTAATTGGTCTACATTCATGATAAATTTCCTAACTGCTACTTTTGAGCTAACGATTTAGGCCAAGGCCCATTTTAAATAGTATTATATCATAGGATTGATAAGTCAAGCCCTTTATTAGGACCAGGGATTAAACAAGTTGACGAAAGTAAGAAGGCTGATATAGTATGAAAGAAGAAAGACAATAAATGAAAAGCTTTAAAATGATATCAGCATTAAAAGGAGATTGGAGAAATGATGAAAATTGTTTGTTTGGGGGATAGCTTGACCTTTGGATATGAGTTGGCTTATCAGAAAAAATGGCATGTCCTTGTGGCCGAAAAAACCGGCATTACAATGGTAAATAAAGGCATCAACGGGGATACCACAGCTGGTATGCTAGCCCGCTTTCAAAGAGATGTAATCGACCTTAAACCCGATAAAATGATCCTAATGGGGGGCTATAATGATATCTTTTTTAATGGCTCTTGGGATGTAACCAGAGAAAACATGGAGGCCATGGTTAAAGAAGGAAAGGACCGGAAGGTCGGGGTGATTGTGGCCATTCCCCCACCTCTTTTATTGCCGGTCTTGGAGAGACAAGAAGACCAGGGGATTGATTTTGAAAAGTCTTTTATGATGATTGAAGACTATTGCCAGTGGCTAAGACATGTCGTCGCTAAAATGGCTGTGTCTTTTATCGATTTTAGAGAGGCGATCGACTGGACCAAGAGCGATCTCTACTTAGACGGCGTTCATCAAAGCATAAAGGGCCAGTACGCCATGGCCGAAAAAGTGATTGATTTTTTGAAAGGAACAAGTGGGTCATGAAAAAAATAGGATCAAATACTTTCTAATTATTTTAGTCTTAGTTATTGGGATCATACCGGGGCAAATTACGGCAGCCGATAAGGCAAGTGTCACCTATCAAACCCATGTTCAAAACCTTGGCTGGCAGGACTATGTTTCAGAAGGGTTAATGAGTGGAACGACCGGAAAAAGCCTGCGCCTCGAAGGAATTAGGATAAAATTAGATTCTCAGGCCGATGACCTGGGAATTAGCTATCAGACCCATATTCAAAATATTGGCTGGGAGGCAGAAAGTGATCGCGGCTGGAAGCTAAGTGATGAAATGAGCGGGACGCAAGGTCTGTCTTACCGCTTAGAAGCCATTGCCATTAAATTAACCGGTAATGATGCCGACCACTTGGATATCTTTTATCAGGTCCATGCGCAAAATATGGGCTGGCTGAATTGGGCAAAAAATGGCGAAAAAGCGGGAACAGCAGGTTATTCTTACCGCCTAGAGGGGATTCGTATCTTAATTCTCGAAAAAGGAGAAAGTCCGCCAGCAGGCGGAGGCGATCAGGACTTTGCCTTTGTTGAACGAAAAAGTGTAGCGGGAAATCTACTCAAGCATTCAGGAGTCGAGGAATTTAGTGAAAATGCTCAAGGCTTGGATGATGTGATTCTGTCCCCGGGACTTGGTGGAATTACTCTTAAAGAGGGGGTTAA
Organism: uncultured Lachnospiraceae bacterium; assembly: GCA_964632785.1. GTDB lineage: Bacteria > Bacillota > Clostridia > Eubacteriales > Eubacteriaceae > Acetobacterium. The sequence goes on along the minus strand of CAZWEU010000026.1, from coordinate 17,441 downwards.
ACAAGGGGTTTATACATCGAAGATACTTAATACAAGGCCATTTAACAAGCTGGTTTTTTCTTGGTCTAGTGACACACCGCCGGCTACTTTGGTTCAAGTGGAGGCCCGGGTGATCGAGAGGATTTGGGTCAATGGCCAAGAGCAGGAAAGGTATTCAGACTGGCTATCCTTTGGCCGGTGGGGGACGTCGATTCAAAGAGCATCCGGCACCGGTGTGACCGATGGGCCACTAGCAAAGGTTGATGTGGATACCCTTATCGTCAAGGATGGTAAAATGGCCAATAAAATCCAGTATCGGGTGATCTTACATTCTGATACAATGGGGACCAGCCCAAGTGTGCGCTTAATTGCCGGGGCCTTGCGAAACACCCATCAGGAAATTGACAAGGTCTTTAGTCAGCCGGTCGATCTATCTAACTTACAAGTCCTCAATGTTCCTCAATTTTCGCAAATGACAAGGGACCCGGCAATTGCCAATGCCATTTGTAGCCCCACCTCGGTGGCCATGGTTTTAAATTATTATGGGACCGGGGTTAGCCCTGAGCAAGCGGCTTGGGGGGTTTACGATTATGATTTTAAAGGCTTTGGCAATTGGCCTTTTAATACCGCCTATGCGTCAAGCTTTGGTTATACGGCTTATGTCGATTATTCAACGATCGAAGGCTTGAAGCGGCAGATTGCTAAAAAACAACCGGTTATTGTGGCCGTGGCCTATAAAAACAGCCCCTATGGCGGTGGCTCTTTACCGCTCATTGATGGTGGGGCCATTAGTGTCACCGATGGCCACCTGATTGTCATAAAAGGCTTTGTGACTGAAGGCGGAGTTGAGTACATTATGGTTAACGACCCGGCGGCCGGGAATGACGCAGAGGTCCACCGCCGCTACCGCCTAGACCAATTTAGGGCAGCCTGGGCAGAATCGGGAAAGATTGCCTATATTATCCATAAGGGGAAATAGACAAGCAGGCCTTATCTCAGGACCCGGTCAATAAAAATCTTGGTGATGACCGGGTCAAATTGCGTACCGGAATGTCGCCTAAGTTCTTGGATGGCCTGATTTTTGGTTAAGCCTTTCCGGTAGCTACGGTCAAAGGTCATAGCATCATAGGCATCGGCAATGCCGATAATGCGGGCTTGGAGGGAGATGTCATCACCCTTGATTCTCCGGGGATAGCCCTTTCCGTCCCAGCGCTCATGGTGTTCAAGGACATAACGGGCCACTTCAGAAAATTCACTGGCTGATTTTAAGATCCGATAGCCAATTTCAGGATGTTTTTGGATTTCTTGCCACTCTTCAAAATCAAGAGACCCTTCTTTATTGAGGATTTGCTCAGCAATCCCGATCTTGCCAATATCGTGCATGAGGCCGGCCGCGGCAATTTGATTGACATCGTCATTACTAAGCTTCATTTCGCTGGCAATTGATTCACAAAGGCTACTGACTCTTTTTGAATGAAGCATTTCCCGATGACTTTTTTCATAAAGGGTATTCATAATCAGGCCAATGGTTTTGTTTTTACCACTGGTACTCTCGTAAACCTTGTGGCGGTACATATCATCTTCGGCCTGTTTAAAAATATCATGGATATCTTGGTCTTCAACTTCCTTGGTTTCATAACCATAGGAAATGGAAAGATCAGAAAAGTCATTTTTTTCCTTTAAAACGGTCGTTTTCAATGTCTTGATGATTTCAACGACTTCAAAAACATCAATTTGCGGCAGGATCATCATAAATTCACCGCCACTGATTCGGGCAAGGACGGCGTTTTTTGGCAGGTTCTCTTTCATTAACTGAGCCGCTTTTTTTAAGACCAGGTCACCTTGCGCGCGGCCGAAGGAATCATTGATCAGTTTTAAGCCATTGATATCAGCGATGATCAATGTCAGCGGTAAATTTTCCGGCCTATCCAATTCTTTTAAGGCCTTTTCAAAATAACGCCGATTATAAAGACCGGTTAGATAGTCATGAGAGCTCAGGTAATAATAGTCTTCTTGGACTTGGTATTGCTTGGTAAAGTCGATCAGGATATAGGTTTTTAAGTCTCCTTTTAGGTCAAAAGTACTTTTGCTAACGTGAAACCACCTTGCTTGATGATCGATAGTAACCTTAAGTGGCCTTGCTTGCGAAAAAGCCCGATCAAGATCTTTTAGCGTCGTTGGCGGATTGTCTTGGCCGACCAGATAAAATTTGTCGGCTTTGGAATTCATACAGATGAGTTCACCATCTTTATTGGTCAGAAGGGCCACCTCCTGCATGGTTGAGAAAATTTGCTGCCAACGCTTAATTTCCAGTTCCAGTACATCACTCTTGATGGCATTGAAAGCGGCTAGAAAGATCGATAGAAGGATCAGGCTGACAGCCCGGCCAATCCCGGTAAAACCAATTGATAAAAACAAGATTGCGATCCAAAAAATCTGCATAGAGGTTAGGAGTAAGAGGTAGCCATGTTTTAATTGGGTCAGCTTTTCCGCTTGGTATTGCCTGATTAAGAGGATGGACGAAAAAATCAGATAAATGGCGAAATAAAGCATCAACAAATAATAGCCTGGGGCCCGGACACTGTCGCTGATGGAAAAGCCCTCAACCCGCTTAAAACTGAGGCTGTGATAAACGAAGTGGTGTAAGGGGTCGGTGACAAACAAGAGCCAAAGCAGGGCCGAGATAAAAATTAAAAAAAGAGCTTTTTTGCCTGATTGTGGCTTGCCGGTTAATTGGCCGATAAACAAAATACCAAAGCAGGGAATAAAACTTAGGCCTAAATATTTAACCAGGCGGGTTATTATAAAGGCTTGATCGGTCAGGCTATTAAGCTCAAGAAAAAAGCCAAATAGAAAAAGACTAATGGAAAACATCAAAAAAGATGAGGCCGTGTATTTTTTATTGATCCTTTTGACAAAGAGTTTCCGGCCAAGGAGGACATAAATAATCGAAATAATCGGCATGGAAAATACAACTAAGTTTAATAAGATATGGCTAAGATCCATGGCATTCTCCATTCTAGAATTAGTATAAACAAGCACTTTAAATGAATAATAGCATATTAGAAAGCTTAGGGCAATAAGTGTTTGAAGGAATAAACAAATTTAAATTTTCCGCCAATCGATCCATTCACCCATCAGGATAGGTCCTTACTAATTGTTATAAAACCAATAAAATGATAGACTAGAGGCATCTATAAAACTGGGAGGGTGTCTTGGAGAAAAGAAAAATTAAAGTCGCGATCTTATCGATTGCTTCACTCGTGATGATTTCATTAACGGCTTCTGCCATTCTAGCAGAGATTCAAATTCATTTTGTGGGGGTTAGTGAGACCCTTATCTCACTGGTCTTGACCATCCCGCCATTACTAGGAGTGATCTTTGCCTTTGTCGCCGGCCCGCTATCGATGAAAATTTCGAAAAAAACCATTGTTGTCTTTGGTCTTACTTGTGGCTTTGCTGGTGGTTTGATATCCTTTTTATTTGGCCCCCTTAGTTTTGCCCTCCTCTTGTTTGCTAGTGGCCTTATTGGTGTTGCGCAAGGGGTGACCTCGACGATGACCATGGCATTGATCGCCGACTATTTTTCAGGTGATGAGAGCTCGGCCTTAATGGGCTTACAATCGGCCTTTGTAAATGCTGGTAGTATGGTCCTTTTGTTCACCTCCGGCCTACTGGCGAGTATTCAGTGGAATTATGCCTATAGTGTTTATCTCTTTTTTATACCGGTGATCATTATTAATCTGCGGAATCTTCCAAAGGATAAACCGCAGCGCCTAGCCAAGCAAGAAAAGGCGCGAACAAAAGGCCGGCTAAATAGCCGCGTTTTCTTTATGGGGGTGATTGTCTTTTTCTTTGGTGTTTTTTTATTTGTTTTCCATACCAATATCGCCACCCTTATAGCCAGTGAAGGGCTAGGAAGTACGGCAACATCAGGAATGGTAAACACCAGTTTATCGGCAGCGGGAATGGTTGCCGGGATCTTATTTGGCCGCCTGCAAAGACGATTAAAAAATACGACCATCCCGGTAGCCTTGGCGGTTGCTGGAATCGGTATGATCCTCGTCTACGCCATCGGCAGTTTACCGGCCTTATTTTTGGGGGCCATCTGTGCCGGCTTTGGCATGGCGACGATTATGCCGGCTGCCAGCTTTATTGTCGCTAATGCCGTCCTACCGGCATTAAGCGCTACAGCCATCGCAATTGTGGCGGCCGCCTTTAACTTTGGTATGTTTGTGTCACCCCTTATTTCTAATTTCTTGTTTAATCTCGTCGGAGCTGAAAACATCAAGGGTAAATTTATGATTGCCGGTTTGGGCTTATTAATCGCTGCTATGACGGCTCTACTTGGCGACCGGCTACTGGTAAAGCGGTCAATTTAAGGCTTGTCGATCAGAAAAAATCACAAAAAAATTTTATCATCGTTATTAATAGTTGCCCTAAAAATGGTTTATTCTCGATAAAGGGGTATAAAGTCATTATCTGCTTTGCATTAATTTTTAAGATGAGAGAGAGGTAGAATGGAGAGGTTTAAAGAATATAGTAAAAAATATCCCGTGACCAGTCTTCTTTTACTGGTCATGGTTATTTATTTTATCATCATTAGTTTAAATGGTGGGACCAATAATAGCCAGGCCCTGATCCGCTTTGGCGCCTTGTACCCACCACTGATCAAGGAATTTAATCAGTATTATCGTTTAATTACCGCTATCTTTATTCATATCGGCATTATGCACTTATTATTTAATGGCTACGCCCTGTATTTGTTTGGCACCCAGCTTGAAGCCTTGATGGGCCATGGGAAATTTTTATTATTTTTCCTCCTGACTGGTTTAGGGGGCAATCTAGCCACCTATTTGTTCGCTTTTAATACCCTTTCAGCGGGTGCATCAGGAAGTTTATTTGGTTTGTTTGGGGCATTTTTATATTTGATTCAACATCATCGGGAGATGATCAGCGCGGAAGGCAGAAAATCGATTTTAGTCCTACTGGGGGTTAATTTAGTCTTTACCCTGGTTGTTCCTAATATCAGTGTTACCGCCCATTTTGGTGGATTTATCATTGGTTATCTACTGTCCTATTTCTTTATAAAATAAAAGGAGGCAAAATGAAAAAACAAAAGATCGTCGTAATTGGATCCGGCTTAGGCGGCTTGTCCTGCGCAGCTTATCTAGCAGCGGAAGGTCACCAGGTAGAGATTTATGAAAAGAACAATCAAGTGGGAGGTAAACTTAATATTCTCGAGCGAGATGGTTTCAAATTTGATTTAGGGCCGTCAATCTTTACCATGCCCCATATTTTTCATGAACTATTTGATCAAGCCAATAAGGATATGGATGATTATTTCACCTTGAAACCGGTCTCTCCCCATTGGCGGAATTTTTTTGAAGATGGAAAAATAATTGATTTAATTCCCTTTGATAAGAAAAATAAGTTCCGGGTGACCAATGTTGAGGACCGTGATAAACGGCAATTAGAGGAATTTTTAACCTATTCAAAAGACCTTTACGACCGGGTCGAAGAAGGTTACTTTTCAAAAGGACTCGATACCCTAAAGGGGAATTTACAAGAATATGGGGGCGTTAGCTTATTAAAAGATTTCAATGCCTATTCGGATATGGACACCCAAGTCCGCAAATACATCGATAACCCTTATCTAGTGCATATTCTTGATTTTTTTGTTAAATATGTCGGTTCATCACCCAACAATGCTCCGGCCCTGCTTAATTTGCTGCCTTATATCCAATACGAATTTGGCCTTTGGTATGTCGAAGGGGGCATGTATAATTTAGCCCGGGGCTTAGAGCGGCTACTCCTTGAACTAGGGGTTAAAATCCATTTAAACTCAGAAGTCGTCAAAATAAAAACTGATGAGCAGGCGGTTAAATCAATTCAGCTTTTGAGTGGCGAAGAAGTGACGGCTGATTTTATTGTCTCTAATATGGAAGTCATCCCAGCCTACGAAAAACTACTTGACGTTAAAAAAAGTGTCCTTAGAAAGCTGGAAAAATTTGAACCAACTTGTTCCGGCCTGGTCATCCACGTGGCCTTGAAAAAAGAATACCCCCAGCTGGCCCATCATAATTTCTTTTATTCTAAGGAGCCGAAAAAACATTTTAAAAGTGTTTTTGATGATCAAAAATTACCGGGTGACCCGACTATTTACCTGGTTGCACCGACACGAACCGATAAAAGCCTGGCACCCAAAGCTCACGATAACTTAAAAATACTACCCCACATTCCTTACTTATCAGAAGATTCTAATTTAGAGGACTACCAAGACTTGAAGGAAAAAATCTATTTAAAATTAGAGCGAATGGGCCTTAAGGATTTAAGGGAAAATATCCTGTTTGAAGAGACCCTAACCCCCTTTGATATCCAAGAAATGTACTATTCCAACAAGGGGTCAATCTATGGGGTGGTTTCCGATAAAAACAAGAACCTAGGATTAAAGATTCCTAAACAAAGTAGTGAGTATGATAACTTGTATTTTGTTGGCGGCAGCGTCAATCCCGGTGGAGGCATGCCCATGGTGACGCTCTCAGGGATCAATACGGCCAAGGCCATTATGGCTGTTAAAAAAATATAGAGAATGAAAAGGAGGACCGATGAGGTTTTTTAAAAGTATCAGTGGAAGAATGAGTGGACTATCGAAAGCCTTATCGCGTTATCCATTAGCGGCTTTTTTCTTAGTGGCAGTGGCAGTTACGAATGTCATTGCCATTGAGGCAAGCCTTGATTACAGTATTTACAGCTTAACCTTTTTGGTGGGGGCGTTTTTAGCGATCATTTTGCAGGCGGTCAAGGAGCATTTTTTTGACAAAAGCGGCCACCACTTGTTTCTTATGGTAGCCAGCCTGCTTTTGACCCTAGCCTACTTCTTATTGGTTAAGGATCTAGAAAAAATCAATCTGGTCACGGGTCTGCGCACTATAGTGGGCCTTTCGGCCTTGCTGGTCGCCTATATCTGGCTGCCATCCTTTAGGACCAAGGTCACCTTTAGTGAGAGTTTTTTAATCACCTTTAAGGCCTTCTTTAATGCCCTTCTTTTTTCACTGGTTCTTTATTTAGGAATTAGTTTGATTTTGGGGGCGGTTGATCTCCTGCTTTTTAGGATTCCGACGAATCTTTATCTTTACAATTTAAATATTGTGGGGATTATCTTTGCCCCACTTTATTTTTTGTCCTTGATTCCTGTCTACCCGGCTTTTAAAAGCACTTTGGAAAGTCAAGAGGAGTTAAAGGCTGATTATCCAAGGTTTTTAGACCTCTTAATTTCCTATATCATCATCCCCCTTTTAGCCATTTATACAGTTATTTTGCTTATTTATATCGTTGTCAATGCCACTGGCAATTTTTGGACCGATAATCGTCTTGAGCCCTTGCTTGTCGGCTTTGCCATCGCGGTAATTGTGATTAATCTTTTGGCCGGCGGCCTAAAGAATCCGTTTGTCGATTCTTTTCGGCGGATTGGCCCTAAGGTCTTAGTGGGGCTTGTTTTCTTTCAGATCATTGCCTCGATTTTAAAGATTCAAGAAATGGGCATCACCCACGGCCGTTATTATGTTATTCTCTTTGGTTTTTTTGCTATTATCTCAGGCCTTATTTTGAGTCTAAAGCCTTTAAAGAAGATTGATAAAAATGGTCTTATCGCGCTATTATTTATTGGTTTTTCGCTTTTTTCCATTAGCCCACCACTGGATGCCTTTACAATTTCCTATACCAATCAAAGCAGTCGCTTAACAGGGGTATTAGCTAAAAATGATATGCTTGTGGGCCAAGAAATTGTTCCCAATTCAGAAATCACGCAGGCCGATCAAAAACTAATTTCAGCGACGGTCGATTATCTACTTGCGATGGGTTATCCGATTGCCTCCTTAGATGAAGACTTTGATCTTTATAAGGATTTTTATCAAACCTTTGGCTTTTATCAAAGCTTTGACACCCCCTATGACGATGAGTCACTTTACTTTGATCTCGATTCGCAAGCAGGCATTGATATATCAAACTATGATAGCTTGCTAATTTATAACGCCTACTATGAAGAGGAAGACGAGATTTTAATTGGAAGCTTTGAAAAATCGGCTAAGACTTTTCGTGTCATTGAAGACCGGCAAGCAGAGCCCGGTCGAGTCCTTGTAAAAGACGAAGCGGGACAAGTCTTAATAGAGCTTGAAATGATTGAAGTTTTTAATTATTTTGAGACGATTGAAAATGAAGAGTATCAAAAAGGAAAATCCATCAGCCCCGATGACGCGACATTTACCACCGAAAATGAGGCGGCCAGGCTTTCGCTAGTGGCAGGATTTATTGGAATTAATAAAAACGCAGACGAGCTAATTTATAATGGCGACTTTTACCTAATGGTTAAAATTAAGGAGTGAAAATGCTCTTTTTAAGGAATTTTAGATTCAAAAGGGTGTAAGATAGAGAAGATCATAAAAATAGACACGGCTATAGCTTGATAAATTACTTAAAGCGCCCGGCTAAGGTCATGTGAGATCAAAAATGAGGTGGTTTTATGAATGAAAATGTGATCCTTCTTGAAGACATTGTTAATATTAAAATACTCAATGAAATAAAAGAAAAATTTCGGAATTGACAGGATTAAAATGTGTGATTGTTAATCCTGAAGGGATACCATTAACAGAAACGGATAGTTACTCTAATTTTTGCAAATATATTCGATCTACAGAAGAGGGCGTAAAACGATGTACCCAATGTGATTATTTGGGAAGTTTGAAAGCGATGGAAAAGGGTGAGCCCGTTGTCTATACTTGTCATGCCGGACTGATTGATGCAGCCGGCCCTATTGTTGTTAATAATGTATTACTAGGATGTTTTTTAAGTGGCCAAGTTATTTCAATTGATAAGCAGTTGGATTTTGAAGAGATTTGGATGCGAAATAGGGATCTTGGCTTGGATCAATCGATTATGGAAAAGTATTATCATGAAATAGAAAAAGTTGATGCCAATAAGGTAAAAACAGCGATAGAAATGATTACGTTAATGAATCGCTATATTGCCGAGACCGGTCGGGTAAATATTTTTGAAAAGCAGCTCATGCAAGAAGAAAAAAATAGAGTTAACTTAGAGCAATTACTCCGTGAAATGCAATTTAAGGCATTACAAGCTCAGATTAATCCTCATTTCCTATTTAATTGTCTTAATACGATCGCAAGTGTTGCAATTATCGAAGGGGCTTATGAAACCCAGGAACTGATTCATGCCTTGTCGCAAATACTGCGAAAGAGCATTAGGGATTCAGATAAGGTTATCACCTTAAAAGAAGAACTGCAATTTATTGATGATTACCTTTATATACAGAAAAACCGTTTTGGCAGTCGGATTTCAATAAAATATGATATTGATGAGTCCTTGTTAGATTCCTTGGTTCCTAAATTTTGTTTACAACCGCTAGTCGAAAATGCAATTATTCACGGCCTTGAACCTAAAAAAGAGGGGGGAGAATTAAGTATCTTAGTTAGGAAGAAAGATGCTAATTTGGAACTTCGAATTGAGGATACAGGGATGGGGATTCCAGATTTTGTTATTGGCCAAGTTCTGGAAGAAACAGATATTTTTGAGCGCAAATCAAAAGGACTAGGAATAAGCAATGTAAATATGCGGATTAAATATTTTTTTGGGTCAGAATATGGGATGCGAATCACAAGCCAACTCAAGGTGGGAACGATAATCATTATTCAGATGCCTCATGTGGTTGGTGATTTATCAAAATTCAATCATATTTAAAACAAATAATAAGATTGAAGGATTACTTATAGACTTAGTTTTTTAGGTTTGGAATTCAGTAATTATTAGGGTGGTTATTTTAAAAGAAAGGGAAAAAATGTATCAACTGATGATTGTTGATGATGAAGAATTAACTAGAAAGGCATTGCATTATTTGATCCAGAACAAAATACCTGAGATCACTGCTATTCAGGAAGCTCGTAATGGCGATGATGCAATAGCATTAGCCCAAAAAACTGTCTTTGATATCGTCCTAATGGACATTAAAATGCCCGGAAAAGATGGTTTAACGGTTACCAAAGAATTAAAGAAAATGATGCCTAATCTTAAAGTTATTGTGATCACTGCCTTTGATAATTTCGATTTTGCGCAACTAGCCGTAAAATTGGATGTCAGTGATTACCTCCTTAAGCCTATCTATCCGAAACATTTAATTGAAACAGTGAAATGTGTCATTAATGAAATAGAAGTCCAAAGAGCAGAACTTAAGGAGAAGCATTTTATTCAGGACCGATTTAAAAAGGTAGAACCACTTCTGGTAGAAACTTTCTTTGAAGATCTATTTAATGGCACCATAAATAATGAGGTTGATTTTTATGACCGAGCAAATATGATTTCGATTAAAGGGCAAGCGGCGAGTATTATAAACATTCAATTCGATAGAAGCTCAATTGATAAAGAAAATAGTGTGTTCTTAGCTGTGGAAGACTTATTTGAAGAACATGGCTTAGATAAAGATCTTTTAACCTTACCAATGAATCAAAATCGAGCTTTGATAATATGTAAGAAATCTTTATTCAATGATCAAATTACGACCGCAGAAGTAAAGTCTTTACTTGATCAAATATATGGCATCTTTAAAAAAGATCAGACCATTAAAAATGTCCGCATTGGTATGGGTCGTTTTTATGATGAGTTTTTGAACATTCGATTATCCTATTTAGAGGCACTTATTGCTCTTTGGATGCTCAAACAGAATGATGATGGGGTTTCAGTTTATTATGAGGAATTACCAAATTTATTAACTGAAGAGACAAAAAAAATATTGAAGAATTTGATTTTAAATGGCGATATTAAAAATATTAGAATATTGTTTAAGGAGCTTCTTGATGAAAGAGCAAGTATAAGTGAGAAAACTCTTTTTTACCTTGAAATCGTTATCATATGTTCGTATTTTTTCAATGAATTCGAGATTAGTTTTAAATATGCCAGTTTTAATCTTAAACTTTTTATTGATCTAATGAATCAAATGGAATTAGAGACATTGGCGGCTTATACCTATAAAGTAGTTGATGCTCTATTGATGCGGATCCCATCTAAAAAAAGCCTAAGTGTCACAAATCCGATCGCACTAACATTAAATTATATTGAGACTTTTCTCTGTGATAATGATTTAACCTTGGAAGCGGCTGCCAAAGCTGCTTTTATTTCACCATCATACTTATCGAAACTGTTTAAAAATGAGATCGGAAAGACATTTAAGCAATACATTTTGGAAAAACGCATGGATAAAGCAAAAGAATTGCTTAAAAATACTAATTTGCAAATATTAGAAATTGGAAAATCAATTGGTTACTCGGATTCGAGCTATTTCTGTAAATTATTCAAAGAAAAAGAGGGGCTAACGCCGACTCAATATCGATTAAAAAAATTCAGTAAGGAATAAGACCTCAAAACAGATTTAAATGAAAGTTTCTTATGCTTTTAATAAAAAAGCCAATAAAGTCCTATCGGAATTAATTAAGATAAAAGTAACAAGACGATTTTCTTATATCTAAGCATAAGTATCTCCAATGAAAACGGTTGCTATTTAGTTTATAATGGAGATAGAAAATACTTATGGAGGTATAAAAATGGCTAGAACAAATGCATTACGAGAATTTGGTTTGGAACCAGTCTCAAAAGATTGGGGAAGTGGAACATCAGGTTTGGGTGACGGCAATTTTTCGCCTTTTCAGCGAATAAATGATTTAAGAAAAGATTTTCTTGAAACACCTCATACAATTGACGCAAAAAGAGCCGTAATTTGGACGGAAACGATGAAAAATAATGGTGATAAAGCTTATATTATCCGATGTGCAGAAGCATTTCGGGAAGTCATGAAAAATGGGCCGATCTTTATCAATGAAAATTTAATTTTAGGTAATATGGCAGCACCACCCCGATCTGCTCCTGTTTATCCGGAATTTTCCTATGAGTGGTTTATCAAGGAAATGGATGCTGCTCCATTTAATGAACGAAGTGGTGATCGCTATGAGTATACGAAAGAAACTGAAGAAGAACTTCGGTCACTTCAATCATTCTGGAAAGATAAGACGGTTCATGATTTAGCTAAAAGCATGATGACGGATGAAGAGCTAAAAGGCGAAGCTGAATATGGAATGGCGCTTTTCTTACCAGGGAATTATTTTTTTGGTGGGGTTGGCCACTGTACCCCTCATTATGAATTGCTTTTGGAAAAGGGTTGGAAGGCAATCAGAGAGAGAGTCGAACAGAAGATTTCGGAGCTGGATTTAACGACCCCAGAAGACATCAAAAAGAAAGTGTTTTATGATGCGGAATTAATTAGTCTAGATGCGATGACTATCTTTATTAAAAGATACGTCGAAAAAGCCCGAGAAATGGCGGCCTTAGAAAAAGATGAAACACGCAAGGCAGAACTGCTTAAAGCTGCTGAAGCCTGTGAATGGATTATTGAAAATCCCCCTCGAACCTTTCATGAAGCGCTCCAATTGACTTGGTTTATCGTTATCTCAGTTCAGATAGAAGGGAACGGACATTCCATCAGTTATGGACGGTTTGACCAGTACTTGTATCCCTTTTATAAAAAAGATGTTGATGAAAAAATCATTACTCGAGAAGAAGTTCAAGAACTTATTGAATGCTTCTTTATTAAGGTCGCTGAATTAACAAAAATACGAGATGCCGGATCAACAGCCGCTTTTGGTGGTGTTGAGATCGGAGGGCCATCTTTAACACTAGGCGGCGTGACCCCCGATGGTCAAGATGCAACCAATGAACTTAGTTTTATGAGTGTTGATGCCATGGTTCATACCCGCTTACATGCCCCTTGGCTCCAGAGTCGTAACCATGCTAATCAACCGGGTGAATGGTGGACGAAATGTGCGAAAGCGGTGAAAATAGGACTGGGGATGCCAGCATTTTTTAATGATGAACCAATTATTGCATCGATGGTTAATCGAGGTCGATCGATTGAGGATGCAAGGGATTATAATGCACTAGGTTGCGTTGAACCGGATGCCGGTGGACGTGAATATGGTTGGCATGATGCAACTTTCTTTAATATGAATAGAGTATTTGAATTGGCTTTAAACAATGGACAGTGTGTAAATTGTAGTGAAGAATGTCGACGGTACGACGTTTGTGTCGGGGCAGGAAGCCAATTGGGCATCAAAACCGGTTCATTGGCCGATTTTAAATCGTTTGCCCAAGTAAAAGAAGCCTATGAGAAGCAAATGAAATACTGGACAGACCAGCTCGTTTCATTTTTGAATAAGCTTGATATTGCCCATCAAACACGAAAACCACTTCCTTTTCTATCCTTAGTCATTGAGGATTGTGTTGATAAAGGGATTGATGTAACCGCCGGTGGGGCACGATATAATTTTATTGGACCACAAGGGATTGGTATTGGTAATGTCGCAGACGGAATGTCGGCAGTAAAACAATTAGTTTTTGATGAGAAAAAAATAACGGGCGAAGAAATGTTAGAAGCTTTAAAGAAAAACTGGGAAGGGCACGAGCCTTTATATGCACTCGTTAATAGTAGCAAAGTTGCTCACTACGGAAATGATATTCCCTATGTTGATGAGCTTGCCCGTTTTGCAGCCTTGTCTTACTGTAAAAACATTGAAAACAGACCAACTGCTCATGGCGGAATATTCCAACCTGGCTTATACCCGGTTTCGGCAAACGTACCAGCGGGCGCAATGCAAGGCGCTACTCCTGATGGACGTAAGGCTGGCGAACCCGTTAGTGATGGTATTTCAGCAGTTCATACTGATCGAGGTTCTCACGACATCTCTGGCCCGACCTCAGTTGTTAAATCGGTATCAGTACTTGACCATAGTATCGCTTCTAATGGGACCTTGCTTAATATGAAATTTACACCATCAACCCTAAGTGGCGATGTAGGCGATGAAAATCTTATCAATATGTTAAAAGTTTACTTTAAACGAAAAGCATTCCATACCCAATTTAATGTCGTCAGTCGCGATGTCTTAGAGGATGCTCAGGTCCATCCTGAAAATTATGCTGGTTTAGTTGTTAGAGTTGCCGGCTATAGTGCCTACTTTACTGAGTTAGACCCCGATTTGCAACAGGACATTATTAATCGAACCGAACTTGAATTTTAAGATGAATAATAAATATGATTAGGAGTGATGAAGTGGAAAAAACAACCGGAAATGTGTTCAATATTCAAAGATATACCGTTCACGATGGACCGGGAACACGAACAGAACTCTTTCTAAAAGGTTGTCCAATGCATTGTCTCTGGTGTGCCAACCCGGAAGGACTTGATTTAGGGTGTGAAATCGGGGTTTACCCTAAGCGCTGTATCGGCCTTGATAAATGCGGCCTTTGCCTTGGTCTTTGTCCCGATGGCAAAAGCGCCCTCATTATTGAAGATAACATCGTGAAGGCAATCGATAGAGATATTTGTAGCAAGTGTATGGAGTGTACAGATGCTTGTCCGGGAAATGCTTTGGTTGTTTGGGGGAAAGAGATGAGTGTGGAGGAAGCCCTTGATGAAATAAAAAAGGACTTGGAATTTTATGGAAAAACCGGTGGCATGACCTTATCTGGCGGCGAGCCGCTTGTGCAATGGCGTTTTTCTAGCAACTTATTAAAAGCGTGTCAAGAGGAAGGGATAAATACCTGCTTCGAAAGCACCTTTAACGCATCGTGGGAAGTCGTTGAAAAAGTTCTTGCTCATACTGATTTTATTATTACCGACATTAAACACATGAACCCGGATAAGCATAAGGAATATACGGGTGTTGATAATCAGTTAGTTCTCGAAAATCTTAAAAAAATAAGTAAGCTGGGGATTCCCTATATCATTCGGGTACCGATTATTCCAAACCATAATGACTCGCTTGAAAATGCCAAGGAAACGGCTGAATTTATTGCAAATCAAATGGGAAACACAGTAAAACAAGTGCAGCTTCTGGTATTTCATGAATATGGTATAACAAAGTATGAAACACTTGGAAAACCCTATCCACTTAAAAATAGAGTTTGGCCGGAGCGGGCTAAACAAAAGGAGACGATTTTAGCGATCAGAGATGTGATGCAAAGTTATGGAATTCCGGCCGTTATGGGCAGTAATACAAAAATATAAAAGCAAAAAGCTATACCTTGGGGTGTAGCTTTTTTTGATGCAAAAATAAAGATATTTTGTCATTATTATGATTAAAAGAGCTAACTTATAATGGTGACTTTTGTATCTTGGCTAAAATTGGTTAAAATTAAGAGAAAAAGAGTAAAAAAGGATTATTTTTAAAGACTTTTTGGCAAAAAAAGGTATAATAAAGGTTAAGATCATAAAAATCAGTGAAAATCATAAATAAGCCAAGGTCAGCGCAAAATAATGTGCTAAATTGGTTATTTAAGAAGCTATTTTAAAAGTTGTTTAAAAGTAGTTAAGCATTCAAAAAGAAAACGGTTACAGAACTTTCGTTAAAGTCATGATTGCGAGATTGGAGGGAAAAATGACCAAAAATCTAGAGTTGGAAAAAACAAAATGGGCTGATGCCCTAATATGTCCGATTAGGCCAGAAATTATCGCGTCTTGGAATCGGTGCAAAGAAATGAAGGTCGATCG
Organism: uncultured Lachnospiraceae bacterium; assembly: GCA_964632785.1. Lineage (GTDB taxonomy): Bacteria > Bacillota > Clostridia > Eubacteriales > Eubacteriaceae > Acetobacterium. The sequence continues at coordinate 1,861 of CAZWEU010000026.1, read as the reverse complement.
AAATGGTGGCCGTGGTCATATTATTTCCGATTCTGAGCTGGTTGATTGCCTGAAGCGAAAAAAGGAACTCCTGGAGATTGCCCGTCCGATCATGGAAGGACTTTTTGAAATTATTAAAGACACCAGTTACAGTGTTGTCTTAACCGATGAAAATAGCGTCCTCATCGATACGATTATTAATGATGATATTTTAGCTATTCACGAAGAATTGAATTTCTTAAAAGGAACGCTGTGGGACGAAAAAAATGTCGGAACCAATGCCATTGGCACCTGTCTAGCCATGGATGAGCCGGTCCAAATTATTGGCGAAGAGCACTATTGTGTCAGTCACCACCGCTGGACCTGCTCGGCGGCACCAATCCACGATACCAATGGCAAAATTATCGGCTGTCTGGATCTATCGGGCCGGGCAACCGGTGTCCATACCCACACCTATGGGATGGTGGTATCGGCGGCAAAGAACATTGAAAACCAATTGGCCATTGTCGAGTCTTATCGCTTGATGGATGTGGCCCTTGATTCCATCCTCAATGGTTTGATGATCATTGATACCGACCTTAAAATTCAGCGGGTCAATCATCAAGTCTGCAAACTGTTTCGGATGGACGAAGAGGATATATTAAGGCTGGAAATGGGCCAGATCTTAAAAGACGTCGATATTGTCAATAATATTTTTATCAACAAGAAAAAATTCAGATTATCAGACATCACCCTTGTCATCGGTCCGAAAAAAATTGAGTGTTTTTTAGATATCACGCCAATTATATCGGATGGAAAAATTATGGGGGCCGTCCTAGTTATTCGGGAAACAAAACAGGTACGAAAAGAAATGAACATTCAGGCCGGTTTTCGAGCCAACTACACCTTTGATAAGATCATTACAAAAAATAAAAACATGATTGAGCTGATTAATACGGCTAAGCGGATTTCCCGAACCAATTGCTCAGTTCTGATTGAAGGTGAGAGCGGAACCGGTAAGGAGTTGTTTGCCCAGTCTATCCACAATGAAAGCTATCGCGACCGCGGGCCCTTTATTGCCATTAACTGCGCGGCTATTCCTAAAGAGCTTTTTGAAAGTGAATTATTTGGCTATGAGGGTGGGTCTTTTACCGGAGCTCTTAAGGGTGGCCGGCCCGGTAAGTTTGAGTTGGCCAATGGTGGGACTTTATTTCTCGATGAAATTGGTGAAATCCCCATGGAGTTTCAGCCCAAACTGCTTCGGGTACTCGACGAGAATAAGGTGACCCGGATTGGTGGCCAATATGACCGGGAGTTGGATGTCCGGATTATTGCCGCAACCAATCGAAACCTCCTTAATGAAATCTCAAAAACGGCTTTTAGGCAAGATCTTTACTTTCGCTTGAACGTGATTAATCTAAGGCTCTTGCCACTGCGGCAACGGCGCGAAGATGTGATCGAATTGGGCCAGTATTTTTTAGACTTACTAAATAAGGAAAATAAACATATGACTAAATATTTTAGCCATGTCTTTAAAGAAAAACTTAAAGAATCAGACTGGGTCGGGAATGTCAGAGAATTAAAGAATATCGTCCAACGGTCATATTATTTGTCACGTGGAGAAAGTATTGATAATATTGAACTGCTGGATAAAAAGGAAGAAGAAAACATTATTGACCATCGAATAGAAGCCCAGAGCATTCAAGAGATGGAGAAGAAGAGCATTGAACAAGCCCTTCACGTCAATAATGGAAACACCACTAAAGCGGCCAAAGACCTTAAAATCAGTAAGGCAACCATTTATCGCAAAATAAAATCCTACGCCATTAACCAGCATCGGATCTAAAAGAAAAAACCATGCCTCAGGGTGTGGTTTTTTTGTCTCAAATTGAGACACGATGAG
>CAZWEU010000025.1:0-26206 GCA_964632785.1 uncultured Lachnospiraceae bacterium | reverse complement strand
TCTTAGCCAATTGAATGTCAACCGAGTCGCTACAAGGTGAGACTACCGCCCCCTTAGCAAATTTAGGTGGGGCCCCAATCAGGGCATTGCCCGAGAGATCGTAACCTTCTTCCAAGCGCTTAACAGCGTGAAGCAAGGAAACCGAATCCAGATCGAAAACAGGTTTTGCCTGAGGATGGTCGCCGAGGGTGGTATAATCCCCCGTCAATAACAATAAATTCTCGATCCCTAATAAAGCCGCACTTAAGGCGTCCGACTGCAGGGCGATCCGATTGCGGTCGCGACAGGTCATCTGAAAGATGGGCAATAAACCCTGGTCTTTTAAGACCTTGCAGGTAGCCAAAGACCCGGTTCGCATGACCGAGGATTGGTTATCCGTTACGTTCAAGGCATGAACACGGCTCTTTAAGTATTGGTGGGCATCACCCAGTAAAGGCTCGAGATCAATTCCCTTTGGTGGTCCCACCTCTGCCGTTAACACAAATTCATCCGCTTCAAACAGCTTTGTTATTCTCATTTTTACTCCCTTTAAAATATTATCTCTAGTCGTCGGTATCCGGTTTTTTATAGTTACGGACCCTGGGCTCATGGCCATTTAATAGCGTTAACTTATCCATTTTTTCTAGTCGGCGGTAAATTCGTTCCCAACCACACTCCATGTCTTTATCAACCTCGCACATGCCCCCTTGGGATCCACCACATTGTCCGTTGACCAAGCTTTTTGAACATGAGGTAATGGGACAAATACCGGCCGTATCATTGAGATAACACTGGCCACACTGGGCACAATCAACCTGGAGTGGTGTGACCCCTTGAAAGCCTGGTAGGGGATAGGTATCACAGCAGGAAAAGACTTTTTTTTCATCAAATAAGTCAGCTACTGTCTGGATTCCTACCCCACAGGAAAAGACCAAAATGGTATCGGCAATCGCGATCTTATCACGATGTTTTTTTAATTGCAGTTTTAAATTGTCGGGATTACAGATGTAATCTGTCGTAATGATCTGGATTAGCTCTTTTGTAGCAGATAAGTCGTCTTGTAACTCTTCTGCCAAGGCTTCCGGAAAATAAACTTCCTTACAGCCATGACAATTAATGACCACAATTTTCCCGACCGCCAAGCTCTCAATAATTTCCTTTGATTTAAGCTGGGTAATCAACATCTTATTTGCCCTCCCGGATCGCTTTTTTGCCCATTTTAACCCGCTCAACAATCGGAATACGTGATGAGCAGACATGGTCACAGCAGCCACATTCGATGCAGGCCATGACATTTTGTCCAGCCATCCCTTGCCAATTTTCGCTTAGCGCATATTTGGCATAATATAAAGGGTGAAGCTCAATTGGACAGACATCGACACAACGCCCACACCGGATACACTCGGCTGCCTCTTTGACAATCGTCTCGACGGCAATAATGCCACTTGAACACTTGAGAATAGGAACATTAAGGTTATCAATGGCAACTCCCATCATTGGTCCGCCAATTTTAACACTCAAGTCATCCCTTGTTAGGCCGCCGCAATACCTGATGATCTCCTTGACCGAGGTGCCAATCTTAACTTGGTAGTTGCCGGGATTTTTAATCCCCTGACCGGCCACCGTGATTACCCGCTCAATTAGTGGCATACCGTGGTTGAGGGCATCGGCAACCGCTTTAGCCGTACTGACATTGGCCACAATCGCTCCGACATCCATAGGCAAACCAGCCGGCGGGACATCCTTGCCAACCACTAATTTGACCAGCATTTTTTCCGCCCCTTGGGGGTATTTAACCCTTGCCACCAAAATATCGATATCTGCTAAATCCTTTGTTTTTTCTTGCAATAAGGCGATCGCCTGGGCTTTATTGTCTTCAATCACAATCACGCCTTTTTGAGCGCCAACCGCCTTTTTCATGGCCTTAAGGCCGTCAATCACCTCATCGGCATATTCAACCATAACCCGGTGATCGGTCGTTAAAAGCGGTTCGCCCTCACAGCCATTAAGAATCACTACATCAATTGCTTTTGCTACCCTTAATTTTACAAGGGTCGGAAAACCCGCCCCACCCATGCCAACAATCCCTTTTTCACCAATGATTTCAATAATCTCTCCGGCTGTGATCTGGTCTAAGGGGCCAGCCGGCTTGACCGCTTCATGGAGGGTGTTTTTTCCATCAGATTGAATCACAATTGCCAAGGATTCCTCGCCATAAACCGTATGCTGTCTAGGCTTGACCGCGACCGGCCGGCCATTGATGCTGCACCGGCATTGAATGCCTTCCTTGCTGATTTCATCGATGGCAACAATGGTCCCGCTGATGCTGGCGTGAATGGCGCTACTGATCGGTCCATTGGCCTGGCCAATTTTTTGGCCGACCTTAACATGCTGGCCGACTTGAACAATCGGCTTAGCTGGTGATCCCGAATGCTGAAACATGGGGATGACCACTGTCCGGGGTTGAGGAAAGGTCATCAGGGGTAAGTCTTGGCTTGATTCTTTGTTGCCCTTTAGGTGGATGCCCCCATAGTAACCACCATAGCGGCTCTCCCGAATGGCCTTAACATGTTTAGCAATAAAGTGATGATTTATTTTCGAATGGTCGCGAACTTCAATTTCACGATTGAACAATTCACTTAGCCGACCCTGTTTTTTCATCCGCTCATAAATCTTATGCCAGGCGCAATCAAGCTCTTTATCGACTTCACATTTACCATTTTGGGCCCCACCGCATTGGCCATTTACCAAACTTTTGGCACAGTCTACAATCGGGCAGATCCCCCCGGTTAAATTTAGAAAGCATTGGCCACAGGCCTCACAAAGGGTCTTAGTCAGGGCCATCCCATGGTGGCCATCAACTTGCAGGGTATTGCTAGCGGCGTAGACTGGTAGCGACGTGAGCTGGGCAATGGTCTGAATTCCTAAGCCGCATGAAATAACGATGATATTTTTCGCTGCTTGAGACGCAAGCTTATCAAGCTTCTTTGCCGTCAAAGGCTCATTGCATAAAAAATCGATTTCGGCCGAGCCAACAATCCGCTTGCCCTCTTCTTTAGCAATAGCTTGGAAAAGGCTGTTTTCAGCTTGGTCGAAATGATCGACTTCCTTAAAACATTTATTGCAGGCTAGGACAAATAAATCATCCTTATCGGCCAGAAGGGTATTGAGCTCTTCTCGTTTTTTTAATTTAAATTTCGTGTAATCTTCCAAGTCGCCTGCCTCCTTTTACCTTTTTCATTGTAAACCGCTTTGCATCTTACAAGCCTTGATCACATGTTTGGCTAACAAAGCCGTGGTAATTGGCCCTGTCCCCCCACCACAACCAGGAGTCGCCGAGGTCATCATGGCGACCTTATCACGGCAATCAAGATGGGCATCCCCCGTTCTGATCTTTTTGCCCTTTTCATTTAAGATAAAGTGATTATTGTCATCGGTCATATGGGCCATGGCCACATCAATTAAGATCGTCTGCTCACTAACCATGTCGGCTCGAATGAGTCCATAACGGCCAACTGCCGTGACTAAGATATCGGCATGCTTGGTATAGCAAGGCGTGTCTCGTGTCGAAATGTGACACATGGTCACGGTGGCAAATTCATTGGTTAACATCATGGCTAGGGGTTTGCCAATCACATTGGAATTATTGATGATGACAACGTCTTTGCCTTTTACCGGAATATCATAAAATTTCAAGAGTTCCATGACCCCCTCAGCAGTACAAGGGGGAAAACCTCTTTCGTCGGCAATCATCAATTTGCCCAAATTAATGGGATTTAAGGCATCCGGATCTTTTTCGGGACTTAAGATATATTTAATTTCTTCTTCATCCAAGTGATCGGGCAGAGGTTTAAAAATTAATATAGCATGAATAGCCTGATCATCATTTAGCTCTTTTAATCTGGCTACAAACTTGTCCTGACTCACATGCTCAGGGAATTTTACCGAATCAACATCAATATTCGATTCAGCCATCCGCCTAATAATACTTTTTTCATAGGAAATAGAGCCCGGGTCCTCGCCAGCCCGCATGATGGCCATTTTCACCTGGATATTTTGAGCTTTCAAGGCATTGGCCTCTCTTAATACTTCCGCTAGCATTGACTTGCTCACTTTTTTTCCACTTAATAGTTTTGCTGTCATAAATACCTTGCTCCTCTTAATTCTAAATTTATTTCCTTATGAAAGGCTTCTTTCAATCTCACTGTAAACACGGTCACAAATTTCTACGCCTTTATCGACCATCGGCTTAATTCGCTTTTTTACATCCGCCACATAGGCCGCGTCACTAATCCCTCTTAGATTAATCAGGACATTGATCCAACTGCTCTTGAGGGCTGAGCCTAAGCATTGAAGGCCGACGGCCACATCACTAATGGCTAGCCGCGATCCTTTTGTGGCCAGCTCTTCGTGAAGTAAGACCCCTTGATAGGCCACTTGGATCAATTCTAATGGCGCAAGGTTTGCGACCTTGGTCGCCGCCTCTAAAACCTGGTCCTTGTGGGCTTGTTCTTCTTTGGTCTGATTGGCAAGGCCATAGGCCTTAGCCAGCGGCAAAAAGTTTTCGGCATCCTCATCGATTAAAATAAGCAGGCGGTCTTGCAAAATGGCGGTCTCTTTTAGAATCCGCTCAAGATCTTCTTGGTAGGGGGCATACTTCTTCTTGCCCGTCGTTAAATGCCCAACCATGCCGGCTAAGGCAACACCGACCGCCGCCACTAAGGCGGCGGCTCCTCCACCACCGGGGGCCGGGGCCTTACTATTTAAGGCTTGGATAAAATCACTGCATTTTTTTTTCCTGATTAATTCTCTTTCCACTTCTACCCCTCATTTCAGCTCTGATCAACAAATGCGAAGGCAAGCGCCTTCGCATTTGTCAATTCTATTATTACTAGAAAAGACCTCTGATTAAACCATTTTCATCAACATCAATTTTTTCGGCAGCCGGTACCTTGGGCAGGCCGGGCATCTTTAGAATGGCCCCGGTTAAGGCGATGATAAAGCCGGCCCCGGCCGAGATGCTTAACTCTCTGACCGTAATGCGAAAGCCGGTCGGTCGACCCAGCTTGCCGGCATCATCACTTAAGGAGTATTGGGTTTTAGCCATACAAATAGGAACCTGATCAAAACCCAACTGCCTTAAGCGGTCCATTTCCTTTTGAGCAGGGACTGAAAAGTCGACCCCATCGGCCCCATAGATTTTTATGGCAATGGCTTCGATCTTCTCTTTAATGGATAGGTCAAGCGAATAGCAATATTCAAAATGACCGGGACTTTCATCAATCAGGCTAATCACTTGGCGGGCTAGGTCCTGACCGCCTTCACCACCCTTAGCCCAAACCTGAGAAATAGCAACCCTGACTCCGAGTTTTTCACATTCACTCTTGATTAGGTGTAATTCCGCTTGACTATCTAAGGGGAATTCATTGATGGCCACCACGGCCGGCAATTTATAAACCTGAGTAATATTCTCGACATGTTTTAAAAGATTTGGCAGGCCCGCTTTTAAGGCCTCTAAATTTTCCTCATTCAAATCGGCCTTGGCCACGCCACCATTATATTTAAGAGCCCTCACCGTGGCCACAATAACCACTGCATCAGGCTTTAAATTAGCCATCCGACACTTGATATCTAAAAATTTCTCCGCCCCTAAGTCAGCCCCAAAGCCGCCTTCGGTGACAACATAGTCGGAAAAATGCATGGCCATCCGAGTAGCAATTACGGAGTTGCAACCGTGGGCAATATTAGCAAAGGGCCCGCCATGAATAAAGGCCGGTGTTCCTTCTAGGGTCTGGACCAAGTTTGGTTTAAGGGCATCTTTTAAGAGGGCGGCCATGGCTCCATGAGCCTTTAACTCGGCAGCGGTGACCGGTTGGCCGGAAAAATTATCGGCGACAATGATCCGCCCCAATCGTTCTTTTAAGTCGATGATATCATCGGCTAGACAAAAAGCCGCCATGACCTCCGAGGCGACCGTAATGTCAAAGCCATCTTCCCTAGTCACCCCGTCGCCGATTGTTCCCAGGCCATCGACAATGTTTCGGAGCTGGCGATCATTCATATCAAGGCAGCGTCGCCAAGTGATTTTCTTGGCATCAATTTGTAAGTCATTTCCTTGTTTAATATGATTATCAAGCATGGCCGCCAGCAAATTATTGGCTGCTCCAATGGCGTGGAAGTCGCCCGTAAAATGAAGGTTAATATCTTCCATCGGGAGGACTTGGGCATAGCCACCACCGGCGGCCCCACCTTTGACCCCAAATACCGGGCCAAGTGAGGGTTCGCGAAGGGCCACTATGGCCTTCTTACCAAGCCGCGCCAGGCCGTCGGCAAGGCCTATGGTTGTGGTTGTTTTCCCTTCACCGGCTGGGGTTGGGTTGATCGCCGTGGTTAAAATTAAACGGGCCTTTGGCTGACCCTGTTTTTTTAAGATATTATAATCAACTTTTGCCTTATACTTACCATATAAATCCAAATCGTCTTCCGTCAAGCCTAATTTTTGGGCAATGAGCCGGATGTCCTGGGGCGTCGCCTCTTGGGCAATATCAATGTCTGATTTAAAAGCCATCTTTTCCTCCATCTTTAATCATTTCTATCTATCTTACTGGCACTTCGTCTTGTAAGGGCTGCTCCCTAATGAAGGGGTTTTTAATTTATTTTTATCTACAGTTCATTCCAGATTAACACCCTTTAATGATTCTGTCAATAATTTTTATACCCGTTACTAAATTTTATCCATTCTTGTAAAGCCTAATCAAGAAGGGTATAATATCATATAAACTTTAAGAAAGGAAAACGTATGTCACCTACTAATACAGTCGAAGTCCTCTTCCCTTTATTGGAAGAAAAAATTACCTGCAAGCCTTTAACAACAGTTGCCCAAGCCTGCTCTTTGGTCGGTTTTCCTCCTAATCTCGTTTGCGGGGGAAAAGGGACCTGCCGGAAATGCCTTGTTGGCATTAGGGTCAACGGCAAGCTTACAGAAGTCCTTAGCTGTCAACAATATGTTTTGGATGGGATGGAAATCCTCATTTCCAAAGAAAGCCTGCATTCTCAAATCCTTGAAGGAGGCAGTCAAGAGGTCTTTAAGCTTAACCCCCAAGTCGAAATACTGTCATTTGCCCATTCAGACTTAAAGACCAGCCTTGGTGGCTACCATCTTGATTACTTGCGGCTTTTAAGTAAACGGCCTTTAACGATGAGTAAGACTAGCCTCCAAGCTAAAAGCGTCGCTATCCTTCACAAGAAAACCACCTCCTCCTTAAAGGTGATCACCTTTAAGGAGGAGGTCATTGATCTGATTCCTAGTGATGACGACATTTCTATTTATGGGATTGCCTTTGATATCGGCACCACATCAATTGTTGGCTACTTATATAATTTATCAGATCATGTGATGCTTAATCAAGCGTCGACCATTAACCAACAAGTTGCTTTTGGGGCCGATGTGATCAGTCGGATTGATTTTGCTTCTCAATCGGCCGAAAATCTTAATACTATTCAAGCAGCCCTCCATGACAGCATTAATGAGATCATCGAAGATCTTTGTCTTGAATCTAAAATTGATGCCCAACAAATCTACCATTGCGTTTTTTGTGGAAACTCTGTAATGAGACATCTCTTTTTAGGTCTTAACCCGATTCAACTGGGAGCCTCGCCCTTTACGACCATTTCAAAAGATCCGGTCGATATGGACGCTCATTTACTAAATATCACCATGAACCCCCAGGGTAAAATTCAATTTCTTCCCCTCCTCGGTGGCTTTGTCGGGGCCGATACGACGGCCGTTTTAGCCAGTCTACCCAAAGATGAAAAGCTGCGCTTAATGATTGATTTAGGGACTAATGGCGAAATCGCCCTTGGCAATTATCAAAACTACTTGGTTGCCTCAACCGCTTGCGGTCCCGCCCTTGAAGGGGCTGGCATTGAGATGGGCATGCGGGCCAGCCATGGGGCCATTGAAAAAATAAGTTTTGATGGCTCAACCATTCATTGTCAGGTGATCGGAAATGTCCCCCCGATTGGCTTTTGTGGATCGGGAATTATTGATGCCATTGCTTTTTTATCCCGTGAAAAACTGATTTATGACCGGGGTAACTTTATTAAGGACAAGGATCTAGAGGTCCATCCTTTAAAAGATCGCTTTGGAAAAAGCCCTGAGGGTCAGCGTTACTTTGTCATCGTCAGGGCCGGTGAAAACCCCAATGGTCACGACTTGATCATCACCCAAAAAGACATTCGGGCAGTCCAGTTAGCCAAGGCCGCCATTTTTACAGGTTGTCAGCTCCTCATTGACCATTACGGGATTAAAGCAACCGATCTTTTTGAGCTTGTCCTGGCCGGCGCCTTTGGCAACTACATTGATATTGAAAATGCTCAATTTATCGGTTTATTACCTCAAGTTCCTAACCTTGCTGTTCGTTCAATCGACAATGCTGCCGGGACCGGTGTTCAGCTCTATTTACTATCACAAGAAGAGGCCGCCTTTGCTGATAATATTCCTCTTCATGCCAGACATATCGAGTTGGCAACAGACCCCAATTTTTCAAAAGCCTATATTAAAAACACGGCCATTGAAAAAAGCACTCTTACTTAAAATTGAAAGGAAATACCATGAAAGAGAAAATTTTATTATTATTAACCGGCGGTACCATTGGCAGCGCTGTTCACGACAAATCCATCGATGTCAGCCAAGCCACCGGTGATGATTTAATCGCATTATTCAATGCCCGATATCCGGCCCCCGTTGACTTTGAAGTCGTCCGCCCTTTTCAGATTCTTAGTGAGAATGCCGAACCCGAACATTGGCTATCGCTAATTGAGACGATCAATGGCTATGATTTAAGCCAGTATGCCGGTGTCATAATCGCCCATGGCTCAGACACCCTTCCTTACACGGCTGCCGCCTTAAGCTATGGCCTTAATACCCCTAATCTACCGATTCTTCTGGTCGCCTCTAACTATGCCATTGGTGAAGTCAATAGTAATGCCCTTGATAATTTTATCGCCAGTGTTGACTTTATCCTCAACCTTAAGATCCCCGGAATTTTCACCCTTTATAAAAATTCTAACGGGGAAATGCATGTCCACCTCGGCACCCGTCTTTGTGAAGCCGATTGGTTAAAAGATGATTTCCTAAGCTTTGGTGGATCCTTAGGCCTCTATAATGACAAGGGCTTTTGTTATCATCCCCTAGCCACCAATCCAACCATGCCGGAATTATACCAACCCGCCCTGGATATTGTTCCGGAGATCAGCTCCTTTAAAAATCATGTCCTGGCCCTGCGGGCTTACCCTGGTCTTGATTATTCCTGTATTGATACAAAACCCTTTCGCGCTGTCCTTCATTCCCTCTACCATTGTGGCAGTGGCAATGTAATAGGCAAAAATGGTCGGTCACTTAAAGAATTTATTAGCGACAACCGTCAGCTTGACCACTATATGATCTCCTATAAGAACATTAAGGGCAATTTGTATGCCTCCTGCCATGAATTAATTGCCGCAGGCGGAGTCCCGCTTGAAAACATCTCCTTTGAAGCGGCCTTGACAAAATTATTTTTTGCCTACAATCAAAATGAAACATCACCCTTGGCCTACCTTAATCGCGAATTTTTTCATGAATTTGTGCGAGAACGGGTGGTAAGTGGGTATGTACTTTAAAATAATATCTTTACAAGGAGGAACGTATGTACGATATCGCAATTATTGGTGGTGGCGCAGTCGGAACAGCCATTGCCCGGTTACTCAGCCATTACCAGGTCTCAGTGGCTATTTTTGAAAAAGAAAATGATGTCGCCATGGGGGCGACTAAAGCCAACTCGGCCATTGTCCATGGTGGCTATGCCGAAGCCCATTCCAAACTAAAAGGCCGCCTTTGCTATAAGGGGCGCCAACAATTTGACCAGCTCGATGCCGACCTTAATTTTGGCTTTGATAAGAATGGGTCGCTGGTTATCGCTTTTGAAGAGGAACAATTAGAAACACTCCAAGCCCTTTATGAAAATGGGTTAGCCAATGGTCTTGATGACCTTGAAATCATCGATCACGAGGCCATTATGGCCCTCGAACCCAACCTTAACCCCGATGTTAAATACGCTCTTTATTGTAAGGGAGCCGGAATTTGTTGCCCCTACACTTACGCTATTGCCATGGCTGAAAATGCCATTGCCAATGGGGCCAAGCTCTTTCTTAATAGCCCAATTGTCAAGATTGACAAAAAAGAAGGGCATTTCGATCTTTACGATGACCAAGACAATTGTCATCAGGCTAATTTCGTCGTCAATGCCGCTGGGGTTTTTGCCGATCAAGTTGAAGCCATGGTTGGCCTCAATACCTTTGACATTACCCCTAGGAGTGGCGAATACATGCTGATGGTTCGGGGTTCCGGAAAAATCGTTAATACCGTCGTCTTTCAAATGCCGACAAAAATGGGCAAGGGGATTCTTGTTTCTCCCACCTACCATGGCAACTTGATCCTCGGCCCTGATGCCAAAGATTTAGAAGTTGATGATAAATCAACTCATGCCGATCGCCTCTTAAACATCTATGAACAGGCCCGTCAAACGACCTCAAAAATTGATATTCGTCAATTTATTAGAAGCTTTACCGGTGTTCGGGCGGTCGCCTCAACGGATGACTTTGTGATCGAACGCACGGCGGTCAAGGGCTTTATTAATTGCGGTGGTATCCAGTCTCCCGGTCTGACATCATCACCAGCCATCGCCGATTTGGTTCTTGACCTCTTAAAAGAAGAAGGCTGTGAATTTATTGAAGATCCGACTTTTGATCCGATTCGCAAAGCCGTTATCACCCGTAAAGCTCTTCGGCCCTTTAAGGAAATTGAAGCCTTAGTCAATCGTGACTCCTCCCCCGAAAAAATTATTTGTCGGTGTGAGCAAGTTAACGAAGCAACCATCCTCGACGCCATGCGCCGGGGCATCCCCGTAACCACCGTTGACGCTGTTAAGCGGCGAACGCGGGCCGGAATGGGCTGGTGTCAAGGGAGCTTCTGTCGTGATCGGGTCGTCCAAGTCATGGAAAAAGAACTGGGGCACCCGGTTGATCCAGGTTTTGATATCGAACACAGTGGTGTCAATCGGGTTGGTAAAAACGAAATTATTAACTATATTAAAGCCCAAAACGACTAAAAAAAACGCCGCCATTAGGCGGTGTTTTTTTAATCTCTTCTTTTAAAGGTAAGAATTACCCCCTCGGTCACCGAATTTGCCCAGCCACCGTGGTTGGAGACGACCACATGCTCACCTTGAGTAATCGGTGTTATGGAAAAAAGATCGTAGCCCTTGTCATCATAGTCATTGGCCAAAGTATCGAGGGCCTCGGCTAATTCCTTGGTCTTGCACCGACGAAAACCCTTATTATAATCATTCCCCACAACTTCTACATAATCACTAATGGAAACACTAATATACTTTTTCATTGCCTGCCTCGCTTCTAAAATTCTTAACAAAAAGCCGCTCCAATTGGAGCGGCTTTTAATTTTTATCTTAATTAATCGATTGTTACATCTTCTAAAATCTTGGCAACAACCCCTGAACCAACTGTCCGGCCACCTTCACGGATGGCAAAACGTAAGCCTTCTTCGATTGCGATTGGCGTGATCAAGGAAATTTCCATTTGCACGTTATCGCCAGGCATAACCATTTCAACGCCTTCCGGCAATTTAATAACACCGGTCACGTCAGTTGTTCTAAAGTAGAACTGTGGTCTGTAACCATCAAAGAATGGTGTATGACGGCCACCCTCTTCTTTAGTGAGAACATAAACTTCTGACATAAAGTGAGTATGTGGTTTAATTGAGCCTGGTTTTGCTAGAACTTGTCCACGTTCAATCATGGTTCGGTCAACACCACGAAGGAGAGCTCCTACATTATCGCCTGATCGGCCTTCGTCTAGCAATTTTCTAAACATTTCAACACCGGTAACAACGGTTTTGCGAACATCATGGATCCCAACGATTTCAACTTCTTCGCCAACTTTAACAATCCCCCGTTCGATTCGTCCGGTTGCAACGGTTCCTCGTCCCGTAATAGAGAAAACATCTTCAATCGGCATCAAGAATGGTTTGTCGGTATCACGAACAGGTTCGGGAATCCATTTGTCAACTTCGTCCATCAAGGCAACAATTTTATCGCCCCACTCGCCATCCGGCTCTTCTAAGGCTTTTAGTGCCGATCCAGCAACAATTGGTGTATCGTCGCCGGGGAAGTCATATTCGTCTAAAAGTTCACGAACTTCCATTTCTACTAATTCTAATAATTCTTCGTCATCAACCATATCAACTTTATTTAAAAAGACGATGATGTAAGGAACGCCAACCTGACGGCTTAATAAGATATGCTCACGGGTTTGTGGCATTGGGCCATCAGCTGCACTAACAACCAGAATCGCCCCATCCATTTGCGCCGCACCGGTGATCATGTTCTTAACATAATCGGCATGGCCTGGACAGTCAACATGGGCATAATGACGATTTTCCGTCTCATACTCAACATGTGAGGTAGAAATAGTGATCCCTCGTTCACGTTCTTCTGGTGCCTTATCAATTTTGTCAAAGTCGACCGCTGCGCCCCCGTATCTTTTACTAAGGACATTGGTGATTGCTGCTGTTAAGGTTGTTTTACCGTGGTCAACGTGACCAATTGTACCAACATTAACATGTGGTTTTGTTCGTTCAAATTTTGATTTTGCCATTTGTTCTTCTCCTTAAATAATAATAATTTTTATCTTATTGCTTGCCTTCGATAATTTCTTCTGAGATATAAGCTGGAACTGCTTCATAATGGGAAAATTGCATGGTATAGACGCCACGACCCTGACTTTTACTTCGCAAAGTCGTTGCATAGCCAAACATTTCAGCTAGTGGCACCATCCCATTAATAATCTGGGCACCACCGCGCATTTCCATTCCTTCAATCCGTCCCCGTCGTGAATTAATGTCACCCATGACATCCCCCATGTATTCTTCAGGAATAACAACCTCCAGTTTGAAGATTGGTTCGAGAATAACCGGGTCGGCTTTTCGCATGCCGTTTTTAAAGGCCATCGATCCGGCTATTTTAAAGGCCATTTCGGATGAATCCACGTCATGGAAAGAACCATCATAGACGGTTACCTTAAGATCAAGAACGGGGTATCCGGCGATGATACCGGTTTGCATCGCTTCTTCAATTCCTTGATTGATCGGATTGATAAACTCTTTAGGAATTGATCCACCAACGACTTTATTGACGAAGGTGTATCCTTCGCCCGGTTCAGCCGGTTCCATGTGAATCAGGCAATGACCATATTGGCCACGACCACCAGACTGTCTGGCAAATTTCCCTTCAGCGTCAACGGCCTTGGTAATTGATTCTTTATAGGCCACCTGGGGGGCCCCGATATTGGCTTCCACTTTAAACTCACGAAGCATTCGATTGATCAGGATATCAAGGTGAAGTTCACCCATGCCCGAGATAATCGTCTGTCCCGTTTCTTCATCGGTGCGAATCTTAAAGGTCGGATCCTCTTCCGATAATTTTTGTAAAGCGGTGCTCATTTTTTCTTGGCCTGCTTTTGTCTTAGGCTCAATTGCCACATGAATAACCGGTTCGGGAAACTCCATTGATTCTAAAATAATTGGAGCGGTATCAACACAAAGGGTGTCCCCGGTTGATGTCTCTTTTAGTCCCACTGCCGCGGCGATATCACCGGTGTAAACGGTGGTGATTTCCTCACGATGGTTGGCATGCATTTGCAAAATTCGGCCCAGACGTTCGCGTTTGCCCTTTGATGAATTATAAATATAGGATCCTGCTTTGGCGGTACCGGAATACACTCTAAAGAATGCTAGTTTTCCGACAAAAGGATCAGTCATAATCTTAAAGGCTAGGGCTGAGAAAGGCTCGTCATCACTAACTTTACGCTCTTCCTCTTGGTCGGTATTTGGATTGATCCCAACCATCGGTGGCACATCAAGGGGGGAGGGCATATAATCGACTAATGCGTCGAGCATTGGCTGAACACCTTTATTCTTGTATGAGGATCCACAAACAACGGGAATAATATCAACATGAAGGGTTGCTAATCGCACTGCTGCTTTAATTTCATCAATACTGACTTCTTTCCCTTCAAGAAACTTTTCTAAAATTTCATCATCATAATCAGAAATTGATTCAATCAACTTCTCACGATAGGTGTTGGCTAGTTCGACCATGTCTTCAGGAATGTCGACAATATTAACTTCCTCACCCATATCGTCCCCGTATACCCGGGCATTCATTTCAATTAAATCAATGATTCCAACAAAGTCACTTTCTTTTCCGATTGGTAATTGAATTGGAACAGGATTTGCGCCTAACCGATCTTCTATCATCTCAAGCACATGATAAAAATCTGCTCCCGTTATGTCCATCTTATTAATATAGGCCATGCGGGGGACATGATATTTATCTGCTTGTCTCCAGACAGTTTCGGATTGCGGTTCAACGCCACCTTTTGCACAAAAAACAGCAACTGCGCCATCAAGGACTCGTAGTGAGCGCTCAACTTCAACGGTAAAATCAACGTGGCCTGGTGTATCAATAATATTGATACGGTTTTCCTTCCAGAAACATGTTGTTGCTGCCGAGGTAATGGTGATCCCTCGTTCTTGTTCTTGCTCCATCCAGTCCATCTGAGCGCCACCCTCATGGGTTTCGCCAATCTTATGGATTTTTCCGGAATAGAACAAGATTCTTTCTGTGGTCGTGGTTTTTCCTGCATCAATATGTGCCATTATACCAATATTGCGCGTTTTTTCTAAACTATAACTCCTTGACACTGATGCGTTTCCTTTCTTTCTCTAACTGGCTTACCAACGATAATGGGCAAAGGCTTTATTTGCTTCGGCCATTGCGTGGACATCATCTTTCTTCTTAACAGCTGCACCACTATTATTGAGTGCATCCATAATTTCGCCAGCTAAACGATCTCTCATGGTTTTTTCCGATCGTCTTCTTGAATATGTGACAAGCCATCTTAGTCCGAGAGCTTGTTTACGTTCAGAACGAATTTCAATTGGTACTTGATAGGTGGCTCCACCTACTCGTCTGGCCTTTACTTCTAAAACAGGGGTGATATTGGCTAAAGCTTCTTGAAATGCTTCCAATGGATCTTTGCCTGTTTTTTCATTTACTTTATTAAAGGCATCATAAACGATACTTTGAGCTACCCCTTTTTTCCCGTCGAGCATGATATTATTCACAAGTTTTGTGACAACGATGCTACCGTAAATTGGGTCGGGTAATACTTCTCTTTTTGGAACGGGTCCTTTTCTAGGCACTTTACTTCCCTCCTTAACATTATTTTATGTTCATCGGTACTCGACATCCAACGATTCCGTTGTTGTGCGTATAGTGTCACTAACATATCTATGGTCTCTTCTAAATGAGCGCTTTAATATGCAGTCCATATGCACTACTACTTCTTAGGCTTTTTGGCCCCATATTTGGATCGAGCTTGTCGCCGAGCATCTACTCCGGCTGTATCGAGCGCGCCACGGATTACTTTATAGCGTACCCCTGGTAAATCCTTAATCCGTCCACCTTTGACAAGAACAATACTATGCTCTTGTAAGTTATGGCCAATTCCGGGTATATACGCGGTCACTTCCATACCATTTACTAAACGAACCCTGGCGATTTTTCGTAGGGCTGAGTTTGGTTTTTTTGGTGTTGATGTTCTAACTGCTGTACACACGCCTCTTTTTTGAGGATTCGCTTTTAACGCGGGAGTTTTCGTTTTATCTACCGAACGCTCTCGTCCTTTTTTTACAAGCTGATTAACTGTAGGCATTTAGTCCTGCACCTCCTTTTATTTTTAATATATATTAATGCCCAAAGGCACTAATGACTTGGGTGATCTTCCTTAAGCAGGGCGATCACAGCTGCGCTGCGATCGATTCCCACTGCTTTACCAAGCTCGCGCTTGCTACTAATCTCTGCCAGATCCACTTCATAAGCATCACAGCTAGCGATAATTTGTTTTTTTAATCGGTCATCGGTATCTTTTGCAAGAATAACCTTAAGGACTTTGCCATCCTTAAGCGCTTTAAGAGTTTGCTTTGTCCCAACTACTTTTGAAACATCGTCTAAATGATCCATACTCTTTAACCTCCTGCTAATCATTACAAACACACCAATTTAATATACACGTTTTGGTCTCAATTGTCAAGAAATTATTCTTTATCAAAAAAATCTAAATCAAAGATATCTAAATCAGTGATCATGGCACTCTCTTGTTCTTCTTGTTCTTCAATCACATGGGCGTTTAGAATTTCATCATCGAAGACAATGTCCGGGGTTTCGGTGATGGCAATCACTTCTTGCTCTTTCTCAACCACTTCTTCTTCGCGTTCATAGGTGATTTCGACATCATTATACATTTTCACCCCAGTCCCTGCTGGGACTAATTGGCCGATAATGACATTTTCTTTTAGGCCAATCAAGGGATCAACTTTGCCCTTAATGGCGGCATCAGTCAAGACCCTGGTGGTTTCTTGGAAGGAAGCGGCCGATAAGAATGAGTCGGTCGCTAATGAGGCTTTGGTAATTCCTAAAAGTTCGCGACTGGCTGTTGCCGGTTCGCCACCTTCGCTTAGAGCTTCTTCATTTTCGTCTTCAAAATTAAAGATATCAACCAGACTTCCTGATAATAAGGGGGTATCCCCAACATCTTCAATTTTGACCTTGCGAAGCATCTGGCGAATGATCAGCTCAATATGCTTGTCCCCAATGTGGACTCCTTGCATGCGGTAGACTTTTTGTACTTCTTGTAGTAAATACCGCTGAACCGTTGCCACCCCTTGAATTTTTAAAATATCACTAGGATTAATCGACCCTTCCGTAATTTCGTCCCCGGCGATTAATTGGTCCCCCGTATGGACTCGGAGCCTGGCTCCATAGGGAATCAGATAAATCTTTGACTGACCATCACTCCCGGTAATGACTGCTTCGGTTTTCTTTTGCGTATCTTGGATCTCGACTTGACCATCGATTTCTGAAATGATGGCCTGGCCTTTTGGTTTTCTGGCTTCAAACAATTCTTCGATTCGCGGTAGACCCTGGGTGATATCGTCAACCGAGGCCACCCCACCGGTGTGGAAGGTCCGCATGGTTAATTGTGTCCCCGGCTCACCAATTGATTGAGCGGCAATAATACCAACCGCTTCACCAATCTCAACGGCCCGCCAGGTCGTTAGATCAACCCCGTAGCACTTCTTACAGACCCCATGTTTGGACTCACAATTAAAGGCGGCGCGGATGGTCACCTCTGTGATACCGGCAGCGACAATGCTCGTGGCCTGGTCATCGGTAATAATGGTCTCACCCTTGACCAAAACCTCACCGGTTTCGGGATGGGTAATGTCGTCAAAGGCATAGCGGCCAACTAAACGTTCATAAAGGGTTTCGATGATCTCGCCATGGTCGTTAATTTCCGACACCAAGTAGCCCCGTTGGGTCCCACAATCTTCTTCTCTAACAATGACATCCTGGCTGACATCAACTAAGCGTCTGGTCAAATAGCCGGAGTCGGCGGTCCGCAAGGCGGTATCCGCCAAGCCTTTTCGAGCCCCATGAGTCGAGGAGAAGAACTCCAAGACGTTTAGGCCCTCTCTAAAGTTTGACCGAATTGGTAACTCAATAATGCGACCGGTCGGATTGGCCATGAGCCCTCGCATGCCGGCCAATTGTCTAATCTGGTTGCGGCTCCCTCGCGCTCCTGAATCAGCCATCATATTAATGGGATTTAAGGCGTCCAAGTTTTCCAATAAGGCTTCGGTCACGTCGTCAGTGGCCTTATTCCAAATGCCAACGACATTATTATAACGTTCTTCTTCACTGATAAAACCTTGACGGTAGAGGGTCATATTGGCAGCAACTTTTTCATCAGCACCCTCAAGGATTATTTCCTTGCTATGGGGAACTTCCATGTCGCTAACTCCAACGGTGATGGCTCCTTTAGTTGAATAGGCAAAACCTAGGCGTTTGATCTCATCAAGGACTTCTGAGGTGATGGTCGGTCCGTGTTTCTTATAGCAGCGATCAACAATTTCCGACAACACTTTCTTATTAACCTGTTTATCGACTTCTAACTTGAATTTGTCTTCTAAGCTGTCACGCTTTTGAAAACCGAGGTCTTGGGGAATCACCTGATTAAAGAGGAAACGGCCAACCGTCCCTTCGACCAAATGATTAACCATTTCGCCATCGATCTCTTTTGTCATCCGCACCCGTACCCGGGCATGCAGTTCGACGTCTCGGTTAAAATAAGCCATTTCCATTTCATCTGAATCCTTGTAAATCGATCCACTTCCCTTAATATCTTCTTTTTCTAAGGTCATGTAATAGGTCCCTAAAATCATATCCTGGGTCGGGGCGACAACTGGCGTTCCGTCTTGTGGCTTTAAAATATTATTCGATGCCAGCATCAAGAAGCGCGCTTCTGATTGGGCTTCCACTGATAAGGGCACGTGAACGGCCATTTGGTCACCATCGAAGTCGGCATTATAAGCGGTACAGACTAGGGGATGAAGTTTAATCGCCTTGCCTTCAACCAAGACCGGCTCAAAGGCTTGAATCCCTAGGCGGTGAAGGGTCGGGGCGCGGTTTAACAAAACCGGATGGTCGCGGATCACTTCTTCTAAGACATCCCAAACTAAAGTGTCCAATTTTTCAACCATTTTTTTAGCACTTTTAATGTTCTGAGACAAGCCTCGGCCCACCAATTCATGCATAACAAAAGGTTTAAAGAGTTCAATGGCCATTTCTTTGGGTAGGCCACATTGGTACATCTTTAATTCTGGTCCAACAACAATGACCGAACGCCCTGAATAGTCGACTCGTTTCCCCAGTAAGTTTTGTCTAAAGCGCCCTTGCTTCCCTTTTAACATGTCACTTAAGGACTTAAAAGGTCTGTTTCCCGGCCCGGTCACTGCCCGGCCACGACGGCCGTTGTCGACTAGGGCATCGACTGATTCTTGCAGCATCCGCTTTTCATTTTGAACAATAATATCTGGAGCATCAAGTTCTAATAGTTTTAACAAACGATTATTTCGGTTAATCACCCGCCGGTAAAGGTCATTTAGGTCAGAGGTCGCAAAGCGCCCACCGTCTAATTGAACCATCGGCCGTAATTCTGGGGGAATAACCGGAATTGTCTCTAAAATCATCCACTCGGGACGATTTGTTGAATTTCGAAAGGCTTCAACGGCGTCTAAACGCCTGGCAATTCTAATCTTCTTTTGACCCGAACTGCCTTTTAGCTCTTCTTTCAAAACGGCCGCTTCTTGATCGAGATCAACCATTTCAAGCAGTTCTTGGATGGCTTCAGCACCGATGGCAGCGGAAAAGGTCTTACCAAACTGGTCGCGTGCTTCGCGGTATTCGGTTTCTGTCAATATTTGCTTATAATCAAAATTGCTTTCCCCTGGGTCAGTAACCACATAAGCGGCAAAATAAATCACTTTTTCCAAATTTCGCGGTGACATCTCTAAGATCAATCCCATTCGGCTGGGAATGCCTTTGAAGTACCAAATATGGGAAACCGGCGAGGCCAATTCAATATGGCCCATCCGCTCTCGTCTAACCTTGGCTTTGGTCACTTCGACGCCACAATTTTCACAAACAATTCCTTTATGGCGAATCCGTTTATATTTTCCACAATTACATTCCCAGTCCTTTGAAGGACCAAATATTTTTTCGCAAAATAAGCCTTCTTTTTCCGGCTTCAAGGTTCGATAATTGATTGTTTCCGGTTTTTTAACTTCTCCCCGTGACCACTCCCTGATTTTATCAGGCGAAGCCAATCCAATCTGTAAAGATTTAAAGGTAAATTCCTCGTTTAACAAATGGCTCGCTCCCTTCTAACATGATTCCATACGTTTATTATCATAAGATCTCATCATCTATTTCTTCTGCACTTTTAATTTGAAACTGATCTTCTAAGCGTTTTTCGTCTTCTTGCGAAATTTCAGAAGTATCCGAAGTGCCAATTTCAAGGGCCAATTCTTCCAAAGGATCGCGTTCATCCATTTCATCATCGAGTAATTTAATCATTTCTTGGTTGTTTAAGATATTGACATCCAAACCCAGGCTTTGGAATTCTTTCATCAATACTTTAAAGGATTCGGGAATTCCCGGTTTCGGGATATTTTCCCCTTTAACGATCGCTTCATAGGCTTTGACCCGGCCCACCACATCATCGGATTTAATGGTTAGGATTTCTTGCAAGGTATGGGCTGCCCCATAGGCTTCCAGGGCCCACACTTCCATTTCACCAAAACGTTGACCACCAAACTGTGCCTTACCACCAAGTGGTTGTTGGGTGACCAGTGAATAAGGACCGGTTGAACGAGCATGCATTTTATCATCAACTAAGTGATGGAGTTTTAAGATATACATGTAACCAACGGTGACCGGGTTGTCAAAGGGTTCACCACTGCGGCCGTCATAAAGCTGGATTTTACCATCTTCCGGTAAGCCGGTTTCGCCGAGGAGCTGCATGATATCATCCTCATTAGCCGGGTCAAAGACCGGGGTAGCAATATGGTAGCCCATCTCTTTCATGGCCAATCCCAGATGAACCTCCAGGACTTGACCAATATTCATTCGTGAGGGAACACCAAGAGGGTTTAGAACAATCTCAAGGGGCGTTCCATCCGGCATAAAAGGCATATCTTCCTCCGGTAAAATCCGCGAAATAACGCCCTTATTACCATGTCGCCCGGCAATCTTATCACCAACTGAAATCTTCCGCTTGACGGCAACTAAAACCCGGACCAAGGTATTGACTCCCGGTTTTAAATCTTCATCTTTGTTTTCCCGCGAAAAAACCTTGATGTCCAGAACAATGCCTGACTCACCATGGGGGACCTTTAGGGATGTGTCGCGAATCTCTCTGGCTTTTTCACCAAAGATGGCCCGCAGGAGCTTCTCTTCCGCCGACAAATCGGTTTCGCCCTTGGGCGTCACCTTACCAACTAAGATATCATCAGAGGTTACCTCCGCACCAACGTAGATAATTCCCCGTTCGTCTAAGTTTTTCAGGGCATCTTCAGATACATTAGGGATGTCTCTGGTAATCTCTTCCGGTCCTAATTTCGTTTCTCTGGCTTCGGCCTCAAATTCTTCAATATGAATGGAGGTAAAGACGTCATCTTTTAATAGTTTTTCATTAATTAGAATGGCATCTTCATAATTATAGCCTTCCCAGGTCATAAAACCGATCAGAATATTTTGACCAAGGGCCAGTTCACCCATTTCGGTTGAGGGGCCATCGGCAATGATCTCCCCTTTTTCAACCCGTTGTCCCTTAGACACTAAGGGTTTTTGGTTCATACACGTCCCCTGATTAGACCGTTTGAATTTAAGTAGGGGATAGCGATCGACCTGGCCGTCATCAGTGCGGACATGAATGGCCGAGGCTTCGACCCGGTCGACAACCCCACCATTACGAACAATGGCACAGACTCCCGAATCATTGGCTGCCTTATGCTCCATTCCGGTTCCAATAATTGGTGCCCGAGGGATCAGTAAAGGAACAGCTTGACGCTGCATGTTAGCCCCCATTAGGGCTCGGTTAGCATCATCATTTTCTAAGAAGGGGATGAGTGATGTGGCCACCGACACTACTTGTTTGGGTGAGATATCCATATAATCGACCCGGTCTGGCGCAATCAGGACAAAATCCCGCTTGCTGCCCGCCCGGCCGGTGACCTGGTCACGAGTAAAACTGCCCACTTCATTTAAGGGCTCGTTGGCCTGGGCAATCGTATAAAATCCTTCTTCATCGGCTGATAAATAATGAATCTCTTCGGTCACAGCACCGCTGACTACTTTTCGGTAGGGTGTTTCAATAAAACCATATTCATTCACCCGCGCATAGGTGCTTAAATACCCAATTAGACCGATATTTGGGCCCTCAGGCGTCTCAATTGGACACATGCGACCGTAATGGCTATGGTGGACATCGCGGACCTCAAAACCGGCCCGTTCACGACTTAAGCCCCCTGGTCCTAATGCTGACAAACGTCGTTTATGGGTTAGTTCAGCTAAAGGGTTGGTTTGGTCCATAAATTGTGACAATTGTGAGCTGCCAAAAAACTCCTTCAAGGCGGCATTAACCGGACGGGTATTAATTAATCCTTGGGGGGTCAAGACTTCATCATCTTGAACCGACATTCGTTCTCTAACGACGCGCTCCATCCTCGATAAACCAATCCGAAATTGGTTTTGCAGGAGTTCTCCAACTGAGCGAAGGCGGCGATTACCAAGGTGGTCGATATCATCAATCGAACCAAGGCCATGGCCTAAACCAATCATGTAAGAAACTGACGCATGAAGGTCGGAAATAAGAACATGCTTGGGTAGCAGTTCATCCATTCGGCGCTTCATGTTTTTTTTCTTTTCTTCGTCGTCGACATCCTCATCAAGAATTTCTTTTAAAACTTCATAGCAGACAAATTCAGTGATGTCCAGATCGGAAATATCAAAGGAAATATCTTGGGCATAAATATCGACAAAACCATTGCCAATCACCCGGACCGTTTTATCTTCAATTTTTAGATCAACGGCGTTGATACCGGAGTTTTGGATATTCATAGCGACATCATTTAAAATGATTTCATCTTCTTCAGCAAAGACTTCGCCCGTTTCCTGGTCGACAATTGCCCGCGCTGACCGTTGACCGCTGATTCGGGTTGCTAGGGATAATTTTTTATTGTATTTATGGCGACCGACCTTGGCTAGATCATAGCGGCGATCATCAAAAAACATGGAATTTAAAAGCGATTGGGCACTCTCCACGGTCGGTGGCTCACCCGGTCTTAGACGCTTGTAAATTTCAATCAAGCCATCCCTGGTTGATTTCATATTATTGTTTTCATCTTTTTTAATTGTTTCAATTAAACGATGATCATCGCCATAGAAATCGAGGATCTCTTGACTGGTTCCCAGTCCTAGCGCCCGCACTAAAGCGGTAATCGGGAGTTTCCTCGTTCGATCAATCTTGACGTACATGATATCATTTGAATCTGTTTCGTATTCAAGCCATGCTCCCCGGTTTGGAATGACCTGGGCCGAAAACAGTTTTTTTCCCAGTTTATCACGACTAAGTGAAAAATAAGCTCCCGGTGAACGGACCAGCTGACTAACGATAACCCGTTCTGCCCCATTGACAATAAAGGTCCCCGTATCAGTCATCTTGTGAAGATCAGCCATGTACACTTTTTGCTCTTTGACTTCGTTTTTTTCTTTATTGATTAAACGAACTGTCACTTTTAAGGGAATAAAATAGGTTTGATCCCGTTCTTTACACTCTTCGACCGAATACTTTGGTTCCCCTTCGATTGAATAGTTGACAAATTCCAACACTAAATTCCCTGTATAATCTTCAATCTTGTCAATATCATCAAAGACTTCTTTCAACCCTTTTTCAATAAACCAATTATAAGAGTCTTTCTGAACCTCGATCAGGTTTGGCATTTCAATCACTTCTTTAATCTTTGAAAAGCTTTGCCGCGTTCGTAGTCCATTTTTTTCAGGATGCATTATTTCCATCCACTATCACCCCTCACAAAAATACTCAGCAATCTCTCCGGACCATTCTGCTAATATAGCTTGCCTCTCCTCGAAATTTGCCTGTTGTGTTTCATCTCCCTATGTGTTATTATTAAAGAGAAATTAAGCATAAAAAATCTTTTGAATCATCCCCTTTGATCAGTTTTGATTCATGATTTTTCCCTTAACAAGCCCTCATTAAGAACAGCGTCAGGACGCAATTTTATCTTATTTTTAAAGATACCAATGCAATTTAGTATATTATCATAAAGTTTGGAAGTCGTCAAGAATTCTTTGTGCTTTTAAGTAAAAAAGAACCTCGTTATTTTTAACGAGGTTCTTTTAATTGGGCAAATATTTTTAGGCGATACTGCTTTTTAATGGCCTTGGCTTTTTCTTTGCTACTTTCTCGAAGAATCGTTTTTAAAAATTCACAGGTTCGTTCTTCTTTCGGATTTAAAAATATTTGGTCCGGTGGTCCTTCCTCTAAGATGACCCCTTCATCCATAAAGATAACCTTATTGGCAACATCTCTGGCAAAGCTCATTTCATGAGTGACCACCACCATGGTCATCCGTTCATTGGCAAGGCTCCTCATCACATTAAGGACTTCCCCCGTTAATTCCGGATCAAGGGCCGAGGTTGGTTCATCAAAAAGCAGAATATCAGGCTTCATCATCAAGGCCCTGGCAATGGCAACACGTTGCTTTTCGCCCCCTGATAAGGTCGAAGGCATGGCATCAATTCGTTCTGACAGGCCGACTTTTTTTAGATAGGCCACACACAAGGCCTGCATTTCTTTTTTATCCTGTTTTTTAACCACCCTAGGGGCTAATTCCAGATTCTGTCTGACCGATAAATGCGGGAATAAATTAAAATGTTGAAAAACCATTCCCATCTTAATAATAATGCCCCGGATTTCTGGGGGACTAGGATAAAGACCATTTTCTAAAAGAGCCTTACCCTCCATAATAATATCCCCGCTGTCCGCTTCTTCTAAATCAATCAAACAGCGAAGCAGAGTTGATTTGCCGGAACCTGAGGAACCGATCACAGCAACGACATCACCCTTGTTGACCGTAAAAGAAATGTCTTTGAGGACATGATTATCCTTGAAACTTTTATTTAATCCCGCAACCCTAATAATTTCCATGGATTCACTCCTAAAATTCATACTTTTCTTCCAGCTTTTTAAAAATCATCGAGATAAAGAAGTTAATAATTAAATAAATTCCCGCGGCCACAATAAAAGCAAAGGTATCGCCATCGCGATTGACCGATGTTTTTGCATAGTGGAGAACTTCTGCTACTCCGATGACCGTCACAAGGGCCGTATCTTTAACTAGTGTAATGGTTTCGTTACTGATTGAAGGTAGGGTGACTCGGATCATTTGCGGAATGACAACCCGTGTCATGGTATCGAATTTTGTCAGCCCTAATACTTTCGCCGCCTCATATTGACCCTTATCAATAGCTAACAAGCCGCCGCGAAAAATTTCTGCAAAATAAGCCGCATAATTTAAACAAAAGGCGATACAGGCCGCTTGAAAACGACCAAAGACCAGGTAGTTACCAATGAATGGGAGCAGGGGCAAACCAAAATAGACAAACATCAATTGTAAAAGCAAGGGGGTTCCCCGGAGCACATAGATGTAAGCTCGGCCAAAAGCCTGCAGGGGTTTTCTTTTGCTTCTCACAATTAAGGTAAATAAAAAACCCAGGGGTATGGAGAGCATAATTGTAACTAGAAAAATGCTGATGGTTGCACCCAATCCTTGCAGCATGGGTAAGGTAATATTCGTTAAATACACTAAAAAATCCGACATCTTTTTCTCCCGAGAACTATTAAACTTCCCAATAACTATTCAAAACCGTCTATTTATAAAGTAAAAAAATCGGATAGTGACTATCCGATTTTTCAGAATAGATTTATTTCTTTAAGACAATATCTTCGCCAAACCAAGTAGTCGAAATTTCAGTCATCGTTCCATCTTCACCCATGGCATCTAAGGCATCTTGAAGCTGAGTCAATAATTCGGTATTTCCTTTTTTAACGCCAACACCATAAAGTTCCGGTGATAAACTTTCTTCTAAAATCGTAAACTCAACGTCTTCAGTAGAAATATAGTAGCGAGCGACTACTGAGTCGACGACGACCGCATCAATTCGTCCAATTCCCAAATCACTAAGAGCAGATACGTTTTCCGGGTATTCGTTTAGTCCCGCCGCTTCTTTGCTAATCTCATCCGATGTAAAGGCCTCGAAAGCCGATGATCCTTTTTGGACCCCCACATTTTTGCCCGCTAGGTCGGCTTTGACTTTAATATCAGAATCTTTTTTAACCACGATAATTTGATCATTTTCTAAGTAAGGATCCGTAAAATCCATTACTTTTGCTCGTTCATCGGTCATTGTTAAACCATTCCAGATGACATCGATATTACCGGAATCCAGCTCCAGTTCCTTGGTGTCCCAATTAATTTGCTGAAGAACCACTTCCATACCCATACGTTTTCCAGCTTCTTTTGCTAAATCAACGTCAAATCCAACAATTTCGTTGTTTTCATCGCGAAAACCCATTGGTGGAAAGGAATCGTCTAGGCCAACAACAAAGGTCTTGTCATCATTTGTTG
>CAZWEU010000024.1:0-26494 GCA_964632785.1 uncultured Lachnospiraceae bacterium | reverse complement strand
CCATAAGGGGTGTCAACCTCAATTTTCTTAACATCAGAACTCAATTCATATAGGCCTGATCCACCAATTACACCGATATCTGCTGAATAATACATTATTTGACTCCTTCACATTTAAATACTTTTGTCATTTATATCCCTTGTTTAAAAGCTTTCTTCATCCTCATCGAGTCTTCC
Source organism: uncultured Lachnospiraceae bacterium (assembly GCA_964632785.1). Taxonomy (GTDB): domain Bacteria; phylum Bacillota; class Clostridia; order Eubacteriales; family Eubacteriaceae; genus Acetobacterium. The sequence continues at coordinate 26,318 of CAZWEU010000024.1, read as the reverse complement.
CTTAAAACCTAGCCACTTATAATTTTGATCTTCATCCTCATCTCCCCTAGTCGCTGCTTGAACTAGGTCGGAGATCGTTTTTTCAAGACTTGGACCGGTCTTCTTAACAACTTTTACCGCTTCGATGGGGGGACTTTTGCTAACTTCTTGGTCTTCTCCCACTGGCTCGGGGTCACTGGCTTGGTCACCTTCTTCTAAAATCAATTCCACCATCTTAGGAATCGGCCGCCGAGGCAGGTCCTCATCTTCAACTTGGCCCTTAAAACCCAACCATTGATACTTTATTTCTTCTGAGTCTTGCTCATGGCTCTCATCTGGGCTTTTTTCCGGTGCTTCTTCTGCTTCCAATACTATTTCTGGCTCAGACCCTATTTCTAGGTCAGGGCTTGTTTCTGGCTCAGATTCTATTTGATCTTCTTGCTTATCATCACCTTTAAGCAGGTCAGTTTCAAGACCATTGTCCTCTTCCCCTTGGATGGTTACCTTAAAGGCGCCCGGCTTTTTTACTAAGTCCTCATCTTCGACTTGGCCCTTATAATTAAGCCAGGTCTTGTGTGGTTTATAGGCCGGGATTTCTTCATCAATGACACTGGCCTTGGGCAAGGCCTCTTTATCACCGTGAATGGTCTCCGATGCTTTGATTAAAACGCTGGTTTTAAAGCCGGTATCCAACTGCCCTTGGTCGTATTTGACCCACGATTTCTTTTGGTCAGGAAAGTATTTTTTAAGGACTTCTTGGGGAATTTCCGCATTACATAAGATCCCCGCCACCGAAGTCAATTGGTCCGGTAAGCGCTGGTTTTCAGACCACTTAATGGTCATCCCAACTTCATACTTAATTAGATCTGTCACACTAAAGCCCAGCGATTCAAGCGAATACCGCATTAAATTGGGATAGCGACAGGCCTGGTTACTTTCTCTCGTGCAGACCATTCCCTGGGCCTGGCAAATTGGGCAACTGCCGGGAATAAGGCCAATTGCCCCCTCCACGTCATTTTCAAGCTCAAGCAAGGTCTTCCAGGTCATCACCTTCATGGCTTCCGTTTTTTGCGTGCAATATTCAGAAATCAGCTTAGGATCTCTAATCTTTCTGATATCATTTTGGGGCACCTCATATTGTCGGCCAATCAGATGGATATATTTAAATTCTTTTAAAAAAAGCTTTTCATCAAATTGATGGGGTGGACATGACCAATTTTTCTCATAGTTGGGGCATGTCTTACAATAGCCAAAAATTTTGTCGCGATCAAAATAATCCTCTAATAGGTGATCCATACTAATTGCTCCAAAACTCAGCTTATTTCTTAGTTCCATTTCTATCATCCCTTCATCACTCGCTTTAATTGCTTTGAAAAATAATAAACAGATTCATTACCTTACTATTCTACCTTGATTTCCTCTTCATAGCAATTAAACTTTTTGCTCTCTACCTGCATTTTTCCAACCCCTTAAGGCAGAATAATAATCATTACCTTGGTTTTTTAGCTCAAAAATTTAAAAACCTGCATAACTAATCATTTTTGGGTTACATATACTATATCAGGTCTTATCATGAAGGCAAATAGAAGCAAAACAAGGAGGTAACTATGGCATTTCGATATTCAAGCAAGGTTATCGATGGTAAATTAAATATTCGCAATGACTATATCCAAACTGAAGCTGGTGATTTTCAAAAGCTGACCCCGACCTGGGTTCGAAAAGTCTATCAAAAAGCTCAAGAACTGGGAGATCAAGAGGCCATGGAGAAATTAGAAAATCTTGTCCTTGACGTCTATGTTCCGGCCACTAATGATGAACGGGCTAAACGGGTGGATTGGTGTTTAGGCGATGAATTAAAAAATACTTAAGCCCTTAGTTGGCAATAATTTTTTTCAGGTATTTAATGACAACCTCGGCGAAGCGATTGATATCCCTAATATAAGCAAAATCCTTGCCATAAATAAGGTGCTCAGCCATTAGGTCCTCTTCTTTTCCGGTAAAGACACCCAAGACTAAGATGCCTTGCCTGCGCGCTGCCCGTACTTCTTTAGCGGTATCCATAATGGCCTTTTGGCCACTGTAGGCTTGCTTATCGGCACTTAACCACTTGCCAACTTGGATATCGTTAGGCCGTCCATCACTCAGGACAATTAAAATTTTATTGTCTTCATCGCGCTTGGCTAAGCCATCAGTGGCGGCCCGAATGGCTAGGCCATCACGATTGTTGCCGGCACAAAAGTACTCGAAAACATTGTCATTTGCCAATAAGGGGTCTTCATAATCGCGAAAGCGTTTAAGGACCGTATAGTCAAGAAAACTGGAAAAACCCATGACCCGGTTGGAAAGACCGACTAGGCTTAGGGCTTGCGCCAAAATATAAGCCTGAATGGCGACCTCTGCTTGCTTGCGCCGTTGCGACCCACTGGCATCGATAAGGATGTCAACGACATAGGACCTTTTATTGTTATCGATCGTCTTAAGAAAAACTTTGTTGTTGGCGCTACGGCCGATCCGCCACAACTTATTTGCCACCAGGGTCCCACTGTCCGACGAAATCGGATCAGCCATTTCTTCTTCGACTAAAGTCCGCAAGATGCTTTCTTTCAATTTATTAATATTGTGTTTATAGATCCGGGCCTTTTCTTCAAAGGCCTCCCTATTTCGCCGCTGATTGCGCTGGATATACTTTTTTTGAAAGTCATTGTCACTGTCACTGCGGATCACTCCATCGGTCATGTGGATGCGACACGTACAATGTTCACCTTGGCAGACCTTATTTTGAAGCTTTCGCCCCTCATAAAGTGGTAAAAAAGATCTGCCATAATAATAGGCTACGTCTTCTTGGTTTTTCTCTAAATCCTCTTCCTGAATCCTTAGCAATTGCTCCTCTTCTTCACTCTCTTTTAAGTCGGTCTCTGACCACGATTCACCCAGCAAGGCCTCAGCAATTTCTTTTACCGCTGATTCCACCTCTGATTCTTCCTCATTATGAGCCCCCTCCTTGGCCAAGGAATCGCCTCGCATTCCATCGTCGCCATTATCGGTGTTGGGATCATCCTTGGCTTCTTGCAAGGGAAAATACTTGCGATAGATACGGTCGATACCGGCCAAAAAGCTAGCTGTATCCGGCTGCTTGGCTAGGGCCAACAAATCATCCCGTAAATGGCTAGTTTGCCGATCCATTTTAGGACTTTGACCAATCTTTTCCAAAATCAGTGCATAACGTGTTTTTTCAAGAAGGTCCCCACTAAGAAAGTGAAAATCATTTTTGACCATATCTTGATAGGCTTTTTTACGGATATCATAAACCCCCGGTCGCTCACGAATTATTTTTTCCTCGATAACCAGGTCACTTGCTAGGGCGACTAAGCCCAGCAGAATTTCTTTTTTGAAGCCTGCCCGGTAACGCCTAAGGACATATTCATTGACTAGCGGCCAGTCAATGTATTTTCGCCGACCACCGGCGGTAACCGCGTGGTAGAGGGCGACATCCTGGGAAATAAAACTCTCTTCACCCCGCTCGATCTGGTCGCTATAATTACCGGAGATGGTCCACATGATATTTGATATCCGCTTGTCAAATTCACAATCTTCATAAATCCATTTTTCTTGACTCACCCTTTCATCCTCCTTTCGCCACGTTCGGACTCTTAAAAGACATCCGATGCCTGCCAGGATTGGCGAATTCGGGTGGCAATGACATCGGCCACAATTGCCTTTTCATACTGGTCAAAGGTTTTTCCCGTTACCCCCATGGCAATGGCTAAGCTTGGTTTTAAGCCCCGTTTGATTGTTTTTAGGCTTCCGATCAAACCCCTTAAGTCAACAGATTTTGTTGAAATTTCAGCATTTCGGGATTTTTCTTGTAAATCTAAAAAGACGCCGGCAAATTGGCCTAAGATGCCGGCCTTAGCATCAGGAAAATTTTCCCGAAGAATCAGCATTAGGGTTTCTTCTTCAATTTGCGAAATATCAATGGTCATAAAACGCGAGACCAAGGCTTCGTTTAATTCTTTTGTCCCGGCATAATCATAGTTCATCGTCCCGATAAAACGGCTTGCTTGGTGGAGTTTAATCTTTTCATAGCCTGGCACATCAATAATTTTTCGGTAATCCAAGGCTGAATGAAGAACGACCAGGGCATCATTTTTAGCCATATTAATCTCATCGAAGACTCCAAATCCACCATTGACGGCACATTCGTAAACCGACCCCCGTCTTAGCCTTACCTCATCATCAATAAAGGTATCCGTCCCAATTAAGCTGGCACTATCGGTATTAATATGAAAAGAGGTATTCCACTGGGGCCGGCCAAACAATTCACAAATATTATCGGCTAAAACATTTTTACCGGTAGCCTTTGGGCCTGATAGAAGAATGTTCTCACCTTCTAAAATCGCTGCGATGCACATGGACCAGATGTCTCTTCCATAAAAAACAATTTCTGTTCGGGGGACCCGATCCAGTAGCGCCTGGTCAAGGGGATAAGAGCTTTTAAATTTCTCCACATCTTCCAGTAATTTTGTGGATATCCCCTGTTTTATTAATTTATCTTTTAATTCCACTATCCTCTTCCTTTCTCGTCCTTATTTTAGTTGAATATACCATTAAAACACTGATAATGGCAGATTCTTTTACCATAATCATTAAGTTTTTTATTTTCGCCATAAAAAAACCCCTGCACGCTTGCAGGGGCCTTGATTTTTCGTTTTTATTTTCGTTTAATGACTTTTTTAACGGCGGCAACAATGTCTTTGGCCGTTAAACCATATTCTTCCAATAAAGGCCCTACTTTCCCCGATTGACCAAAGCGATCCTTGACGCCAACGCGCTCAAGGGGAACCGGCGCTACTTCACCTAAAACCTCTGCCACAGCACCACCTAGGCCACCGATCACACTGTGTTCTTCAGCGGTCACAATCGCCCCTGTTTTAAGGGCAGCATCTTTAATGGCTGCCACATCGATGGGTTTAATGCTTCCCATATTAATAACAGAAACCGAGACCCCTTCATCCTTTAGGATTTTGGCGGCTTCAAGGGCGGCTTCAACCATCAGGCCAGCAGCAATGATGCTTGCCTCTGTCCCGCTTTCTAAAACCATTCCTTTACCGACTTTAAAGTCATAATCTTTATCAAAAATAATTGGCACATCACTTCTACCCAAACGAATGTAGACGGGTCCATCAATTTCAATGGCAGCGTCCATCATTTTTTCTGTTTCGACAGCATCGGCCGGGCATAAAACCGTCATATTGGGAATCACCCGCATCAGGGCAATATCTTCAATTGACTGATGGGACCCGCCATCTTCACCAACTGAAATACCCGAATGGGTCAAGGCGATATTAACACTCAGATTGGGATAACAAATGCTATTACGAATAATTTCATAGGCACGACCGGCCCCAAAGATTGCAAAGGTGCTGGCAAAGGTCACTTTACCAACCGCCGCGAGTCCGGCTGCCATCCCCATCAAGTTTGCTTCGGCAACCCCACAATTAAAATGCTGGTCCGAGCAGGCTTTGGCAAAGAAATCGGTCTTCGTCGCTCCGGAAAGATCGGCATCCAAAACCACTAAATCATCAATTCTTTCACTCAATTCAACTAAATACTCACCATACGCTTGTCGTGTTGATTTTTTTTCTGCCATTTTCTACGCCTCCAATTCCTTTAATGCTTGCTTTACCTGTTCAGGATTTGGGCCTTTTCCATGCCATCCTGCTTCATTTTCCATAAAAGAAACACCTTTTCCTTTAACCGTGGTGCAAATAATCACACTTGGCTGACCTTTTGTTTCTTTCGCCTTTTCAATCGCTTGGCGCAATTGATCAAAGTCATTGCCATCTTCAACGACAATGGTATTCCACTTAAAGGCCTCAAACTTTTTATCAATTGGATAGGGTGACATAACATCACAAACCGCCCCATCAATTTGCAAATTATTATTATCAACAAAAGCGATTAGATTATCAAGTTTATAATGACCGGCAGCCATGGCCGCTTCCCAAACTAAGCCTTCTTGCAACTCACCATCACCCAATAAGGCAAAGACTTTATAGTCGGCTTTATCAATTTTGCCACCCAAGGCCATGCCCACAGCTGTTGAAATCCCTTGGCCTAAAGAACCCGTTGACATATCAACGCCCGGTGTTTTTCGCATATCGGGATGTCCTTGCAGCATGGAACCCAGTTGCCGCAGGTGATCTAATTCTTCCTTGGGGAAATAACCTTTTGCTGCTAGAGTTGCATATAAAACCGGTGCCGCATGTCCCTTCGATAAGACAAAGCGATCGCGATCTTTTGCTTGTGGATTCTTGGGATCCACATTCATTTGTTCAAAGTACAATAAAGTTAATATTTCTGCTGAGGATAAGGATCCCCCGGGATGACCGGAACTTGCTTTTCCAATCATCCGAACAATGTCGCGACGTACTTCTTTTACTGTTTCGTCTAAAAATGCCATAATAATCTCCTTTTTTATAATCCTTAGTATTCTTGTTTCCCTAAAACCCTTCTTTTTATATAAGCCGCTTTACCATCTTTAAGATAAAGCCGGGGAACACGTTTGTTGACCATGCAAATCAGCTCATAATTAATCGTCCCTATTTTTTTAGCGATGTCATCGACCAGAATATGGTCGCCAAAGATCTCCACTTCATCGTATAAGTCGACCTTTTCAAGGTCACTCAGATCAACCATACACTGGTCCATGCAAATATTGCCTAAAATCGGAAGCTCTTGACCCTTAATGAAGACCGTGCCTCGGTCCGATAAAAGCCTGGGCAAGCCATCAGCGTAGCCCACTGCTAAGGTTCCAATTAACCGTTCTTCTTTGGCCACATAAGACCGGCCATAACTGAGGGGATCGCCGGCTTGAATTTTTTTGATATGGATGATTCGTGTTTTAAAGCGCATGACCGGTTTTAAATCAATTTTGCGCCGGTCAACCGCATCTGATGGATAAAGACCATAAAGGACAATCCCCGGTCTGACCATATCCAAGTGAAGGCCCTCTAGATCAAATAAGCCCGCTGAGTTAGCGATGTGGGCAAGGGGGATTGCGATGTTTTTAGCCTTCAGATCATCAAGTATCTGTCTAAAGCGTTGCCATTGCGTCATTGTAAAGGCTTTATCACCCTCATCTGCGGTTGAAAAATGACTGTAGACACCCTCAATTAAAAGACCCGGAAGCTTACTTATTTCTTCAATCATCCGGCTGGCTTCTTGCCAAGAAAAACCAATTCGCCCCATACCGGTATCGATTTTAATATGGATTGGACAAACAAGCGCGGCCTTTTTACAATAGTCAGAAAGGGCCTTGGCAAAATCCAATTGATAAACTGTCGGTGTCAGGTCCCAATGAAGGAGGTCTTTAATCATCCCTTTTGACGAATAGCCCAGAAGCAAAATGTTATCAGTAATCCCATTTTGACGCAGGGCAATGGCTTCGTCAATAAAGGCCACGGCCAGGGCATCGGCCCCAGCCTCAAGTAGGGTCTTTCCGGATTCCAGTGCCCCATGCCCATAGGCATCGGCCTTGACCACCGCCAAAATTTTAACCTCTTGGCTGACAATCCGCCTGACTTCTTGAAAATTATGGACCAAGGCATCCAGGTCAATTTCGGCCCAAGTGGGTCGTAGCTCTAAATCAAACATGGCGGTGCTCCCTACTTAGTGTTTTTAATCATATCTTTTACCAGCATGGCACCCTTAGCAATTGACCGCTCCAGGTTGGCTTGGTAGTCGGCTAATTGATTGTCATCGGCATTATCGGAAATCGAGCGGATGATCACATAGGGGCATTGGTTGAGCATGGCCACCTGGCCGATTGCCGCCCCTTCCATTTCGACGCATAAGCCTTTAAATTCCTTTAGTAAACGTTCTTTCAAGGCCGGTGAATTAACACCCAAATCGGCGGTCATCACTCGCCCCTTAAAATACTTGATACCGACCGCCTTAGCTGCATTTTCGGCTTTTTCAATCAGACTTTGATCAGCTTTAAAGAAGGTCACATCCAGATTGGGAATCTCCCCCAAAGGGTGGCCAAAGGCTCTGGCATCCATATCATATTGGACCGAGTCCGTTGAAATGACAATATCACCTAAGGCTAAAGCCGGGTCTACGGCCCCGGCGACACCAAGATTGATTAAGGCCTCAACCTTAAAAAGATCAATCAAGATCTGGCTACACATGGCGGCATTGACCTTGCCCACACCCGATTGAACAAGGACAATCTCTTTATGATGAAGCTTGCCTTTTAGAAAGGTCAAGCCACTGTGATGAATTTTAAAGGAATCCTCCATGGCTTTTCTTATATCATGAACTTCACTCTCCATTGCGGCAATGATCCCAATCATCTTTTTTCTCCCTTCACTAAACTCACTAAAGCATTTGCCCCTATCGCTTCTTCTCGACCCGTAAACCCCAAACCCTCTTCGGTGGTTGCCTTGACATTTACCCGATTGCCGGGTAAATCCAAGGTCTTTTCAATGTTTTTGATCATTTGACTGATATAGGGTTTTAATTTAGGGGCTTGAGCGATCACTGTCGAATCGATATTATTGATCAGGTAGCCTTTTTCGGCGATCAGCTGACCGACTTTTGCTAACAATAATAGGCTGTCACTATCCTTGTAGGCTTGGTCCGTATCGGGAAAATGCCTGCCAATATCGCCTAAGGCCAAAGCCCCGAGGAGTGCATCCATAATGGCATGGATGAGGACATCGGCATCAGAATGTCCTAAGAGTCCTAAATGGTGGTTTATTTTTACACCGCCTAAAATGAAGGCGCGATTTTCTACTAAACGATGAACATCATAACCAATTCCTACTCGTATCATCCTTATCCCCTTAACTCTTTTTCATCTAATTTAACCACATATCTAGCCATTTGTACAGCTTTTTTAGTGTTTTTAATTATTTTTATACATTTAATGTCGGACCCTATTTTTATTTCTAGGGTATCTTTACTTATGTAAAAATACCCTAGTCTCTTGCTGACTTTAGGCGTTTATCTGCGACGCGCTAAAGCAAAACAGGCCCTGGAGGGCCTGATTTGCTTTATTAATACCGATAAATCGCGGCAATATCTCTCTCTGTCGGCATGTCAGCTTCTTCAAGAATAATCACTTCACCACCGAGATTAAGAACGGCCTCAGCCATATCATCATAGATATCCCCGATATAAGGACTAAGCAATTCATCTTCAACAATGGTCCCAATTTTTGAATCAAAGCGACCAGGATGAACCTTACTGCCATCAAGATAAAGACTGGCAACTCGTCCTTCAGCAATCGCTTTTCCGATCTGAACCATATCATCCGATCCCAGATCGTTGGCATGGGCCTGAGCAAAGAGTTCCATCCGTTCTTTCACGTCATGATTAAAAATCCCTTCCATGACTGTTTGAACGCGACTATGGAGTTTTCTTTGATCAAGAGACTCGGCATCAATTTTAACATTTTCATTGATTAAATAGGCATTTTTCGAGATCTTTCTAAACTCACCTTGGTTTTCATCCAAACCAACTAAAATTAAGGGAATTTTATAGGTATTGGAATATTGTTCGATGATATAATTATCCACATATCTAAAAAACCGTTCCTGATCGATTTCCTTTTCATCCTTAGCGCCACCATGTCCGTGATACATGGCCTGGTCACCACCACCATAGGCCCCAACATTAAGATAAGGATTTGTTTTCTCGTCACCTAAGACACCTTCCAGGGTTGAATGCTCTTCACTTACAGGAACATGAAAGATCTTCTTCCGATCCGCTTCATATAGAGCAAAGCTATCTCTTGACAAACTCAGGACATGGTAGAGGCCACTCGATTGATAACTTTTTAATAATGGCTTGATGTAAAAACTATCGGCAACAATCGCTTGGTTAGGAACATCAATGGGTAATTTATAGACGATGCATTCTTCGTCGTCGGCTAAAATGGCAATCCCCTGCGAGGCGGATTCCCAAAAGAAACGATCGGTTTCCATTTCTTCAAAAAGATCAAACAAGGGCTTAAAACTTTTATATGATTTATCCTGCAGTGATCGGTGGGCTTCTTTGACCAAGTTTTTAAAGCGAATGGGATTCTCAAAACTTTCTGGTTTTTTTATCTTGGTATCCATATAAATCGAAACAACCGGCTTTTTGCACTTTTCCAAGATTGGATGGGGGAATTCTTTTACAATTTGATACTTCATTCTATTACCTCCCTAGTGATATAAATTACTATATTAAAATACATACCCCTTTTTTCTAATTAAACACACACTAAAAAACAGAAAAGCCTCCCGTCCTTCCTGTTTTTTAAGCAATCATTTAATTTATTCTTATAAATTCAGAAAATGCTGCTCATTAATTAAAAATATCGGAGCCCCATCTTTTGCTCTTTTTCCCAATCGTAAACTGTCATTGGCAATACTTGGCATTTTCTTGGCTACCTCATCGTCCTCATCACGGACGCCCTCGATTGACAAGACCCTATCCACCGTAATTCCTATTTGTTTACCGGTTTTTTCATCCTCCATGACAATGGCTAATTCCCGTCGCCCATCGCGGTATTCGACACAAAGAGAGTCAAAAAGAATGACCATTAACTTTAATTCACGCTCTTTTGCCTTTTCGATAAAGGCCATTGCCTCGTCATATTGGTCTGCCGCTAATAGGTCTCTGACCTCTTGGGCCACCTCATGAATCTTTTTATGGGGCTCATCGAATTTTTTCAAGAGATAGTCAATCATCACGTCATCCGTCTTATAGCTATCGTACCAGATCCCAAAGCCACAGGCATGGGGGTCGGTCGTCAGGGTAAAGTCTCTTTGCTCCCTAACTGAATCTTCTAATTCATTTAACCATTTTACATGGTCCTGCTTTTGCTCTTCCATAATCCTCATGAATTGCTTGGTTTCTTCTTGGACTGAATACATGCCATAAAATTTCCGGGTATCCACCAGGCCAATAATATCCCCTCGTAGATTAACTGCCCCACGAACATAATCCTTTGCATCGAGGAGTGTAATCACCTCTTCTAAGATAAAAATTGATTTAATATACTCACTCGAGACGGCATAAATTTCATTTCCCAAATTAAACAAGGCCCATGGATAATCTGTTATTTCCTCACTCATCATTTCACCTCCACATTATTTTTGAATGAATCACATTTTTCTTTAATGGTACCCATTTTCCCCCTTCTCGTCAAGTCTTTATCCAATCAACCATCTTATTATTAGAAAACCATTTAGAGTCATTTACCCTCGTCCTTAATCGATGCCATAGAACTCTTCCATTGTTTTTCCACTCTCATAAATGGTCTGCGCCACTTCAAGGCCAAGATAGCGAAGGTGCCAGGGCTCGTAGGCATAGCCCGTGATATGGGTCTTATCTTTGGGATAACGAATAATAAAACCATACTTGTGGGCATTGTTTTTAACAAACTGGCCTTCTGCCGTATCAGCAAAACTCTCGACCAGGTCAAAGCCGGCTGACACACTAGTCACATCTATAGCGAGTCCTAATTGATGTTCACTCATCCCCGGCCTGGCACTGACAAGCTCGGCCGCGGCCAAGCCATAGGAATTAACATAGGATTGGTAAATAGCGGCTTGCGTGGCATAGGACCGATATCCCGACAAACAGTAAAGGTTTAGTCCGTGATTATTAGCGGCCTTAAATAAATCAGCTAAATGTTTTGCGGCTTCCGCCCGCAGGTCGGTGGTCCTGGTCGAAAGCAAGTTTACAGTTACTAAATCAGTAGGGACGTAATCTGATGGGATACTGTGGTTTTTGTTGACCAATTGCGTGAGTGACCCTAATTTTTGCTTGGTTGTGGCCGGGACTGGACTCCCCCTGGGACTAATCAAGAGTTTTAAGCCTTCTAACCTTAAGCCCTTACCTGTATAGCCGGCGCTTTCACCACTTGTCACCCAAGGCAGCCAGTTAAAGCCTTGGCTACAGGCCTCATAATAAAGATCACAAATCTTTGCCTCCTTGCCCGTTAACTTTAGGCGGACGGCCTCTATTCGCAGGTTTTCGCCAATTGTTCCGGCTAGTTGCCCATCGGCTTTCCAGTCCTGCCAACCCCTATTTTGGAGATGGACTTGGTAGGTCACGCCAACGTCATAGCCGGCATTCTCAACCTTGATCTCAAGGGCCTCTAAGCGCAAGCCTTCTTCAGTGGTCCCGCTTAATTCCCCCTTGGTCTTCCAATCCTGCCAACCCCTATTTTGAACATGGGCCCGATAGACAAGATTAATGCGGTTGGTCAAAAAGGGTAAATCTTGGGGTCCCGGTGGTGGCATCCCTTTAGGGATTACTTTTATCCGGATTCCTTCTAGGCGCAGGCCCATCCCATCGGTCCCGGCATTTTCGCCATTCTTGGCCCAATCCATCCAGCCATAAGTCTGGGCATGGACCTGGTAATAAAGATCGTATAAGTCGTGATCTTCACCGGTTAATCTAATGCGAATCGCTTCTAGGCGAAAACCTTGGCCCTCGCTACCACTAAGGTCACCTTCTTGTTTATAGCCTTGCCAACCAATGTTTTCAATCTGGGTTTCATACTCAAGACCCAGGTCATAGCCTTGATTAGTCAGTTTTATTTTAATCCCTTCTAACCTTAGACCCCGGCCACTGCTTCCTGACATGTCACCATCATTTTTAAAGGCCTGCCAACCCACGTTCTCGACATGGGTCTGATAAGAGGCTTTGACCCCGCCATCGACGAAAGGGCGCCTAAAGTCACCCTCTGGAGAGGTCCCCTTCTTTAATACCCGGATGCGAACCCCTTCTAAGCGCAGCCCTAAATTTTGGGTCCCGGCCAGCTTGTTTTGCTTGGCCCAACTAAGCCAAGCAAAGTTCTGAGCATGAACTTGGTAGTAAAGATCAAAGGCCTCGGCATCGCTTCCACTTAGGCGCAGTTCAATGGCTTCAAGCCGTAATCCTCGGCCGTCGGTTCCACTAAGGTCTCCTTGGCCAACCCAATCTTGCCAACCCAGGTTCTCCACATGAGTCCGGTACTCGACTTGGACATCCAAGTCGGTTTCTAACTTTATTTCAATGGCTTCCATGCGCAGGGCTTGGCCTGTCGTCCCTCCGTCTTGGCCGTCTTTCACCCAATCAAGCCAGCCTTTATTTTCCACATGGCTTCGATAGACGCAACTTACTTCTTGCTCCGCAAAAACTGCTTGCCCCTTTACCACCGAGATCAAACTTAAAACCATTAGTATAAAGACCAGTAAATAGCCACTTTTTTTTAAACTTTTTTTCATTTTCAGCCCCTTTTAGTTTGATTCTACCAAGTGGTCTTAAAGCCTAGTCGCCAATAATCTTGATTAAGACCCGTTTATCTCTTTTTCCATCAAACTCATAGTAAAAAATCCGCTCCCAAGTGCCAAAATCTAATTTCCCCTTGGTGATGGCCACCAGGCTTTCACGTCCCATAATGGTCCGTTTTAAGTGGGCATCAGCATTGTCTTCAAAGCCATTGTGCTGGTACTGGTCGTAAGGCTTCTCCGGAGCCAATTTTTCAAGCCAACGCTCATAATCCTGATGAAGGCCCGATTCATCGTCATTGATAAAGACACTGGCCGTGATATGCATGGCATTAATCAGGCCGATCCCTTCTTTGATCCCACTTTCATCAATTGCTTTTTGCACCTCACTGGTGATATTAACCAAACCCCGTCTGGTCGGTAAATTAAAATACAATTCTTTTCGATAGGTCTTCATGGTAAAACTCCTTCCTATTTCCTTATTATTTAAATCTAAAAAAATATCCCGAAGGGTTTTCTCTCCGGGATAAATCACCTGTATTTGAATGGTTTTTACGCCACTTTTTATTCTTTCACCAAGGCGTAGACCGTTCCATCCTTAACTATCCCATTTTTATACACACCCTTTTTTGAGATTCCTTCTAGGACGAATCCCGCTTTTTCTAAACTTCGTCGTGAAGCCACATTATCGGCAAAAGGCCTAGCGTAAATGCGAACGATATCGAGGACCTCAAAGCCTTCTTGGGCAATTCGTTTAATCGCTTGGGTCATGATCCCTTTACCCCAAAAGGGCTCACCCAACCAAGTCCCTAATAAGGCGCTTTGTCGGCTGACATCTTCTTGGACATAAAGTCCCACCGAGCCAACCGCTTCACCATCAATAACAATCGCCTTAATTAATTGCTTTGATTTATCCCGATGAATGCATTGGTCAATAAAATAATGGGCATCATCTAGGGTATAAGGATGGGGAAAGGAATCTCTTAAATTCCTTGCAAGGCTGGCATTATTGGCATATTTCACGATGCTTTCACCATCGCCTACTTTCCAGTCTCTTAATTCAAATTTCATATTACTATCCTCCTGTTATCATATTTCATGTCTAAAATACTGCTCTTTATATTATACACAAATTCCCGCCAATTATTCATCTCTATTTATCTTTATTTTACAATTCTTTAAATTCCTTTCCTGATCTCAGCCAAAACCCTGTTAAAACAGAAGTGGCCCCAGTCCAAAAAAGGTAATCCCCAAGCCGGCCGATAAGAAGACCAGCTTGATCGGATGAAGTTGGTATTTAAAATAAACAAATGCACAAATCAAAAAAATAATAATCTCCCGAAGGTACAAGGCCTGGATGAAACTTGCCAAATTCGTGATGTCAGCCCCCATAACCATGAAACTTTTAGACATTAGGGTCAGGGCGGCCGAAGCAATTAAACCGACAATGACGGGGCGAATCCCATATAAGGCCCCTTGGACCCATTTGTTTTTTTGAAAGCCATCAAATAGCTTGGCAATTAAGATAATGATTAGAAGGGAAGGCAAAACTACCGCTATCGTTGTCGTCGCAGCCCCCAATACCCCCCCTGTCTCCATGCCGACAAAGGTGGCAATATTGACGGCAAAGGGGCCGGGGGTGGCTTCGGCCACGGCCAAAAAATCAATTAGCTGGGTCATATTAAGCCAACCGTTATCGATGACCTCTTGTTGAATCAAGGGAATCATGGCGTAGCCCCCACCAATGGTGAATAGACCAATCTTAAAGAAAGTGATAAATAAATCTAAATAGATCATTTTTGGTCTCCATCGCTTAGATCTTTCACCTTAAAGACAACTTGAGTCAGGATACCAATGATGCCACCAGCAAAAATTAGAAAAATGACATTAATCTCAGTAAAAGAAGCCAGTAAAAAGGCCAGCCCTAAGGAGGCCATGCTTAAAAAATGATGGTCGCCTTTTTTCCCTAAATTAATGGCCGCCCCAAGAATCAGGATAATAACCCCCGAGCGAATGCCTAAAAAGGCATAATTGACCCATTCTAATTGCTGGAAGGCGGAAAAAAAAGTAGCGACGATGGAAATAATCGTAAAAGAGGGCAAGACCACGCCAATGGTGGCGATAATGGCCCCTTTTACCCCCCTGACCCGGTAGCCGACAAAGCTGGCCGTGTTAACGGCAATGACTCCCGGTGTCGCCTCCGCGATGGCAATAATATCAATGATATCCTCGCTTTTAATCCAATGGTGGCGCTTGACCGTCTCTTCTTCAATCAAGGGAATCATGGCATAACCTCCGCCAAAGGTAAATAATCCAATCTTAAAGAAGGTGATAAAAATTTTTTTTAGTGATTTGTTTACTTTTCCCTCCACTTTAGTCACTCCCTTCTTGGCCTGATTGTCTTTAGCTGACCGTCAAAATGATCATCCCTGCTACAACAATAAATAACATACTCTTCAGGCCCTTGGTAGTTCTTCAGATGGGCTTTCACCCCCTTGATTTGCCCCCCCTCTTGATCGAGTTGGACCACAAAGGAATCAAGCCGGGTCGCCAAGCCCGTCCCTAAATATTTAAGATAGCTTTCTTTGGCCGCCCAGATCTGACTAAAGGCTGTTTTTCGCATCCCTGGTGGGAGCTTGGCTAGGCATTCAAACTCCTTTTTGTGAAAAAAACGCTTGGCCACTTTTAGATTTACATCTTTGATCTTTTGAATGTCAATACCAACCGCTTGAGGCGACGCGGCGCAAACGACAAAGTCCCCGGAGTGGGATAGGTTAAAATGAAAATCAGGATAATCTTTTAAAAAGGCTTTGCCAAAGTGATTGTAAGTGATTAAGGCTTGGCAATCAATCTGGTGGTTTCGAAGGACTTGACCTAGCAGGAGGCCGGCGCCAAGCGAGCGAGCCTTAGCCTGACTTGTTTTTAAGGCTTTAATTTTAATTTGCCGATCAAGAGATACCTGCCCCAAATAAGTAGAAAAAAGAGCCTCCTCTTTTAGTGGCCTTACATCCATTAAATACACTTGTGTCTTAAACATTAAAACCGCCTCTTCGTTTCTATTTTCACCTAAAACAAAAGCCGTCAGCAGTATTTACAAATCCAAAAACGCACCTAGGGGCTTGTTTGACTTTGTAAATCACGCCGACGGCTTGACCACTTGTATTGACGGTCCATCATTACTGATATAAGGCAAGTAAATGGCAGGGGTACCAGGATTCGAACCTGGGAATGATGGAGTCAGAGTCCATTGCCTTACCGCTTGGCGATACCCCTAGTCGCTTACTTATTTTACACAATTCCATTCTTAAAGTCAAGATTATTCCTTAAATGGCCTTTTCGTCTAGGGGTAAATGACCCGGTCCCATTAAAGGCCTTGCTTCATATAAGGCTAAATTGTTGTGACTGATGACACTTGTCTCAACCAGCAGATCAATAATGTGTTGTTTCTTTGGTGTGAAAACAATTAAAATATACATAATCAGAAAGGTCTTTTGCAAGTAACGCCCAAAGAGCTCCCGGATCATGACCGTCGTCCATGATAAATCCTCCTCAGTCAAACTAACCACCTGCAGGCCGAAGGCCATTTTTCCCAGTGTTTGTCCCTGATTAAATTTGGTCATTAGGACAAAATAGAGTAAATAAATGGCTAGACTAAGGACTGTTTTTAGGCCGCCACTTGCCAGGAAAAACAGAAAAATCCGCTGGAGACTGGCAATTATAATGAGGTCCAGGCAATAAGCAAAAAACCGCATCCAAAAACCCGCATAGATCAGGGCTGGATAGTTATGATATTTCTCCATTTTAATAGCCCTCATAGATATACATAAAGCCCGATTCTTCTTTCCAATTTGCTGGCAGATCAAGCGTCCCGCTCGTTATCGCCTGACCCAGATTAAGGGTTTGTGATGTTTTCATAAAGAGTTGACTTAAGATATCAGCTTGGCTATTTTCGTAGGTAAAAACTTGGGCGCTTTCGAGGCCATAAGCGGTCCTAAAATCCCCTAAGGCCTCTTCATAATAGCCAATCTTATCAACCAGTCCATTTTTTTGGGCCTGGCTCCCGTCATAGATTCGGCCATCAGCAAGTTTATAGACGGTCTCCCGGTCCATCCCCCGGCCTTGGGCAACGACATCAATAAAGCGTTCATACATGCTATTAACCAAGCCCTGCAAGACAGCGACATCTTTTTCCGTCTGTGGCCGGCTTGCTGAACCAACGTCCTTTAGGTCACCACTTTTAATGGTCGTATCTTCAATCCCTAGTTTAGCCATTAACTCTGAATAATTAAGCCCCCCATGATCACCCCAATTGACCCGGTAATGGTTTCCTTGGTCGCATAGATTTGATCGGCATCAGCGGCGATATAATAACCACCACTGGCGGCCATACTTTCCATGGAAACATAGATTGGGATATCCCTCGCCTCTTTCACTTGGCGAATTTTGTCACTTAATTCCGCACTTTCATAGACACCACCCCCCGGGCTATCAATCCGGAGCATGATTCCCTTAATGGTCTCATCTTCTTTTACCTTGTCAAGTGACTCTAAAATTTGTTGGTGATTGTATTGGGCGACACTCAAAAAGCTGTCCTCGACATTCATAATGGTTCCTCGAATATTGACAACAAGGATCCGCTCATCGACATTTCCTTGCCGCAAGACGTTCTCTGATAGGCTATTATCCATCATTTCTTGCAAAAACGTTTTTGCCCCCGCCTCTTCCATACTTTGGCTTAGTGTTTTTCCAACTAAAGATATAATTAGTGATGAAAAAAACACTACCACTGATAAGCCTACCGCAATCCACCGCTTATAATTCATAATAACTCCTTTTTTTAATATATATTTCTGTGTTACTGATGTTTATTACACCTTATAAAGGTTTTTAAAAAAGACCCATTGATCAGTCTTCTTAACATATTAACAGGCCTTAAGCATTTTGTCGATTCTCTTCAAAAAATAATTATCTTTGTTCTTTCAAAATCAACCCTTAAGAAGGTGGCTCTTATCGATTAAAACATATCCACCACTTGCATTGACCGGTCTTTATTGAGATAATAGATAAAAGCTAATTTCTTAAATAAGATAACAGCGATTCTAAAATTCGTTTGCTTTTTAAGCAAATATCAAGGAGAGAAAGATGAAGCCAAATTTAAATCGTGAAAAAGCTTATCAATTGTTAAAAGAATATAATGACAGCGAGTCCTTAGTCAAGCATGGCCTGGCGGTATCAGGAATCATGGCTCATTTTGCCCAGCTAGAAGGAGAGGACCCTGACTATTGGGGAATCGTCGGCCTCCTTCATGATCTGGATTATGAAAAGTTCCCTGCGGACCACTGCGTCAAGGTCGTCGAGATCCTCACCGACCATGACTATGATGCTTCCTTTATTCGAAGCGTGGTTAGCCACGGTTATGGCATCTGCTCGGATGTCGAGCCCAGCCATCAAATGGAAAAAATTCTTTACGGGATTGATGAATTAGCCGGCTTAATTACCGCTTGCGCCTATATGCGGCCATCCAAAAGCGTCAATGACCTGGAATTAAAATCGGTGAAAAAGAAATTTAAAAGCCAAAATTTTGCCGCTGGCGTCAACCGTGACATTATCAAAAAAGGCGCTGACCTGTCGGGCTACTCACTCGATCAGTTAATCCAGGAGAGCATTTTAGGCATGCGCAAGGTCGCCGATGACATCGGCCTTGGCGACCAAGGCCATGATTGATCTTCCCCCTTACTTGATTGGCATTTTTGACCGCCTTGAATCAAAAGGCTTTAGGGCTTACCTGGTTGGGGGTTGTGTCCGGGATTCTTTACTTGGCAAGAAGGCCATCGATTTTGATTTAAGCAGTGGTGCTAGGCCTGAAGAGGTTATTGCTATTTTTAGCGATTACCCGGTCATTAAAACCGGCATTGACCATGGGACTGTCACCATTATTGCCGACTCCCAGCCGGTTGAAATAACCACTCATCGGATCGAAGGCCCTTATTCGGATTCCCGTCGTCCCGATTCAGTGACCTATTCAAGCCATATCGAAGATGACTTAGGCCGGCGCGACTTTACCATCAATGCCATGGCCTACCAGCCCAAGACCGGAGTTATTATCGATCCTTATGGGGGCCAAGCTGATTTAGGCAAGGGGATTATTCGCGCGGTTGGTCATCCGCAAATCCGCTTTAAGGAGGACGCCCTTCGCATCCTTAGGGGTCTGCGCTTCCAAGCTGTCCTGGGCTTTACCATTGAAGAGGCGACCTTTAGGGCCATGAAAGAAGCCGCACCCAGGCTTAAAAAAATCTCCGTGGAGCGCATCACTAAAGAAATGAACGCCCTCCTTTGTGGCCAGAATGTCAAGGAAAGCTTAATTCAAGGGATTGATATCATCGGTGTCTTTATCCCGGAACTTTTGCCGACCACCGCTTTTGATCAAAAAAACCCCCACCATTGCCATGACCTCCTTACCCACTTAGCCATCACGGTGGCCTCGGTAAAGGCCCGCATCAATTTGCGCTGGGCCATGCTCTTGCACGACCTGGGCAAGCCTGATACTTTTTTTATCGACCAAAAAGGAATCGGCCACTTTTACGGCCATTCCAAACGTTCAGAAGAGATGGCCCAGCTTATTTTAAATCGCCTAAAACTTCCACGCGAAAGAATTAAAGCCATTCTGCTTTTAATTAAATACCACGACACCCCCATTGAGACCAGTCAAAAGAGTGTTAAGCGCTGGTTGAACCGGCTGGGTGAAGAGGCCTTTCGCGACCTGATCGAGGTTAAAAAAGCTGATTGCCTCGGCCAAGACCCCCTCTTTCACTGCCGCCTTGATGAGCTGACGGAATTAGACGCCTTAGTCGACCAGGTCCTTAAAGAAGAAGCCTGTTTTTCACTCAGAGACCTGGCCATCAAGGGGACAGACCTGATCAATCTAGGCCTTAAGCCGGGACCCAAGATCGGCGAAATTCTTGACCACTTGCTGGACCTGGTAATTGACCAAAAAATTACCAATGATAAAAACACCCTACTCTGTCACGTTAGAAAGGAAATTAGCCAAAATGTTAATTGATAGTCACGCCCATATTGATGATAAAAAATTTGATCAGGACCGCCAGGCTGTTCTGGACCGGGCCCAAGCCGCCGGCCTTGAATACATTATCAACCCCGGTGCCGACGAGGCCTCGAGTCGCGCCGCTATTAAACTAAGCGAAAAACACCCCATGATCTACGCGGCCGTGGGCATTCATCCCCATGATGCCAAAGACTACGATTCTGCAAAGCACGGGGACCTCTTTTCCACTTGGGCGGCCAAGGATAAGGTTGTTGCCATTGGGGAAATTGGCCTCGATTACTACTATGACCACTCGCCAAGAGAAATTCAGCAAAAAGTCTTTATCGAGCAAATCGCCATTGCCAAGCAAGCCAAGCTTCCGATTATTATCCATAACCGAGAATCGATGGCCGATATGCAAGCCATTTTACAAGCGCACTTTTGCAAAGAATTTGGCGGGGTCATGCATAGTTATAGTGGCTCTGTCGAAATGGCGGAAATTTTCTTGGACCTCGGTTTTTATTTATCCGCCGGCGGCCCCTTGACCTTTAAAAATGCCCGAAAACTCCCTCAGGTGATTGAAATGATCCCCCTTGATCGCCTGCTTATTGAGACTGACAGCCCTTATCTGACGCCGACTCCCCATCGGGGCAAGCGAAATGAACCGGCTCATGTCTATTATGTCGCTAAGGAAGTGGCCCGAATCCGCAAATTAGACCTGGACGAAGTTGCTGCCATTACCACGGCCAATGCCAAAAAATTATTTAACTTAGCCTAGGCGATTCTCCCTTTATCTTTTATTTTAAAAAAGTGTTTGACTATTATAATTTTTCAGCTTATAATAAATGCCATAGAATTTTACTCAGCTGGCCAATTAGACCTTGGTCAAAAATGGAGATTATGATGAAAACAATGACCAGCAACTTTAATTTATATTATTATCGCAACGTCCAAAGCACAGGCTTTGGTTATTTTGCGTACAATCAATTAAAGTCCTTTGAAGTTGCTATTCCATCCACTCTCTATCAATACCCCTGAGTATTTTTATAGTTGATTGAAGAGACTTCCTAGGAAGTCTCTTTTTTTATTGCAATCTTCAGTGCACGGGAGATGCTAATGATGAATTTGACCAACTTGCATTCAAAAACGGAGGAATAAAATGATAATAGTCGTTAAAGCAAATACGCCTGAAGAAGATGTCCAAAAACTGATCACCATGATCGAGAGCCATGATTTACGGGTCAACTACTCCAAAGGCCTTGACCGAACCGTGATTGGCTTGATTGGCGACACGGCCACCGCTGATGTCGAGAGTATTCTATCCAATCGGATTGTCGATAAGGTCCTACGGGTTCAGGAACCTTATAAAAAAGCCAACCGCTTATTTCATCCCGATGACACCTTAGTTAATGTCGCCGGACGAAGTATCGGTGAAGGAAGCATCAATATTATTGCCGGCCCCTGTTCAGTCGAAAGTGAAGACCAAGTGGTTAATATTGCCAAAAGCATAAAAAAATCGGGTGCCACTTTTTTAAGGGGTGGGGCCTTTAAACCGCGGTCATCTCCTTACGCTTTTCAGGGCCTGGGTTACCAAGGCCTTGAACTGCTAAAGATTGCTCGCGCAGAAACGGGCCTACCCATTGTCAGTGAGCTCATGTCCTTAGAGCAATTGCCAGCCTTCGAAGACATTGATGTCATCCAAGTTGGGGCCCGCAACATGCAAAATTTTGACCTCCTCAAAGAATTGGGTAAGATTGATAAGCCGATTCTTTTAAAACGGGGCATGTCCTCAACGATCACGGAATTTTTAATGTCGGCTGAATACATTATGAAAGAAGGAAATACTCAAGTTATCCTCTGCGAGCGCGGCATTCGCACCTTCGAAACGGCGACTCGAAACACCCTGGACCTTAGCTGTGTGCCCGTCTTAAAACGAAAAAGTCACCTGCCTGTCATCATTGATCCTAGCCACGCTACCGGTCTGTCTTGGACGGTCGAAGCCTTGACCAAGGCGGCTATTGCCGTTGGGGCCGATGGAGTCATGATTGAAGTTCATAATAACCCCGAATGTGCCCTTTGCGATGGCGAACAATCGATCACCCCAGCTGATTTTGATCGGATCATGACAAGCATTAGAAAATACGCCCAGATTGAAAACAAGGTCATCGGATGAAGAAACGATCTGATTTAAACCTTTGTTTTATTGGTCTCGGCTTAATGGGGGGGGCCCTAGCCATGGGCCTAAGAAAGATTGGCTTTAATAAAATTGTCGCCTATGATATCGATCAAGAGGTCATCCATCAGGCCTTAGCAGATGGGGTCATCGATGGGGGGACCTGGGTCTCGCTTGAATTACAAGACTTTCTTTCGCAATCTGATTTTGTTTATCTTTGCATCAGCCCCAAAGATGCCCTGGCTTTTATGGCCTTATACATGGAGGATTTTAAACCGGGTGCTCTGGTCACCGACATTAGCGGGGTCAAAGAGATTATTTTTAAAAATCTTGGAAAGCTTCTACGAACAGACATCGATTTTATACCCGGTCATCCTATGGCCGGTAGTGAAAAAGAAGGCTACCACCATGCCGATGATAGCATCTTTAAAGATCGAAATTATATCTTAACCCCCCTTGCCACTAATGATCCTGTCAATATTGAATTTTTAAAAGCAGTCATCTATGATCTGGGCTTTAACCATATCGTTGAGACCACCTGTGCCATCCATGATGAAAAAATCGCCTTTACCTCCCAGCTCTGCCACGTCATTGCCTCGGCCCTGGTTGATTGTGAAGATGACCTGGGAATTACCGATTTTGAAGGTGGTAGTTTTGGTGATTTAACCCGGATTGCCATGATCAATGCTCCCATGTGGAGTGAACTCTTTACCGCTAATCGCAAAAACCTGATCGCTCAAATCGAAAAATTTGAATCTAGCCTGACGGCGTTAAAGATCTTGATTGACGACGACCAAGACGATTTACTGATTGAGCGTTTAAAGCTGGTCCGAGAAAAGCGAATTGCCATGGGCCATATTCGCGAAAAAAAGATAAAGAGGGTCGAAAAAAAGATTTAGCCTTCCTTAAAGCAAACTTGTTCCATTGATTTCCACCTTGACTTTCTCCTAATACAGCGTATACTGGTAGGTATCAAAAATAAATGCTATTAAATTGTTACTTGTAGTGAAAGGAAGTTGAAGCGTAAATCGTCATGAAACTAAATAATTTGCCACCAATCGGAATGCGAAACATCAAAACGGCCTTGTCAGTTTTTGTATGTGTGGTGGTTTTTGGCTTAATGGGTCCAGACTTTAATCCCCTCTTTGCCTCGATTGCGGCCGTCATTGCCATGGGCCCAAGTATTGAAGACTCGGTCGAGACGGGCTGGAATCGTATTTTAGGAACCCTGGTTGGGGCAATTGTGGGCTTTCTTGGGATCTTCATTTGTAATCTGATTCCCTTTGCCCAAATCTATATAGTCCTTGTCCCCATCGGTGTTGTCGGCATTATTTACTTATTTAATCATACTGATCGTTCGGGGGCCATTGTCATTGGCTGTGTCATGTACATTTCAGTAATGATCACCTATCCCCAACAGCTCGGCTCTTATTTAATTGCTGTCATTCGGCTATTGGAAACGGGTTTTGGAATTATCGTTGCCGTCTTGATCAATGGCCTGATCAAGGTTCCCGAAAAACCAAAAGAAAAGATAAAAACATTAAAGAAAATAAAAGTGGCGGAAATTAAAAAGATCAAGCCACCTAAAAAGAAGAGCTTTCCCCATTATGTCAGCATGCTCTTTAAATAAGCTCCTGCTTATTTAAAGAGCATATTAAAAAAGCTGTTTGCATCCGCAAACAGCTTTTTATTGTCCTAATTATTTTCGAATGACCTTCATGACGGCTAAATACTGCTTGGTCACGCCTTTTATTATCTTAATAAAATCGTCAATCGTCTCAACCTGATCACGCTTCATAATCAAGCTATCGGCAATCAATAGGGCTAAGCGCCTGGCGTCATTTCGACTGGCCTCATCTAAGAGGGCATCAAAATCGGGCAAGGAGACATAACTCGATACCCGACTAACAATCTGACAGCCGGCAAAGCCGCAGGCCTCTTTTAAATGATTCCTTAGCAGATGATCACGATACTCCGAATAATCGCGGTAAATGGCTTTGGCATCTTTGTCCCAGGCCGCAGTAAAAACCCGCACATATTCCCGGTAAATGCCCCGGATGTAGGCCAGCATCTCAGCCCGGTAATTTTTTCGAAAGGCCTCACTGCCTTCTTGATGATAATGCCAAGCAATGTAGCCATAAATTAAATTTCCCATCAGGTAGCCGGCATCGGCTGAGGCCGGTCCCATAAAGGGGTATTCCATATCGATAATCTTCATCTCGGTCTCATCGATCATAATGTTAGAGGTGTGCAAGTCGCCATGAACCAGACATTCGCTTTTTCGCATAAAAATCCCCCGAAGTTTTAATAGTTCAACCCGAATTTCTTTTTTTCCCCAAAACAAGTCACTCATGATGACATGATTAGGATCAGGATCGGACATGGTTGGAAGATCAGCCTCCTCCATAAAGGAGTCACGTAAAAACAAGATACTCTCCATAATCCGGCGCATTTCAGGATTCATAAACTTAACTTCAAGGGCCTTGTGGGCAATTTGATCCAAATAAATCTCCGAAGTATAAAAATTAGATTTGGCTAAAAACTCGCCCATTTGCTGGGGAAATAAGGGGAAGGATTTTCCCTTGGTCAGTTCAAAACGCATAATTTTAAGGCGGCCACAATCCTCATAGACAAAAAGATTATTTTCCCGATCGATATGATACATCTCCGGCAAATACTCCGGTGTGATGGCTTGTCTTAATTTAATAATCTCTGCTTCGGTGTGATTACGCTTGGTTGTTAGTGGCGCACACGCACCGTATATTTTTAGATAGGGTTTAGCCTGCTTTAAAATTACCGATCTTCCCTCTTGGTCCCAGAGGCGGTAGAGGTGGTTGACAAAACCATCGCCATCATCTTCGCCAGCGCCAATTTCATAAACCTCTAATTGGGCCTGGGCGGGGAAGATTGTCGTGTGCTTTTTAACGTATTCAATTGCTGTCGTTGGTGTTAAATCTTTATAGGCCATGGCTGTCCTCTCAAGTATAGTCTTTCATAGTCCCCATTCTACCACCGCAGTGGGGTCAGTAAAAGGCAAAATTTTTCCCGACCTTGGCAAAATTTTGTTAAAGGCTCCCTTTATCTATCCCTTTAAGCGGTCATAGTCATCGAATTTATTCTTACGGGTCAAAAGAAGGGTAAAGTGAATACTGAAATAACGCACGATTAAGATGGCCGCCGTAATCACAATTTGATAGACAATAGCCGTCATCGGCATGGCTCCCCCTAAAATTTGTCCGGTCATCATCCCCGGCAGGGAGACGAGGCCCACCGTTTCAGTACTGGCAATAATTGGATTTAAAGAGCCAACCACTGCCTCCTTATACCAAGGCAGGGTGGCCTCCCATTGATTGGCCGACAGGCTTAAACGATAATAGTAGTCCCCTTCGTTTTTTTTAAGGCCTTGGTAAAAGGTGTTAATGCCAATAATATTTCCACTTAAGCTGTTACCCAAGAGCATACCGATCAAGGGAATATAATATTGGGCCTCAAAAATCTTATCAAGGCCAATCACAAATTGATTGATAAAGACCAGCATGAGGATATTGGGGAGGCCAAAACCGAGCAAAATTGGCAATAACTGGGTCTTTAGATTGAGCTGGCAGCTTTTAGCCGTTGTCATGGCCGCCACCATGATCATAAACAAGACATAGGTCGTAGAGATCCAGAAGCGATCAAACAGGAAAATATACTGCAGAAAAAAGCCCACCAGAATCAGTTGAATGCTCATTCGAAAGAGGGCATAGGCGATCCGCCGATTAAGACGAATTCCCATCTTATGGTTGATGACAAAAATTATCACCACAAAAATCAGTAAATAAAAAGGTCTATAAAAGGCAATATCTTGAGC
>CAZWEU010000023.1:0-26731 GCA_964632785.1 uncultured Lachnospiraceae bacterium | reverse complement strand
ATACGTTTTACGTACTCTTACGTCTGTTATTTCCATCTGCGTAAGCCTCCCCTTTAAAATAAAGTCACATGGTAATTCTAAGTCTATCCTACCACAATTTCTAGTCGATTGAAACAAAAACCTTGTTTTTTTCTTGCTTTTCTTTATCTGATGTGGTAAATGCCTAAAAAAATAAACCAGCGCAAAATTTCTGCTAATGACTCCTTAATCATGCTACAGTTTAGCTGGTCTCATACATTTCGACAGCTAGTTTTCCTTTTTTAATCTTATCATCATCCATGATCAGTAGCGGTGTGTAGCTATCGACCAGCTTTTCACTCGGTGTTTTCGTCGCTAGAATCACACAAATACCAACTACCTTGGCTCCCACTTCTTCCATCAGATTGTGCATCCCCTTGGCGGTACCGCCGCCTTTCATAAAATCATCGATGATTAGAATGTTTTTCCCGGCTAAATTAATACGCCGGCTTAAATACATGGTATTAATTTTATTCGATGAGCCGGAAATATAATTGACACTGGTCGTTGCTCCTTCGGTGACCCGGTTGCTTCGCCTGATTAAACCCATCGGGACGTTTAAGTAGTGGGCTGAGGCCATGGCGCTAGGAATCCCTTTGGTCTCCGTCGTGACAACATAGTCGATCGCTTTTTGACCAAATTCAGAGGCAATGATCCGGCCGAGTTTCTCTGAATAACGCGGGTTTGACAAAATATCGCTATAATAAAGAAAGCCCCCCTGGATCTGTCGATGGGGTTCAAGCAAAAGCTGGGCAATTTCACCTAAAATTTCATTTTTTTCAGCCCCCGAAACATGGGGGTAGTAAACGACCCCGCCAGCCGCCCCCGAAAAGGTGTGAATTTGTCCTTGTCCCAAGTTTTCAAAGGCTTTTTTTACGACCCCAATATCTTCGCAAACACTGGATTTTCCGGCCTCAAAAAGCAGCGAAAAATAATTATAGGAAAAGACCTGATTGGGATGGTCGGCAAGAATCTTTGTAATCATACTGATGCGTTCATTTTTTTTCATAATTCCCCTAATCGGAAAAACCCGAACATTTTTTCAGTTTATTATAATTTTATTCGTGTTTTCAAGAAAAAGCAAGTTTTATTTAAACTTTACGGCTGATTGAGGGGTGTGTTATAATTTAAACTGGATCTTTTTTGTGGCCATCTTCCCTAAACAAGATCTTCTTTATCTTCTTTTTAAAAAACTGGCAAGCACTTTAAAATAAAATTTAAGGAGTATTATTCCGTTGAAAGCAGAACTTAAAAAAACATTTAACCGACCAATCACTAAACTGTTCTTTATTGGCATTGGTGGCAGTAGCATGAGTGGCCTAGCCACCATGTCCCTGTCCGAAGGATTAGAAGTTGAGGGCTCGGACATGGTCGCCTCTGCCTATACCGAGAAACTGGCGGGTCTGGGCGTGACCGTTCACATTGGCCATAATTACGACAATATCCCCGCCGACACCGATTGCATCGTCTATTCAGCCGCCATCCACGAGGATAACCCCGATATGAAAAAAGCCCATGATCTGGGCCTTCCCAAGATTGAGCGGTCCGATTTTTTAGGACTTTTTTCCCATCTTTTTGAACACACCATTTCCGTCTCCGGCACCCATGGTAAAACGACCACTTCCTCCATGGTTGCCTCCTTGCTCCACCATGCTGACTTAAAACCGAGTCTGAGTATCGGTGGAAAACTCGATGAGTTTGGCGGTAACGCCATCATTGATGAAAAAAAGTACTTTGTCGTCGAGGCCTGCGAATACGTCGATAGTTTTCTTAAAACCAGTCATTCGATTGGGATTATTACAAATATTGAAGAAGACCATCTGGATTTTTTCACCGGCGGCCTTGATCAAATTAAAGAGTCCTTCCATAATTTCGCCAAAATCCTGCCGGCTGATGGCCTGCTGATTGCCTATGGCGATTCGCAAAACGTCCGTGACGTCCTCCTTGATCTGACTTGCCCGGTTGTCACCTACGGGACTGACCAAACTAATGATTGGCATGCCAAAAATATTTCCTACGATTCCTTGGGGAAACCAAGCTTTGATGTCTACAAGGGCAAGGATTTTTACGGATATTTTTATTTAAACATCCCCGGTGAGCACAATGTCCTCAATGTTTTGTCGGCCATTATCTGCGGCGACTTCCTAAAGGTCCCTGTCCAAGTCGCCATTGAAACCTTTAAAAATTTCCAAGGGCCTAAGCGACGCTTTGAATTTCGCGGTGAAGTCGCCGGCATCACGGTCTATGAAGATTACGCCCACCACCCGACCGAACTGCAAGTTGTCATCGATGCCTGTCTCAATTATGACCATAAAAAGCTTTGGGTCGTCTTCCAGCCCCACACCTATTCGCGGACCTATTTTTTCTTTGATGCCTTTGTTGATGCCTTCGCCAAAGCCGATTATGTCATTCTCAACGATATTTATTCCGATCGCGAAGGCAATGACTGGAATATTTATTCCGAAGATTTAGCAGCCGCCATCCAAACAAAACACGCCGTTCCCACAAGGACCATTTCCGCCTTTGACGATATCGTCGACCACCTGGTCGCCCATTTAGAGCCAGGTGATATGGTTCTCGTTGCCGGCTCGCAAACCATTAACCGGGTCGCCTTTGACCTGGTCGATAAACTCAACATTGATTGAAAATACTAGCAAAAGGAGTGTATTTTATGGAAAACTATATGGGTAAAGCGATTGCCTCTCTGATTCTGGGGATTATTTCGGTTTTAACAATCTTTCTTGGTTTTTTAGGCCCTTTTTCAATTATTGGCATCAGCACGGCCATTGTTGGCCTAATTTTTGCTATCCAAATCCAAAAGGCCGGCAAGGCTCAAGGCTTTAAACCTGACACCACTGCTACGGCCGGTTTTATCCTTTGCCTAAGCGGACTGGCCCTCAGTCTTTTAAGTTTTTTAGCCTGTGTCGCCTGTGTCGGCATCCTCGGCACCCTTTCTTATGTTTAGATTCTCTTTTAAGCTAAGGTCCCTTTATGCATCCGCTTATTTATCTTTTTAAGATCCCCATTCCGACCTTTGGCCTTTTTTTATTAGTGGGTGTGGCCATGGCTTTTTTGCTTGCTTTTTTGCTTGCTAAAATCCAGCCTGTCACCACCATGGACGCCATGTTTTTTGGCTTATTGGCTGTTATTGGTGGCGTTATCGGGGCCAAAGTCCTTTTTTTTATTATTACACTGCCGGATTTCTTTATTGACCCGGTCAATACCCTGATCGCCCTCTTTAGTGGCGGCGCTGTTTTTTACGGGGGCTTAATCGGTGGCGTCTTGGCCGGCTATGGCTATTGCCGAGTCTATCAGCTTAAGCCGATCCTCTTTTTTGACCTGGCCGCTCCTAGCCTGGCCCTGGCCCAAGCTTTTGGCCGGATCGGCTGTTTTTTTAATGGCTGCTGCTATGGCGTGGCCTACCAAGGGCCAGGGGCGGTTATTTACCCCGATGGGGCCTATCCGCCATCGGGCATTGGCCTCTTTCCCAGTCAGTTGGCAGAATCACTTTTTTTATTTCTCTTAAGTGGCCTGCTTATCCTCATTTTAAGCAAGAGTCCATCCCGAGGATCGACCACCGGCTTTTATCTGCTGGTCTACGGTCTTTTTCGCTTTGCCATCGAATACCTGCGGGGCGATCCCCGGGGGGCAATTTTTATTTTTTCGACTTCCCAGTTTCTTAGCCTCTTTGCCATTGCCTTTGGCATTGCCTTTTTGTTTAAGTGGCCGCGAAAATTATTTAAATAAAATTAAGTAATACCATTATTCAATAAAAACATTCAATAATTAGCGATGATTGGGGTATACTAAATTACAAGTAAATTTTAGGAGGTTTATATGGACATTTATAATTATGACTATAACCTGAATGATGTCTTTGACGGATTTCTCTATGGTAGCGAATATGGTGATTTACTGCCATTTCTATCTGTTTTTTTATCCGTTTTTGTCCTTATTCTTGCTGTTTCTCTCATTCTCGGCCTAATCAGCTATGTTTTTAAAGCCATCGGTCTTTACACCATGGCCAAAAACCGTAACTTTGACCACCCTTGGTTGGCCTTTATTCCTACCGCCAGCAATTATATTCTCGGCGGTCTCATCAATGATCAGGTCTCAATCGGTTCTTTTCATATCCCTTATGCAAAAATATTTCTGACCCTTCTTTCCTTTGCTTCAGCTCTTATTATGGCCATCTTTGGCTCCATCCCTTACTTGGGATCTACCCTGACCGTCTTAATTGCCCTAGCCATTAGTTTTTATTATTATGCCGCCCTTTTTCGCCTCTATAGTATCTATGAGGAAAAACACCGTGTCGTCTTTTTGGTCTTAAGTATCTTCTTCCCTTTTTTAGGACCGATATTTATTTTTGTTATCCGTAATAAAGAAGCCAATGATCCGCGGACCGATTTTAAAGACCTGCCCCTTGTCAGTGCTAAATCAATTATCGGCCTGAGCTTAGGAATTATCGCCATTGTCGGTGCCCTCCCCTTGATGGGATCCAGTCTTTTTATCGGGTCTTTAGGTCTTATTTTCTCAATCCTCGCCCTTAAAGAACTAGACGAAAAACCACATGGCATCGCCTTAGCCGGTCTAATTTGCTCCATCGCCGGCCTGGCTTTAACCCTGATCTTCTTGGTTGCCTGTGTGGCTTGTATTGGTGTCGGTGGCCTTGGGGCCTTTAGTCAAATGATGTATTCTTAAGCGTTCAAGCCGAAAAAGGAGCCCTTATGAAAAGCAAGCAATATGGACTGGTTTTAGCTGGCGGTGGCGCCAAAGGAGCCTTTGAAATCGGTGTCTGGAAAGCCTTAAGAGCCTGTCAGACACCGATCACAGCCGTTGTTGGCACCTCGGTTGGGGCCTTAAATGCGGCTGTCATTGCCCAAAATGATTATGACCTGGCCTATGAGTTTTGGACCAATCTGTCCATTAATCAGGTCCTTGCCTTGGATAAAAAAATGAGCGACTCCTACCAAGAGGCGGTCGCTCAAGACGGCTTTGACCTTTTTCGACGCAATTTTTTAGACATTCTTTTTTCCAATGGCCTTGATATTACGCCACTTCGGCAAAACCTGACTGCCCTCATTTCCGAAGAAAAAATCCGCGCCTCAGCCATTCGCTTTGGCCTGGTTACGGTTGACTTAAGCAGTTTGCGGCCCCGCGAATTAATGATTGAAGATATCCCCCAGGGACAATTAATCGATTATCTCCTGGCCAGTTCGGCCCTACCGATTTTCCAGAAACATGAAATTGATGGCAACACTTTTCTAGATGGGGCTTTTTTCGATGTCCTCCCCGTTAATTTTATGATCAAGCAAGGCTATCAGGATATCATTGCCGTCGACCTTCCCTCTTTTGGCATCCGGCGGCCCATTCAAAGCAAGGAAGTCAACATCATCACTATTTCCAATCCCCAAATTTTTGGTGGCTTGCTGGACTTTTGCCATAAAACCACTTGCCGCAACATCGACCTTGGTTACCTGGATGGGATGAGAGCCCTTGGCCAATTCCTGGGGACTGCCTATTACTTTAACCCGTCTAAAAACAAGCAGGTCTTTACGCTTTTTGAAGACCGGCTAGGCAAAGACTTATCTAATCAAAAACAGCATGACAAAATGCTCTCCTTTTTGTTTCTGGCCAATGATGCCGACCAAGAAACAATTTTATCCGCTCTTGAGAGGCTTAAGGCAAAAACAGCATTTAAAAAGTCCCCCTTAAGCCTATCCATGCTGGAAATGACCGCTAAGAACTTAGGCGTCCCAGTCTTTAAAGACTATCAGATGGACTCCTTTATCCTGGCCATCTTAGAGCGTCTTAAACAACTGCTTGAGGAAAATGCCACTTTAATCAAAAGCCCTGACCTGATTAACCAGGTCATTAAGGCTGACTATAAGCGGTACCACTTTACCCTTTTTTATCTTATTTTTCTGGTTTCAAAACAAGACCTCCTGATCGAAAAGATTCCTTATTTTGTCCAGCATTTTACCACCGATATGGTTTTATCACTGATCACCCTCCTCTATCTCCACGATAGTATCCGGGCCAATAAAAAAGATGCCTAGATTTTCATCTTGGCATCTTTTTTATCCACAGCATTTCTTGTATTTTTTCCCTGACCCACAGGGACAAGGATCATTACGACCAATTTTTTCTCCTTTAACAATTGTTTTTGACCGTTTGTATTCTTTTTCTAATTCATCTCTTTGGTCTTTTGAAAAAATACTTTCCCATTCCTCTAGACTGTAGAGCCATTCGGCCGGTACGCCCAACATATTTTTGTAGAGGCTGGCAAAGTCAATCTCTAGATCAAGCTGGGAATCAGGGCTAATCTCATCTAAGACCATGGGCTCTTTAAGGCTCTCATTTATGCCATCTAAAAATCCCATGTATTGGGGTAAAATCATCTTACTTTCGGCCGCTAGATCAGCTACCCGTCCTTTAATACAGTCGTCTTGCCGGCTAAGAATGTCCTGGTATAAAACCTGCTCTTCTAAACAATACTGCTTCCAAAAAGCATCCTGCTTTTCTTCTGTTTCTGAATTTTCTAAAATATAAGATTTCCAATCGTCGTATAAGCTCATATCATTTCTCCTCATTTATTTATAAAATAGTATACCGCAAATGTCTTTTAAGATAAAGTATTTAATTTCAATCCTCTCTTTTCCTTGAATAATTCTGGGTTTTTTAAGCTTATCTTGCTTTAGCAACCATTAACGATTAAAATAGACTTAACCTACTTGAAAGGAAAAACTATGAAATTACAGGATCAAAGCAATAAATCAAAAGTAAAGACCAAAATACTTTATGATAAGCTCTTTCAAAACTATGCCCTGTTTTTTTTGCTGGCAACATTTTTAAATCTTTTCTTATCATTATTTGTCATTCCCTCTTTATTGTCCAATGACCCTTTTTTATTTTTAATGTCAGCCCTTATTTCCTACGGCTTAAGCATCCCCTTGTTTTTTTTATCGATCCGCAAGGAAATGGCCTATTTAAAGACCCTCCTGGAAAAAACCACTTCTTTAGCAAATGGCGATCACCAGGTCGTCTTTCCCGTCCAAGGCGATACTGATCTTAGTCAATTTGCCAAAGACATGACGGCCATTCATGACCAACTCGACAGCCAAATTCAATCGGTCACCCAAGCAAAACTGGAAAACCAGCAATTAATCACCGCCATCTCCAACGAGCTTTATCCGACCAACTCGACCCTGATCGGCTATCTGGAACGAATGGAGAAGGTCAACCATCCCGATCCCGAAAAGCGTTATCATTATCTCACCACGGCCATTAAAAAATCATATGTCATCAAAGCCTTTATTGAGAAAACGCTGAATTATGCTTTTTCCGGTAAGGCCGGTAGCTTTTATGAATTCAAAATCTATAAGGGCAGAGAATTAATTCGTCATTTAATCGAAAAAATCGTCCCCGTTTTGGAAGAAGCGGAGTTCGAGGTGGTCTTAGAGGATTGTCTCAATCAAGATTTTTCCCTCTGGGTTGACTTTCAACAGCTCCAGCATGTTTTTGATGAGCTAACCGCCAATATGATCAAGTTCTCTGATCCGGAAAGGCCCATTCATCTGGGCCTGATCCTCAATAAGAATGAACTTTTTTTCATCCTCCGCAATAAAACACTTGCTGCCCTTGAAGGCGAATTAAATCCTCAATCCCCAAGCCTCGACTTTTGTGAAAAAGTGATTCTCCGCCACCAAGGCCGGATTGACTACTACCAACTTAAGCAAATGTTTAAGGTCGAAGTGGTCCTTCCCATTCATAGTCCTTCTTAGTTTTCAAAAGCCCGGGCTTAAGCCTAGGCTTTTTATTTTATTCTAAGCGGAATCCCTGACACTGCCAGGTAGACTTCATGGGCCCTGGCCGCGACTAATTGGTTCATCCGACCGGCAATATCGCGAAAGTAACTGCCCAGCTTATAAGAAGGAACAATCCCCATGCCAACTTCGTTGGTGACCACAATCAGGATCTTCGCTCGGCAAAGCTCCAGTAGGTCCTCTACTTGCCGGCCAATGTCTTCTTCGACTTTGGCCAATTGAGCCATCGTGCAGGAGTCGTAGTCAATCGCTCCATCGAGCATATTATTGGTCACCATGACGGTCAGGCAATCAAACAAAACGACCTCTGCCTCCTGGAAGTCGTGATCCTTAGCCAGCCCTTTAAAATCGCGATAGGCTTCGATCGTTTTCCACTCCTTGGGCCGTTGGTCTTGGTGTCTTTTAATCCGGTCTTTCATCCCCTCGTCAAAGGCGATGGCACTGGCTAGGTAAAGGACTTTTTTATTAAAATCCCCGGCTGTTTTTTCGGCAAAGCTGCTCTTGCCACTTCGGGCCCCCCCGGTTATAAGTATTAATTTTCCCATCTCATCCCTTCCACTTCTTTAAAAAAGTCACTAATTTGTCATTATCCTCTTCATTTTTAATAGCGATCCGAAAATAAGTCTCATCGAGGCCTAAAAAGTCCTCACAGGTTCTTAGGCTCATCCCCTCTTTTTCTAAATCTTCTTTTAAGTCAAGGCTAGATCCTGTCAATAAACGACAAAGATGAAAGTCGGTATGACTTTTAAAAACCTCGAGATCGGGGATTTTAAGAAGTTCACCATAGACCTTGAGCCCTTGTTCTTTAATAAAGGCCCGCGATTGTCGGGCAAAGGCCTCTTCTTCGTAGACTTCTTTAAGGGCAATCAGGGCCAGACCATTGATGGTCCAGGGTTCCTTATAATGCATCATTTTTTTTATCATATCAGGCGGCCCAATCCCATAGCCGATGCGCAGGCCCGGAAGGGCATAAAACTTGGTCAATGACTTGAGGATAAAGATATTTTTGTTGGTCTCTGCCTCCATGCCGACTTGGCCGGTAAAGTCCATAAAGGATTCATCAAGAAACCAAGTTAGGTCCCAATCGGCCAGGGCCATCCAGGCTTTGATCTGGTCAGGTGAATAAAGAGTCCCGGTCGGATTATTGGGATTACAGATAAAGACCAGGTCAGGTCTAAGCTCTTGTAAGCTAGCTTGTAATCTTTCGCTTTGGATCAAAAAACCATCGTCTTTTTCCAGGATCAGATGATTCACCTCCCAACCGTACATAGCTAATGCCCGTTCATATTCATTAAAGGTTGGCTGGATAATCAAGGCCTTTCCCGGCTCTAAACTTCTGGCCAAAAGATAAATTAATTCGATTGCCCCATTGCCAAGGATTAAGTGGTCAGGCTTGATCTTAAGGTCTTTTGATAATTTTAGCCGGGCCGACTGACCGGTAATCTCCGGGTATGAAACCAGACCACTGATTCCCGCTATTAGTTTTTTTTCCAGATTCTTGGGAATTCCCAGGGGATTGATATTGACCGAAAAATCGACCATCTCTTTTGCGCTTCCTTGGTAACCACCGTGTTTGTTCATCTTTTCCTCCCTAAAAAATCGTATATGCCAAAAAGACCACCAAGATGCCCAAAAGCATGACGACGATTTGACTGCCATACATAATTGAAACGGTCTGCCTGATATCCAGGGGATCAATCCGGCACTGATTATCACCAATGGTCGGTTTTTTTAAGCTTTCCCCAAAATACTGACTGGTCCCACCCAGTTGAATGCCCAGTAGGCCGGCCACTACCGCTTCGGGATTTCCCGAGTTGGGGCTTTTGTGGTTGAGCCGGTCTCTTTTAAAAATCCGATAGCCTTCATCCATGGAAAAGCCGACAAAAAAGCCCGCCACTAGCATGAAAAGACTTCCGATTCGGGCCGGTAAAAAATTAATGACATCATCACATTTAGCCGATGCCATACCAAAATCCCGATAAGGCTCTTGAATATAGCCGACCATTGAATCCAGGGTATTGACAGCCTTATAAAGCATGACCAAAACAACCGGATTTAACCAAGAAATGCCTAAAAAAGCCCCTAGAAACAAATAAAAAATCGGGGCTAGGATGCCATCAATGGTGTTTTCCGCGGTCGTCTCGATGGTCGCTCGAATAATCTCGGTCTCACTTAAATTAGCCGTGTCGCGCCCGACCAGGTAGCCGACCTGGATGCGGGCTTGGGCAAGGTCACCGGCCATTAAGGCGGCCATCACCTTTAAAACTTCCTGGGCCAGGGTTTTAGCGGCCAGGGAAAGGGTGATCAAATAAAGATTAAAGAGGCTGTATAAAAAAAAGTTAAGCTGATACAATAAAAACTGACTCCCCACTACCCCAATAAAGGTTAATCCCAGGACGAGAATTAAGAGGATGACGCCTTTTGCTTTTCGATACTTGCCGCCATTCATTTTCGCCGTCAAAAAGGCAATCGCCTTTCCGATTAGAATAATGGGATGGGGTAAGTAGGCCGGATCACCAATGATCCAATCCATGATGGTCCCTAAAAGGATTAATAAAAACCAATAGCCCCCGCCTAAACCAAAGGGAATTGCTTCAATTAACGTCACGAATCAAGGTCTCCAATAATAGCCATGATCGCATCCATATCGATAGCCGCTTGGACCACCTGGGCTAAATCATCGTATTGTTCTTCTTTAAAGGCCTTAAAATCAAAAGCCCCCACCCCTGGCTCAAGATTTTTACGCGTCTTTAACTGGTTGATTATTTTTTCCCGCAAGCAGTCATTGTCAAAGATCCCATGCAGATAGGTCCCCATGACGTTGCCCTGGTTATTAATCGTCCCATCATAGGAGCCATCACTTAAAGCCGCAAAGGCTTTTGAATCATCCAAAGTCTTGGTTTCTCCCATGTGAATTTCATAGCCTTCCACCTCAATCCCCGCTAAATCGATTCCCATAAACTCGCCAATCAAACGGCCCCTGGTTCGGCTGGTTCGTTTTTCCTGACCAATGCTGGTAACGGTATTGAGAAGGCCCAGTCCTTTAATCCGGCCTTTTTTAGATTCCACTTGCCAGGGGTCGACAATCTCCTGGCCAAGCATTTGATAGCCACCACAGATGCCAATAATCGGGACGCCTGACTGGTGAAGCCTGATTATTTCACCGGCCATCTTGCTTTCCATGACATGATTGGTATCGTCAATGGTATTTTTACTGCCGGGTATGACCAAGAGGTCAGGACTGGCCAGCTCAAGCTCACGTTGGTTGCGGTAGTAGACGACCTTGACATCCGGATGCATTTCAAAAACTGTGCAATCGGTGAAGTTAGACAGGTGGGGCAAGTGAACAACCCCAATGGTGATCAGGCCTTGGCCCTGATAGTCAAAGCGTTCTGACACACTGTCCTCGTCGTCAATGACAAAACGTTTATAAGGAATGACCCCCAAACAGGGGACATTAATTTTTGCTTCGATCATGTCAATACCGGGCTTTAACAAGGCCACATCGCCGCGAAACTTATTAATGATAAAACCCTTAATCCGGGCCCGTTCTTCCGGCTCAAGCAGCATAATCGTCCCATAAATGGAGGCAAAGACTCCACCCTTATCGATATCGCCAATTAAAACCACCGGGGCATCGACTAATTCCGCTAAGCCCATATTAACGATATCGTTCTCGCGCAGGTTAATCTCGGCCGGACTACCGGCCCCTTCGATGGCAATGATCTGATGATCTTTTGCCAAGGCTTGGTAGGCCTTAAGAACCGTCTCGACCAGCTTGGGTTTATAGGCATGATAGGCTTGGGCGTCCATGTTAAAGGCTGCTTTCCCCATTAAAATAACCTGACTGCCGATATCGGAGTTGGGCTTTAGTAAGATGGGTTGCATGTTAACCTGGGGTTCAATTCGCGCGCATTCCGCTTGAACCACCTGGGCCCGGCCCATTTCCTTGCCATCCTTGGTGATAAAGGAGTTAAGGGCCATGTTCTGACTCTTATAGGGGGCCACCGAATAACCCCGATTGTTTAAGATCCGACACATGGCCGCGGTGATCAGACTTTTTCCTACTGATGAACCGGTCCCCATAAACATTATATTTTTTGCCATTATTTTTCCCCTATTCTTAAGTTGATATTTCTAGCCAGGCAACCACCTCATCAAGGTGACTGACCAGGTTTGGATAATTAATCGGCGGCCGACGAATAAAGATAATCTTGCTCTTGTTTCGCCGCGCCGCTTCTATCTTTTGCTTGACCCCACCGACATCGCCACTATCCTTAGTGACCACAAAACCAATCTGATAGTCTTTCATCATTAAGTGATTCATGGCAATTGAAAACGGACCCTGAAGAGCCAGGATCTGTCTGGGTTTATAGCCCAGGTCTTCACATTTTTTTAAGACCCCTGAGGTCGGCAGAACACGAGCATAAAGCCGGTCCTTAGGCAGTCCTTGAAAGGCCTCTAATTGCCGACTGCCGGTCGTCAACAAAATATTGCGCTCGCTTTTTTCAAGGGCTTTGCCTAAATAGTCCTTAGCGGCCTGATAATCATCACAGATAATCACGTCCTCACTCTCATCAACCTGAGACGGCCGCTCCAAGCGAAGATAAGGTGTTTTGCTGCGTTTACAGGCGAGGATGGCATTTTCTGATATCATGCCTGCATAAGGGTGGGTAACATCGACACAAGCCCTGATCTTATACCTTTTAAGGGTGGCGCCCAGGCTATTGGCATCCAATTGGCCGGATATTTTAATCAGGCCGGGGGCCGGCTCGATTTGATCGGCGGCAATGTCCGTTAAGGACGAATAACAGACCTGATAAGCTTGGTCTAATAGTTTTTTAGTCAGCTGGCGGCTATCCAGGGTCCCGCCTAAAATAAGAATC
Organism: uncultured Lachnospiraceae bacterium; assembly: GCA_964632785.1. Lineage (GTDB taxonomy): Bacteria > Bacillota > Clostridia > Eubacteriales > Eubacteriaceae > Acetobacterium. The sequence continues at coordinate 14,001 of CAZWEU010000023.1, read as the reverse complement.
ACAACTGATAGCCTCTGGGTGTGATCATTTTTTTAAAATCAGCGGTCACATAAGTTTTTGAATTCCCAATAATGACCATGGAGAACATGTCAATCTCGGCTTGGTCCATCAGGCCGAGCTGGGTAATCAGGCAGGATTCATTCTTTCTTTTAGCATTTCTGACAATTCCCACCGGTGTATCAGCAGCCTTGTACTTAAGTAAGATTTCTTGGGCCTTGCTAATATTGTAGGGCCGCCCCTTACTCTTGGGGTTGTAGAGGCTAATGATAAAGTCGCCTTGGCCGGCCGCGTGAAGTCTTTTTTCAATCACTTGCCAATCGGTTAGTAAGTCGCTTAAACTAATGACCGCATAATCATGCATAAGGGGGGCGCCCAGGCTGGCCGCCGCTGCATTAGCGGCGGAAACGCCGGGGATAACCTCAACCTCAACTGTGCTCTTGGCATTTTCAACAATTTCTAACATGATGCCGGCCATGCCAAAGACACCGGCGTCCCCACTGCTGACTAAACAGACCGTCTTCCCCTCTTCGGCCAGTTTTAAGGCCTTTTCACAGCGGTCAATTTCGCTGCGCATGCCCGAAGAGAAGACCTCTTTATCGCCAATTAAGTCTTTAATAATATCAATATAGGTCTTGTAGCCAATGATAATATCGGCCTCATCTAAACTCATTCGGGCCGCCTCGGTCATATGTTCATAAAGACCGGGTCCAATTCCCGTCACAAAAATTTTCTTCATCTTTTCTCCTCATTCACTTACGGCCTTTTACCGCCTATTTTTCTTGCCAAACGGAAAGGGTAATCCCATCAAGTTTTTTCTTTTCCAAAAGGCAGCTTCCAAACGCTGAACCAATATAACCACAGGGTTCCGATACGGCATATAAGCCGGTTGTCCGGTGGACAAAATCAGACCCTTCAAACTGACTCTCAACCATTTTGACCATGGCATCGGGAATAATAATTTTTCTGGCCTTAAAATAGTCACAGGCCTCAGTGATCCCCGCCTCATCCTTTTTAAGTTCGATCGTTGCAAGAGCCTTGATCGATTTTTCATGACGACCTAAGTCAGCCATGACCATTTTTATCTTTCCAATAATTTTAGCCCCGGCGACATTCTTTCGACAACCAATCCCTAAAACAAGGGTCTTGGGGATTAGTTGGACAAAGGGCCGGTCGTGCTTGATTGCCGACAAGTCCTTTTGCCGGCTGATGATGATCAGGCCCTGACAAGCACTAAGGTCACATTCTGACGACATAATTTGAATGTTACTGGGCAGTTCGATCTTATCAATGGGCCAAGCTTCTGGGTTAAGAAGGCCAATTTTTTCCCCGTGCAGGATCCTGGCGGTGATCTCCTTGGCTGCTTTAAAATCGTTGATGGCACAAGTGATCTTGGCGGCCAGCACATCGACGGCCATGGTCCCCTTGACGTCGGTCCCGGTCGTGATAATGGCCTTAGCCCCCAGGCGGTCTTCCACCAGGCGGGCGGCATCATTAGCCCCACCTAGATGGCCGGACAAGAGACTGATGACGAAGTCCCCCCTCGTGTCCATGACTAAAATGCCTGGATCCTCGGATTTATGCTTTAAAAAGGGGGCAATCGCCCGAACTACAATCCCACTGGCCATGATGGCACAAATAATTGAATAGTCTTTCATTATTTTTCCAAAAAACGAAGAAATATCACTATCAATGACCTGCTCATCACTTTTTATATATTTTTCTTTTGTAAAGACGACCACCTCTCGGTCATCAAGGTACTTGGCTAGGCGAGAAGCGGTGGTCACCCCATCAGCCGACAGGGTGACAAGGGCCCATTTTTCCCTTATCACTTAATCCCTTTTCGGTATTCGTGGCTAAAGTGGGGGTCATAGAGTTTGGATAAACTATAGTCATCACCAAGGAAATCACCGACCAGGATCTGGGCGGTTTTGGTGATTTTTTCATCCTTGACTTGTTGGGCAATCGTCTCAAGGCTTCCTAAAACAATTTTTTGGTCTGGCCAACTTGCCCGTTGGACCACGGCTACCGGTGTTTTTGGCGAATAATGCGTAAGCAGACGATTAACCACCTCATCGATCATCTGAACCGATAAAAAGATGGCCATGGAGGCTTGGTGGGCCGCTAAATTCTCCAACTTTTCTTTTTCCGGAACCGGTGTTCGCCCCTCAAGCCGGGTTAAAATGACGGTCTGTGAGACATCGGGCAAGGTAAATTCTTTTTTAAGGGCCGCCGCTGAGGCGACAAAGGAGCTGACACCGGGGATGACTTCAAAGGGAATTCCCAGGGCCTCTAAGCGGTCCATCTGCTCTCTGATAGCCCCATAAATTGACGGGTCCCCCGTGTGGACCCGGGCAATTTTTTTACCTTCTTTTGTTCCTCTTTCGATTACGGCAATCACGTCATCCAAGGTCATGGAGGCCGAATTAAAAATTTCCGCATCATCTTTATGACCGGCAATAATCGCCCGGTTGACCAGGGAACCGGCATAAATAATGATATCCGCCTGGTTGACAATCCGCTGGCCTTTGACCGTAATTAATTCCGGATCGCCGGGACCTGCTCCTACTAAGTAAACGATATTCATCTTTTCTCCTCTATGCTTATAGTCTTTTAACTGATTTTGCTTGCTTTAAATGGTCTAAAAACAATTCTTGAATGTCTCTGTATTCGCCCATGCCTTTTATAACCATCTCAACTTCCAAGCCTTCTTTTAACAATTGGCTTTTCCATGAATCCTCATCGTCACTGGCCATATCATTAATGGCATGGTCGCCGGCGACCAGCATAAAGGGCAGTAAAATAATTTTTCGATACTTTTTTAATTGCGGCATGATATCGGCCAGTTCGGGAAAGCCTTCGACAGTTGCCACATAAACATTATCATGGCCATGATGTTTAAAAACATAGTCCATGCAAGGATAGGTCGAATTGGCATGGTGGTAACTGCCGTGGCCCATCAAGACTAAGGCCTCATCGTCTTTTAGGGGGGGGATCTGTTTTAGTAAAATGGTCATTGTTTTTTCATAATCCTCACTGGCCGTCAAGAGGGGGGTACCTAATTTTAACAGCTCAAAATCATCTTCAAAGGCCTTTAGGTCTTTAAGGGCTTTTTCATATTCGTGACCGTTGATGATGTGGGTGGTCTGGCAAATGACTTCCGTGTAGCCAGCTTCTTTTAATCTCTCAAGCGCCTCTTTGGGTGAATCAATAAAGAGATTATCGCGTTTCTTTAGCTTTCTAACGATGACTTTTGATGTAAAAGCCCGGTAAAAATCATGGTCGGGATAGGCTGCTTTTAGCAGGTCTTCGGTTGCCTCAATGGTTTTTTTTCGGGTCTCAGGATAGGATGTCCCAAAACTGATGACCAATAACGCTTTCTTACTCATGTCACTCTCCTTCATTAAATGCTATTTTTTAAGGCCAGGTAATGGTCGCCAATTGTTTTTTCCAGGTCAGCCTCGGTGTGGGCCGTCGAGAGGAAGATCCCCTCAAATTGGGCCGGTGGCAAGAGATTACCGGCCTCTAACATCTCTTTAAAGTACCGGGCATAGGCCTTGGTATCCGATTGCATGACGGCATTATAACCGGTGATCGGGACATCGGTAAAGAAGAAAGAGGTCATGCCAGCAATCCGGACCATTTGCGCCTTGGCCCCGGTTTTTTTGACATTTTGATTAAAGCCCTCTTCTAAAATCTTGGCTTTATTTTCTAAATCATCATAAATTTCCGGATGTTTCTTTAAGTGGTTAAGGGTATTAAGGCCCATTGTCATGGCGATCGGATTACCCGATAAGGTCCCGGCCTGGTAAACACCACCAAGCGGGGCAATTTCCTCCATGATCTCGCGCCGGCCACCATAGGCCCCCACCGGCATGCCACCACCAATAATCTTACCCAAGGTGGTAATATCCGGTTTAATTCCAAAGTAGGCCTGGGCTCCGCCATAGGCTAGGCGAAACCCGGTGATCACTTCATCAAAGATGAGCAGGGCATCCTCTTCCTTCGTTAAATCGCGAAGGCCGGTTAAAAACTCCAGATCTGGTGGGACCACCCCCATATTGCCAGCCACCGGCTCGATGATCACGCCGGCAATTTCACCCTTATTTTCCTTAAATAAGGTCTTGACTGATTCCAGATCATTGTAGACGGCGACCAAGGTATCCTTAGCCGTGCCAATCGGAACGCCAGCACTGGTCGGGACCCCGTAGGTCAGGGTCCCCGAGCCTGATTTGACTAAGAGGGCGTCACCATGGCCATGATAACAGCCTTCAAATTTAATGATCTTATCGCGACCGGTAAAGCCGCGGGCTAGGCGTAGGGCACTCATGGTCGCCTCGGTTCCCGAGCTGACCATGCGAACCATCTCCATCGATGGATAGGCCGCGTTAATGGTCTTAGCCATGGTGACTTCAATTTCGGTTGGTGCCCCATAACTGGTCCCTCTTTCCAGGGCTTCTTGAATCCCTTGAAAATAAACGGGTGAAGCATGGCCTAAAATGAGTGGTCCCCAAGAACAAATATAGTCTATATAGCTATTACCATCGACATCGATGATCTTAGACCCCTTGCCCCGATCGATAAAGACCGGTGGCATATTGACCGATTTAAAGGCCCGAACGGGACTATTAACCCCACCGGGAATCAATTTTTCGGCTTCTTTAAATAAGGCTTGTGATTTTTTTCGATTCACTTTTTATCTCCATTTCTAGTCATCATCGGCTTGGTAGGCTTTAATCATTTCTTTCAGGTCTTTGGCAAAATAGGTGATGATCATATCCGCTCCCGCCCGCTTGATGCTAAGCAGGCTCTCAAAGATCGCCCGTTCATCCATCAAGCCTTGGTCAACGGCATTTCTGATCATGGCATATTCGCCGCTGACCTGGTAGGCGGACATGGGCAAATAGGATAATTCCTTGGCTTTAGCAATAATATCTAAATAGGGCATGGCCGGCTTAATCATGACGATGTCCGCCCCCTCGTCAATATCCAGGGCCACTTCCTTTAAGGCTTCTCGGGCATTGGCCGGGTCCATCTGATAGGCCCTTCGGTCACCAAAGGCCGGTGCTGACTGGGCGGCCTCTCTAAAGGGGCCATAAAAACTCGAAGCATACTTGGCTGAATAAGCCATAATCGGAATTGATTCAAAGCCCTTATCATCGAGGGTTTTTCGCATATGGCCAATCCGGCCATCCATCATATCCGATGGGGCGACCATATCGGCTCCAGCCATAGCATGGCTAAGGGCCGTCTTACTAAGAATCTCTAAGGTCTTACCCCGCTGGATTTGGCCATCCTCTTGGAAGAAACAACAATGGCCATCACTCTTATACTCGCAGAGGCAAACATCGGTGATCACGTACATAGTGGGATCGGTTTTTTTGATCAGGCGAGTCGCCGATTGGACTAGGCCATTTTCGGCAAAAGCCGGCATGGCCATTTCATCTTTTTGATCGGGAACCCCGAATAAGATCAGCTTGCCAATACCCAAGCCCTTTAAGGTCATCACTTCTTTTTCTAAGACATCCAGGGACAGGTGGTACTGGCCCCGCATCGATGAAATTTCTTTGCGCACTCCTGTCCCATCGACAATAAATAAGGGATAAATGATATCCTGCATGGATAAGGTAGTTTCTCTAATGAGATTGCGAATGGCTTGATTTTTACGTAAGCGTGTTGGTAACATCCTCTTTCTCCTCGCTTTTTTTATTTTCTTGATCGTCAAGGATTGCCTCAATCATACCGGCAATCGTGTAGTTCTTGGCTTCAAGACCGACAATAATCCCCAATTCATGGGCTTTTTGTGACGTTTGTGGGCCAATCGAAATGGTCTTTGCCCGATTAATGGCTTCTAAGTGACCAGCACCCACTTTTTCTAAAAAATACTCCACCGTTGTCGAACTGGTAAAGGTGATATAGTCTATTTTATCCTGTTCGAGCAGGTCAGCCAGGTCACTAAGTTCCCAGTCTTCACGGATGGTCTCATAGCTATGGATCTCATCGACCGGGCAAATCTTGGCTAATTCCTCGGCGATATACATTCGGGCATTTTTTGACCGTGGCAGTAAGATCTTTGACTCCCTATCTAAATGTGGCATCAGCCCTTCGACTAATTCTTCCCCAATATATTTCTTTGGCACAAAATCGGCTTCTAAGCCACGATCGCTAAGGGCCTGGCGGGTCCCTTCACCAATGACGGTGATGTGTAAGTTGGCAAAAATCCGCGCATCCTTGCCACAGCGTTTCATGCTGGCAAAGAAGACCTCAACCGCATTGATGCTGGTAAAGATAATATGGCTGTAAGTGTTCATCTTGCCCACTCTTTCGTCACAGGCTCCCTCATTAATGGCAACAATTTTGATGGTTGGGTATTCGATCGGCTTGCCCCCCAAGGCCCGGATCTGGTCAGACATTTGCGAACTTTGGGCCCTTGACCGGGTGACGATGATGGTTTTACCAAACAAGGGTTTCTCTTCAAAGAAATTGAGTTTTTCGCGTTTTGCCACCACCCCTCCGACGACAATCAGGCTGGGGGCTTTCATCTTAGCTGCTGTTGCTAGGTCATTGATGGTCTCCAGGTCACCCACTACCGTTTTCTGGTCGGGGGTCGAGGCCCGGTAGACTAGGGCCGCCGGCATTTTCGGATCCATGCCGTTTTTGATTAACTCCTGACAAATTCTCTTTAGGTTTTTGACGCCCATTAAAAAGACCAAGGTGCCCTTTAGCTTGGCCAAGACGGGCCAATCCAAATCGCTGGCATCGGCTTTTAAGTGGCCGGTAATGACATGAAAAGATGAATTGGCATCGCGGTGGGTAATTGGGATACCGGCATAGGCCAGGCCTCCAATTGCCGAGGTGATGCCGGGAATCACTTCAAAGGGGATGCCCGCATCGTAAAGCTCCTCCCCTTCTTCGCCACCCCGGCCAAAGACATAGGGGTCACCACCCTTTAGGCGGATGACAAGTTTTTCTTTCCGGGCCTTGTCAATCAAGAGGGCATTGATCTCTTCTTGGGCCATGGCGTGATTGGCGGCCCGTTTACCGACATAAATGATTTCCGCATCGGATCGGGCCTCCTTAAGAAAAGATGGGTTGACCAGGGCATCGTAGACGACCACATCGGCTTTTCTTAAAATGTCCATGGCCTTGACGGTGATCAGGCCCGGGTCGCCACAACCACCACCAGCCAGATAAACCCATCCCTTAGTCTGATGAACCTGGCCATGGCAGCTTTGGGCCAGGGCAATGCCTAAATTCTCGACTTCCTCAATCGGTCCTTCGATTGACTGACGGACCAGGACACTGCCATCTTCTTTGCCATAGAGGCCATGAATGATTACCACTTGGTCATTTAACTCACAATAGGCCCCAACCGGTATGTGGCAACTTCCATTTAAGGCTTTTAGAAAGCTTCGTTCGCCCTTCATTTGGATATGGGCTTTTTCATCCTTAATCGTCTCCATTAAATTTTTAACCAGGACATTGTCTTCCTTGATTTCAACGGCCAACATGCCCTGGGCCGGAGCCGGGATAAAGCGCCTTTCTTCCAAGGGGATACTATAGTAGTCCTCGGAGACAAAACGATTAATCCGCTTTAAACCGGCGGCCGCCAAAATAATCCCGTCTAAGTTTTGTTCATGCATTTTTCGAATCCGGGTCTCAATATTTCCCCGAATACCAACCACTTCAAGATCGGGCCGCTCGGCCTTTAATTGATAAATCCGCCGCTTACTACCGGTGGCAACCACCGCCCCTTGGGGCAAGTCCTTTAGGTCTTTGATGGCATGCGGGGTTAATAAAACATCGCGCGGATCTTCTCTTGCTGGTGGGACCGTTAAGCTTAATCCCTCCGGAAGCTTGGAGGGCATGTCCTTCATCGAGTGGACCGCCATATCGATTTCACCGGATAAAAGGGCCTGTTCCAACTCCTTGGTAAACAAGCCCTTATCGCCAATCTTATCTAGGGCCTTATGTTGAATCATATCACCCTTGGTCTTAATGATCACGATCTCAAATTCAATCTGGGGGTGTGCTTCTTTTAATGTCTCCAGTAGCCACAGGCTCTGGGTTTTAGCAAGATTACTTCCCCGTGTTCCCACTCTAATTATCATTTATCTCTCCCATTTCTTTAACTTTTTTTCGTAATTCAGACAAAGAATCCGTCGCTATTTGGCTTAAAAGGGCTTGATGACCCGGTTTTTTTTCACTTAAGATCTGCTTTCGCAAACGACTGAGTAATTCCAGACGCTCAATGTAGCTTTCATCATAGGTTTTTGAAAGCGACTTGACAATCGCTTTCGTCAGCGAAGGGCTGGCCCCTTCAGTGCATACCGATAGGCTTAATTTCCCCCGCCGAATCACACAGGGAAAGACGACATCGGAATCCTGGTGGCAGTCCACCCGGTTACAAAGAAGCGACCGGGTTTGGCAGTCGCTTTTAATCCTGGCATTTACTTCTTGATCATTGGTCGCGGCTACGACTAGAGCCATGCCATCTAAGTCTGACGGCCGGTACTCTCTTTGCCGGATGGTCAGCCGATCAGTGGCTATTTTTTTTAGCTCTTGACTAATTGCTAGGGTCACACAAGTGACCAAGGCCCCCTCCTCTAAGAGCGTCGCAATTCGCCGGCTGGCAATTGGCCCGGCCCCAATGATCAGGACTTTCTTGTCTTTTAAATTAAGCAGCAAGGGGATCATCACTAGTCTCCTTGCTGGATCTTGCCCTGACCACTTTCGGCTTGGCCGACAAAGAGATAGTTGACGGTTTTTTCTACCCCACAAATGGCCTCTTCGTTATCCAATTTTTTTAATTGTTTAATTGGTGGCATGACCATTTTCCGAAACTTGGAGTGGACAATTTTGGTCAGATATTTTTCTTCTTTTTCATTAAGATTTAAGTTTTTAAGCAGGTTTTCAATCGTTTCCTCAGCCAAATGCAAGGAGCTTTGATGGAGTTCCTTGACCATATTATCAACCTTGGCGTTGGTGATCCAAGCCAAGAGGCCATCGATCTCTGCATTGATCTCATGTCCAATCTGCTTAGCAATTTCAAGTCGGTAACTCATACTCTCATCCATGATATCTTTAAAGTGGTCAATCGTCAAAAGTTCCACTCGGGGAAGGACCCCCACTTGTGGCTCGATGTCTCGCGGTAGGGCTAGGTCAATAATGACTAAGGGTTTTTTGCGTTTTTTTATTTTATCAGCTTTGAGGATGATATGGGGTGAGGCCGTTGCCGAAATGACCACATCCATGTCTTCTAAGTAATCATAACGGTCTTCATAATAAATCCGTTTGACATTTTCATGGACCGCTTGGCACTTATCCATATGGTGGTAGCTCCGATTGGTCATATAAGGGTTTTGAAAGCCTTCAACCTTCATATAACGAAGGGCTAGAATCCCCATCTTGCCGGAACCGATGATCAAGATTTTTTTCTGGTCATAATCATTAGGAAATTGCCGCTTGATCCGTTTAACCGCTGTCGAACTTAAGGATAAGGGGGTTTCTGAGATCTTATACTTTGTTTTGACCTTCTTGGTAAAGGTAATTGCCTCGCGAAATATTTTGCTTAGGTATTTGCCACAGCCTTTAATGGCTTGGGCCCATTCTAGGGCTTGTCTGACTTGGCCAAGAATTTGATCCTCCCCTAAGATCATCGAGTTTAAGCCGGTAACCACATAATAGAGATGGTCTAAGGCCTGGCGGTCCCTTTTTTCAAAAAGATAGGGGCCTAAGGCCGGAGATTTTTCCTCAAGATAGAATTTCTTTAAAATCCTTATGGCCGCCTCACAATCAGGGGTGGCAACATAGATCTCACTGCGGTTACAGGTCGATAAGATCACGACTTCCTTTATTTGGGCCTGACCTAATAAGTGGCCAATCCCCTCATTAATGGTCCGGTGGATAAAGGCCCCCTGCTCCCTAATTTCTAATGGTGTATCTTTGTGATTAACTCCGACAACTACCAATTTCATCTTATCACGCTTCCTTTCACTCAATCACTGATATGCTTTTCGATTGCCACCATTTCAGTCTTTAAAAGATATCAATCGAAAAAGACATCGTTTCATTATAAACTTTATTTCTGTTAAATTCTATCATTTTATCAGCTGACCGCCCAAAGTCCAATAATTCCGATGATAAAGGCCGCGGCGGCAAAAATATGGGCGGGAACAATTTTTTTATCCTCCTCAAGAAAGACCAAATCACCATCGTAACACCGGGCTTCCATAGCATTATAATAGTTAGTGGCTTTTTGCATGGAAACGACCAGTAAATTTCCCCCAATCCCGGCAAAGGTCGAATAAGCGGTTTTTAGATCAATGTAGCCCAGCCGTGATTCCGCTGAATTTCTCATCTTGCCATAGACTTCCAAGAGGATAAAGATATAGCGGTAAATCAAATTCATTAGCTCAATGATCAATTTGGGCACACGGGCTTTTCGCATGACGGAAATGATTTCCGAAGAGGGTGTTGTTAAGATCATCAGCTGAAGGGCTGAAACAGCCGCAAATAACTTTAGCATCATCACCAGCATTTCCCCTAAATTAGCCTTGGAGGTATTGACATAGAAAAAACCTAAGGAGATACTATAATCTAAGAGAGGCCTTGGCGAAATTTCAATGGCAATGGTAACCGTCCCTAGGATAATAAAGGTGATGGGAATTAGTAATACCCTAAAATACTTGTGAAATGAGAGCCCACCCCTGATCATGGTTAAATAGGCCGTGGCCGTTAGGATGGCTAACGACACTAAAGGCTCATTAAGAAGGATGCACAGGACTAAGATCGTGACTGAAAAAACGACTTTTACACCGGCATTGACATTTTTCAACTGCGACTGATAGGCATAGCTATCAATTTGCATACCACCCTCATCTTGCTGTCTCTTCTTATGATAATAACCACCCTTAGGACGTAATTTCCGCTCTTTTAGATAGGCGATCATCAAAATGCTCATATAGACGCCGACTAATAAGACTAGCATCATTTCCTTCATTTTAACTTTCCTTGTGTTTTCTTTTCAATCATCTCTTCAAAGGCCAAAATGCTCTTGGGGAAAGAGTCATCGTTGGTAAGTATCTTATTTTCCACCAAGCTTTCATAAAGCCTAAGCAGATGAGGCTTTAATAAATTGCTTTTTTTAAGCAAGGCCTGGTCTTGGAATATTTCTAGGACGGTGCCGTCAGCAATAATTTTACCCCCATCAAAAACGATCACCCGGTCGGCCCAGCGATAGGCAAAATCGACATCATGGGTTGAGATCAGTAGGGTTTTTCCCTCCTGACTTAATTTTTCCAATACATCTTCTAACATTTGTGCATTGAGCGGATCCAGTGATGCCGTTGGTTCGTCAAAAATAATAAGCTCTGACTTCATGGCGATAATATCAGCAATGCTGACCCGTTTTTTTTCGCCACCACTAAGATGATGGGGTGGTCGGTCTTTAAAGTCCAGCATATTCATATAAGTCAAGGCTTGATCGACCCGAGCAATGACCTCTTCTTTGGGCAGTTTCAGGTTCATGGGGCCAAAGGCCACCTCGGCCCGGACTGTTGACGCGATAATCTGGCTATCGGGATCCTGAAAAACAATGCCGATGTTTTTTCGCAATTCCTTGAGGTTTTTTTTATCAATCACCACATCGCGGTAGATAATCTCTCCTTTTTGGGCTTTTAACACCCCATTAAGATTTAAAAAAAAGGTCGATTTCCCGGCGCCATTTGAACCCAAAACAGCAATTTTCTCTCCCTCATGGATATCTAAGTTAACCGACTCCAGCCCTAGTTGGTCGTTAGCATAAGTGTAACTTAAATCGCGAACCCTGATCAGTCTTTTTTTCATTATTATCTCCATCTAAAACTAAATTCTGCTTTTTAATGCGCAAAATTCCAATCGCTAAGGCCGATTGGAATTTTGCATTAATCACTTGTCTAATGACCTTATTTTTTCTTTTTGTCAGTCTTTTTATCCACTTTTTTTTCCCACCGCGTTCGTTCGGAAAATTTCCCGATAAAGAAAAACAAGACACCAACACCAAGACCGGTTTGAACAGTAAAGAGCAAGGTTTCCATTTCACCGGGGATTTCCCCACCGAGAACACTTTCCGCCACTGGCGTAAACCATGGTTCATAGTCCGCTCCGGTAATGTCGGAAACCACCTCGCTGCCTTGACCATCTGATCCGGCAAATTCAGTTCCCGGCAATAAAATTAAAGGAACCACGATCATGACCAGAACGATTAATAAAATAATCATAATATTGCGTTTACTGGCTGTGCTCATTGTACTTCACCTGCTTTCAAATAACCGATTCCAGCTAATTCCGCTGAAGCATAGGATTCTAAAGTAATAATGATAGCAATCGTTAAAAGCCCTTCAATAATCGCAAGGGGGACCTGGGTCGGCGCAAATACGGCTAAAAATTTACCCACTGAGGCCAGCACACCACCAACCTCCGAGGGATAGGCCAGTCCTAATTGAAAGCTGGTCACCATATAGGTAAAGAGGTTACCAACCGCCGAGGCAATAAAGATATTAAGATACTTATTAAGCTTAAGCTTTCTTCCCAGGGTGTAAAGGCCAAAGGTCACAAAAGGACCGGCAACCCCCATGGAAAAGGTGTTTGCTCCTAGGGTCGTCAGGCCACCATGAGCCAATAAAATTGCCTGAAAAACCAATACCATCAGGGCTAAAATACTCATCGGCAGGGGGCCAAATAAAATCGCCCCTAAGCCCGTTCCGGTCATATGCGAACTACTACCGGTCACAGAGGGAATCTTTAGCGATGAAAGGATAAAGATAAATGCCCCCGCCATGGCAAACATGGTGATGGAAGAGCGGTTTACCTCAACTTTTTTCTTAATCGCTAAATAGCCGGCCACAATAAAGGGCAAGGAAATTGCACCCCAGACCAGACAGTAAGTCGGCGACAGGTAGCCTTCCATGATGTGCATGGCATTGGCTGTTGGATAAATACCAAACATCAATGCAAAAACACCGATCACGCTAATGACTTTCTTTTGTTTTGCCGTCATAACTTCTCCTTCAAATTATATTTATATCAGCCAGGGTTAAGAAAGAAGCATGATTCCGTTAGCTCAATTATATGATCCACTAAAAAACCTCTTTTCCCATAGTATTATGAAAAAAGAGGTCGCATCATTAAGCTTAGAATGGTTTGAATAAATCAAAACCATCGCCTATCAATTTACTCGCTTCCTTTTTCCTAGAAGGATATCCTTGTCTCAATTTAGTAGGTTTCCTGACTTATAGCTTTTATTCTTCTTACCTTCCCAAGTGTTATCTCAGTGGCTTATTTAAGAAGACCTAACTAATTACAGTGACCGGATCGTTCTGGATTTTAACCAGATTCCCTTAATGATTTCATCCTAAATTGATTATTTTAAATTTATTTCATTACTGTCTTATTATAACACACTTTTATAAGATCCACAATTTTTAGATCTGTATTTTTTAGTCGATCTACCGTTATTTTCCTAAGCTAAAAAGAGCCTATCCGATTGGATAGACTCTCTTTAGGTTGCTCAAATTTTTGGCCAGAAAAATTTGAGCGAGGAATGATTCTTTCTATAAAAATGTAATTTAATGAAAGCAAATTAAAAAATCCATCTCGATCGAGATGGATTTAAGAATTACACAAAAAAACATAAGTGTAGGTCTTAACGGCCTCTAAATCGGAGGTTGGTAAGAGGTCACTACAACAGGTATTCTGGCTCTGCAGTCAACTTCCCATTTCCCTTCCCGTTACAAGAACAGTGGTATCGAAATGGTCATCATGCATTACAGCTGCGATTACAGCAAAGGATTCACACCTTTTTCCCTTGAAGATAGGACACGATCACTATTTAATTACTCTTATTGTAGCCTAATTTTAAAAGCATGTCAAGTTAAATATCGGCAGTAATTATAAAAATTGGATTTGCTGCCTTAAGCATGGTCAAATGACCAATCCCTTGACCGCGGCTAATCCCGACTTGAA
>CAZWEU010000022.1:0-26953 GCA_964632785.1 uncultured Lachnospiraceae bacterium | reverse complement strand
AAAGTCTTCCAGCGCTGAAAGTACCTGGTGGGTAACTACCCGGGAGGATAGGACGTTGCGTGGCTAATTAAATTTATTCCTCAGTAGCTCAACGGTGGAGCACTCGGCTGTTAACCGATAGGTTGTTGGTTCAAATCCAACCTGAGGAGCCATTTAGAAATTAGGCGGGTATCAAGAAGATCCGTTTGGTACCCGTATTTTTATCATTCGCAAGGCCCCTTGGTCAAGTGGTTAAGACACCGCCCTTTCACGGCGGTATCAGGAGTTCAAATCTCCTAGGGGTCACCAATTTTTTACGCGGCCTGGTAGTTCAGTTGGTTAGAATGCCAGCCTGTCACGCTGGAGGTCGAGAGTTCGAGTCTCTTCCAGGTCGCCATTTTAATTAAAATACGTTTTATAAATATAAGTTTATTGTTTGGCTGATGTGGCTCAATTGGCAGAGCAGCTGATTTGTAATCAGCAGGTTAACGGTTCGAGTCCGTTCATCAGCTCCATTTTTTTTGCAAAAATTCAATGGGAGAATGCCCGAGTGGCTAAAGGGGGCGGACTGTAAATCCGTTGACAAGGTCTTCGATGGTTCGAATCCATCTTCTCCCACCATTTTAAGTTAATATCCAAATATGACCCATTAGCTCAGTCGGTAGAGCACCTGACTTTTAATCAGGGTGTCGGGCGTTCGAATCGCCCATGGGTCACCAGTTTACAAGCAAAACTTCTATTTATAGGAGTTTATTTTTTTAAACTTTTTTCAGTTTTAAAAATCATAGTAAAAATAATGTTTAAGAGAGGACGAAATGATTAAAATAAAAGGTAAGTATAATGAAGCAATTGTATTTGCAGAAGAACTTGATCCGATGACTGAGCAACAAATTCAAGCCATGTGTAATACTGAAGAACTAAAGGATACAAAGATTAGGATTATGCCCGATTGCCACGCCGGGGCTGGTTGTACAATTGGAACGACGATCAAGATGGACCGCACGACTCCTTTAAATCCTTACTATGTTGGGGTAGACATCGGTTGTGGGGTAAAAGCCGTTGAATTACCTGGACCGATTCCCTTTGAAGAACTTGATGACGTCATCAAACGATCCATCCCCTACGGCTTTAAAATTGGCAATCAGGCCGATGAAGAAGCAATTGAACTGGTCGATCAATTATTGATTAAAAACAAGTTAAGAAATATCGATCGCTTGCATAAGAGTTTAGGGACTTTGGGTGGGGGCAATCATTTTATTGAAATCGCAAAAGATGATCAGGATAAGCTCTTTTTATTAATTCACAGTGGGTCTCGTAATCTGGGCCACCAAGTTGCTACCATTTACGGGAGAATGGCTGGAAAAAGTGGTTTTTTAAGGGGCGACCAGATCGAAGATTATTTACATGATATGGCGATTTGCCAAAACTATGCAAGCCTTAACCGATCAAAGATGATCGACATCATTCTGACCCATTTCGAGATGGTGGCAAAGAGTCAGGTTATCAGTGTCCACAATTATATCGAGCAAATGGGGGAGACGGTTATTTTGCGAAAGGGTGCCATCTCGGCTAAAAAAGACGAGAATATTTTAATCCCTATTAATATGAGGGACGGGACAATTTTTGCTAAGGGTAAAGGAAACCCGGATTGGAATGAGTCAGCACCTCATGGGGCCGGCCGAATCCTTAGTCGTACCGACGCCAAGAAAAAATTATCATTAGTTGAGTTTAAAAAAGAAATGCAGGGTATTTTTTCGAGCCGGGTATCAAAACGAACCCTAGATGAGGCCCCCGGAGCCTACAAACCGATTGAAACGATTATCGATAGCATTGATGAAGCAGTTGAGATTTTAGGGATCGGTAAAGCCGTCTATAATTTCAAAGCGTAAAAATTGTTTATCCCTAGGCCGCATGATTGATTGAATAAATTTTTAGCCATGGCAGTTGATTGCTTATCGAAAAGAAAATAACGATTAGCGAAAAAATACATTGTTTTATTATGCTTTTCAGTTATAATTTAAAGAAGAAAGAATCAGAGCTATTCTTTTATTAAAAAGAAAAAAGAGGTAGTGCTGTGGAGTCCAAACTAGCTAATGTTATTAAATTCATGATTAATGCAATTTTAATTATCATTCAATTATTTGTTTTTATGATTGTCATATCAGGAATTTCCGATTTTACCTATCAGATTTACTGGGTCATTGAACTAAGTGCGGTTTTAGTTGTTTTAGATGTCATTTACCAAGATAAGGAACCATCAGCAAAAATTTCGTGGATTATTTTTGTTTTAATTATTCCCATCCTCGGGATCGTTCTCTACTTAATTTGGGGAAGACTACGAGTTTCTAAGAAAAGTAAAGTGCTGTGGGCTAAGGGTTATGAAGAAACCTATTTACAGCTTAAACAAGACCCTCTTCTTTATCAATCAATTGAAAACCCCCGATTAAAAAATGAAATTGATTTAAACCAAAATATAGGTGATTTGCCGGTCTGGAAAAACACCAAAAGCCAGTATTTAAAAATTGGTGAGGATATGCACCGGGCCCATTTAGAAGCGATCGCCCAAGCAAAACGCTATATCTTCCTAGAGTACTTTATCATTGCCAATGGAAGAATGTATGAAGAATTGATGGATGGTCTAGCAGAAAGAGCAAATGCTGGTGTTGAAGTTCGCTTTATGGTCGATGAAATGGGTAGCTTTTTTCTTCTGCCAAAGGATTTTTATAAACGGTGCGCCGAAAATAATATCAGAGCTATTCCCTTCAATCCACTATCGGGATCATTATATCGCTTTATCAGTTTTAGAGACCATCGTAAAATAACCATTGTCGATGGCCAGGTCGCCTTTGTTGGTGGCGTTAATATTGGTGATGAGTACATCAATGCCATTGAAGTTTATGGCCACTGGAAAGATATGGCCGTTCGTCTGGAAGGGGAGGCTATCCAAAGTTTATTGGCTATGTACTTGAACATGTGGAATCATCTGACGAAAGAGACGTCAAATATGGAAGACTACAAAAGTCAAGAAGAGCCGATTGTCTGTGATGATCTGGTCATGCCTTTTTCCGATGGACCAATGCATAAGGGCAATGTCGCCTCTAGCATGTATATGAAGGTCTTTGCTAATGCCAAAGATTACGTTTATATTACAACGCCTTATTTAATTTTAGATACCGATATGGTCAATTGTATCTTGCTAGCAGCAAGAAGTGGGGTTGATGTGCGAATCATCACACCAGGCATCCCCGATAAGAAGTTTGTCTATGCCACGACCCGGTCCTTTTACCGCGACTTGCTAGCAGAAGGGGTCCGAATTTATGAATACACGCCCGGTTTTTTACACGGTAAAGTCTTGGTCACCGATGATGAAGTGAGTATCATCGGATCGATCAATATGGATTACCGAAGCCTGTCGTGGAATTATGAATGTGCTACATGGATCAATAGTGCCGAGACGGTATCAGAGGTTAAAAAAGATCTCTTAGATATTATTAGTGTCAGTGAGGAAATTCTTTATGAAGATTGGGAGAAATCACCATTTTTGAAAAAATTATTTCAATCGGTCTTAAGAATTGGATCGCCCTTGATGTAGTTGGCAAAGAAAAAAAGTTCGGCCATGTGATGATAAAAATATCATCCATGGACCGAACTTCTTTATGAATTAATTGTCAGGTAATGTGGTCCTAGCCTTACATTTAGATTTTTATTTTGGGAGGTAGTTAGTGAAATTTCGTAATCCATTTTCTAAGT
This sequence comes from uncultured Lachnospiraceae bacterium, assembly GCA_964632785.1. Lineage (GTDB taxonomy): Bacteria > Bacillota > Clostridia > Eubacteriales > Eubacteriaceae > Acetobacterium. The sequence continues at coordinate 23,224 of CAZWEU010000022.1, read as the reverse complement.
TTACAATCTTTGAGTGGTTTTTGTGGATTGCTTCTATAAGTATAGTGGCAGTTTCTTTTCTTCTTTCCGGTGGCCTTGATACCCCCACATTAGTGGCATCACTTGTCGGCATAACAGCATTAATTTTTGTTGCAAAAGGTGATGTATGGGGGCAGGTTTTAGTTATCGTATTTAGTTTAATGTATGCTATGATCTCATTTAAACTTCGTTATTTTGGTGAGATGATTACATATTTAGGGATGACTGCCCCAATTGCTGTTTTTTCGATTGTGTCGTGGCTGAAAAATCCGTATAAAGGAACAAGCGAAGTAAAGGTCCATCACCTTGGTAAAAAGCAAGGTGTGTGGCTGATTGTTTTAACTTTGGGCGTTACCTACATATTTTATTTTATTCTCGCAGCATTTAATACTGCCAATTTAATTGTTGGCACCATATCCGTCGCGACTAGCTTTTTGGCATCATCCTTGATGTTTCTACGGATTCCAAGTTATGCACTGGCTTATGCGGCAAATGACATTGTCTTAATTGTTCTTTGGATTTTAGCAAGTATCACCAGCATCACCTACTTGCCCATGGTTATGTGTTTTTCCATGTTCCTTTTGAATGATATTTATGGCTTTATAAGTTGGAAGCGTATGAAAGAAAGTCAAGCCAAATAATTAGACCACTTCTATAAGCGTGTTTTAGCGATAATATTTATCCAAGACGAGCATGATTTCTTCAACCTTCTCATCACCCTTGCCTTCTTCAAAGGCTTCTCGGACACAATTATTCATGTGTTTTTTTAAAATGGTCAGATTAGTTTTCTTTAAAAGGGCTTGGACAGCCAAAACTTGTTTGGAAATGTCGATACAATAACGGTCGTTCTCAACCATCTTGATGATCCCTTCTAACTGGCCACGGGCGGTTTTTAATAAATTTAGTTCACTTGTCCGATCGATGTTGCTCATGGCCTACTCCGAAATGAGACTTGTCGGATAGCCGGCTTCATCAATGGCAGCGATAATGGGCTCAATCGCTCCGTCGCTAGTAAGATCGAGGGATACTTGCCCTTTTTCCAGCGAGACCTCGTGGTTTGTAACGGTATCGAAGCTATCGACAACACCACTTACCCGTTTTACACAGTGCTGACAGGTCATATCATCTACTTTTAGTACAATTTTCTTCATTTCTTTTCCTTCTTTCTTAATTGTATTTACGTCTATATCATTGGCTAAAGCACAAGCCCCAGTCGGGCAGGCTTTTTCAACCGCCTCTTCTTTAACCGGTTCCGGCTCATAATGGCCAACAAATTTGGGCTTAAAGGTTTTAAGTGACAAGGCATTAAGGACGACTGAAACCGAACTCAGACTCATGGCAGCAGCGGCAATCATGGGGTTTAAGGTCAGGCCAAGGGGGAAATAGAGTAGCCCGGCCGCAATGGGAATACCAATGGTGTTATAAATAAGGGCCCAAAATAAATTTTGCTTGATATTTCGCAGGGTTGCCTGACTCAGTTGAATGGCCGAAACGATGTTTAACAGATCACTTTGCATCAGGATGACATCAGCCGATTCGATGGCCACATCGGTACCATGACCGATGGCTACGCCAACATCACTTTGAGCCAGGGCCGGGGCATCGTTTATTCCATCGCCAACCATAATGACTTGGTGGCCCTGATCTTGGATTTTTTTAATCATGGCTGATTTTTGGTGGGGCAGGACATCGGCTACAATATTTTCAATGCCGATGGAAGCGGCAATGGCTTTTGCCGTTCCTTGGTTATCACCGGTCAACATATAGATGGAAAGACCCATGTGGTGCAATTCTTCAATGGCCTTAACACTCGATGGTTTGATGGTATCGGCGACAGCGATGATGGCTTTGATCTTTTGATCCCAGCCGATTAGCAAGGGGGTTTTTCCCGCCTCTGATAAGTGGTCATAGGTGACTGACAGGTCCTTAGGGGCCTGTAAGGACGCCATCATTTTCATGTTACCAGCCCGGATTTCTTTACTATTGATGCGTCCGGAAATACCCTCTCCAGGATGGGCCTTAAAGTCGTCAACAGCAATAAAGTCTAGGCCAAGATCTTTTGCATAGGCGATGATGGCTTCACTAAGGGGATGCTCCGATTGGTCTTCTAGGGAGGCGACTTCTTTAATTAAATCATTTTCACTAATGGTTTTGTCAAAAAGAATAACATCGGTAACGACCGGGACACCTTCAGTTAAGGTACCTGTCTTATCAAAGACGATGGCATCGGACTTACCCAGCACTTCTAGAGAGGGTCCATTTTTAAAGAGGATGCCTCTTTCAGCGCCTTTACCAGTCCCAACCATGATTGCTGTCGGCGTTGCTAAACCCAGGGCACAAGGGCAGGAAATGACGAGGACAGTGATTCCGGCTGAGAGGGCAAAGGGGAAGCTGTAGCCCAGTAAAAGCCAGATGATAAAACTAAGGGCTGAAATAGCCATGACGGCCGGTACAAAGTAACGACTGATTTGATCGGCAATGCGTGCAATCGGGGCCTTAGAGGACTGGGCCTCTTCGACGAGCTTAATAATTTTACTAAGGGTCGTATCCTGGCCAATTTTAGTAGTGGTAAATTGAAAAGATCCGGTTTTATTAATACTACCGGCGACGACTTGATCGCCAATTGTTTTTTCAACGGGAATACTCTCACCGGTTAAGAAGGATTCGTCGATGCTCGACCGGCCAAGACTTAGATTGCCGTCAACGGGAATGCGCTCGCCTGGGCGAATAACAACAGTGTCACCAATTTGAACGGTATCGATGGCGACTTCCATTTCTTGACCGTCTGTGATGATCCGAGCGGTGTCGGGCATGAGATCAATTAATTTTTCAATGGCTTGAGAGGTTCTTCCTTTGGCCCGAGACTCCATATATTTACCTAAAGTGATGAGGGTAAGAATAACAACGGCTGATTCAAAATAGAGTTGGTGGCCATATTGATGGATTAAGTCAATATTCTGATAAGAAAAACCATAGGCCAGCATAAACATAACAAAAACGCCATAGACAAAGGCCGCTGTTGTTCCAACGGCGACAAGCGAATCCATATTAGGGATACGTTTGTACAAGGCCTTAAAGCCATTAATATAAAAATGGCGATTGACGTAAATAACCGGTAAGGTTAATAGCATTTGGGTCATGGCGTTGATTAACAAGTTCTTCTCGCCGGCTAGAAAAGCTGGGATGGGCAAGCCAACCATTGGACCCATGGCCAGGTAAAAGAGTGGCAGGGTAAAAATCAAGGAAAAAATCAAACGCCGGCGGATAACATCACTTTGATCATCGGTCGATTTTTTAGGTCCTTGTTTTTTTAGGGCTTGGCCTGCTTCAGCTGGTAGAGTGGCTCCATAACCAAGTTTTTCGATGACTTCAATGATGGCATAAATAGTGACTTGGACGGGATCGAACTTAACGACTAGGTTTTCGGTTGAAAAGTTAATGACAGCCGATTCAACACCGGCCATTTTAGAAACATTTCGCTCGATCGCCGCAGCGCAAGCCGTACAGGTCATGCCTTCAATTAGAAATTCTTGTGTTTTCATAAAAGCTCCTTTCATCCTACCCCATAGGGGGAGGGGTATAAAATAAGTATATCGTGTCTGCTAGTGCTTGTCAATAGTGAAAAATAAATATTAAAAAACACCATAATCCCTAGTATTGTCGCTAACTATCTGATATTTGTTAGCCAAAGGATGATAGCATCAAGGTTTCGCTAATTTTTATTTATGATAACGTTTTTTATATAATGTCACAGGAGAAATATTGAGTTCATTCATTAATGAAAAGCCTAGAATCATGATTCCACCAATTATTTGAATCAAGCTGATTGTTTCACTAAAAATAAAGACTGACACGAGGATTGCAACAAGGGGATCAATATAACTTAATATGGATACTTCTTGACCGGATAAATCGTTGAGTGACGAGAAAAAAAGACAATAGGTTATACCGGTATGAAATACGCCAAGGATTAATAAATTAATGATTTCGCTAGCATTCAAACTGCCAATGTGGCTCCCTGATGTGAAGAATACATAAGGGATCAGGACAAGGCTGGCAGCGAGAAGCTGGATAAAGGTTTTATCAATTCCACTAATTGTTTTAATAAATTTATTGAGGATGATGACCGTCGCATAAAATGCTGCAGCTCCAAGCCCAAAAATAATACCTTTAAAATCGGTACTATCGATCCTAAAATTATTAGGCCCGATTATAAAAATAAGACCAATCGTAGCCATGACAAAATAGATGACTTGAATCGGCGTTAATTTTTCTTTTAATAAGATTATACTTGCAATTAAAACAATCGTCGGCGCAAAATAATAGCTCAATGTTGCGGCTGAAATAGTTGTAAAGTTATAGGCCTGAAAAAGTAAAATCCAACTAAAACCAATTGCAGCCCCTGACAGGAAGAGCAAATAGCCTTCCTTTTTGGTTTCTGCTAGTGAAAACCCTCTATCGACAATTATTTTGTAGAGGAAAATTGTGATAGAAGCAATAATTGCTCGATATAAGGCAATTTCGCCTGCTGATAAAGTTATCTTTTTTACAAAAATAGGAATTGTTCCGAACACGATCATAGAGAAAATTATCTTTAATTTTGCTGTCATTTTTCGATCCTCATCTTAGTTTTTTACATGGATAAATGCTAATAATGGTGTAAAAACAAAATAAATATAAGCCAAAGTACTCGTCCGTTGGCTCACTTGAATATTACACTGGATAGGGAATTTTTGCACGAACTTTTTATAGAAGACAGTTGGATCAAATATTTCTATCGATATGTACTTGATAAAACAGCTAAAAATCAGCAATCGTCCCTTAAGAAATAGTAATAAGTTGATGTCAAACAAAGCTATCATGTGGACCTGATGGCTGAGGCGATAAAATGTTTAGCTAAATATTCTAAGCAAAATCCGTCTTGAAAAGGTTAAAGATATTAAATTCAAACTGCCTAAAGGTCATTATAGCCAAGAATATTGGTTATTCTATGGAAAAATGATATAATAAACCGATCGGTGTACCGGTCGAAAGAAGCTAAAACGGCTGAAAGAAAATCGTTTATTGGTGCAGGTAGGCAGTGGCAGGGCGACGGCCTATCAATTGGGTGGTTGAGATTGGTCGCCTAGCATTCACTCGTTGAGAAAAACAATGGATTTGATAATACAAATAAAAAAGCGATATTAGCAGATAAGGCGGAAGATACATTGATTACATCAGAAGAAATAAAAAGACGTTTATGGGATGGGGCCAATGAGCTGCGCGGTTCAATGGATGCCAGCCGTTATAAAGACTATATGCTGGGCTTAATGTTTTATAAGTTTTTAAGTGACAAAACCTTAGAGACCTTTAAAAATAGCGCCGGTCTAGGTGACCTAAGGGAAGAGGCCTTAGTTGCCGAATACAGCAAGGCTAGGGAACAACATGGACAAGCCTTAGATAATGTTATTCAGAATATTCTAGGTTATTATGTCCTTCCGGAATATCTCTATCAAAAATGGATTTCTGATATTAATGCCGGCGATTTTGAAGTCCAGAAAGTAACCGATAGCCTGCATAATTTTGAGCGAACCATTGCCATTAAAAGTGGTGCTGATGATTTTAAAGGCTTGTTTTCCAGCTCAACCATTGACCTAACCGATACGGCCCTAGGCAGCAACCTAAATGAGCGCAGTAAAAACATCCAGGCCTTAATCCTGTTATTTGCCGATTTAAATATGGTTGCCCTGCAAAAAGGGGATATCTTAGGCGATGCCTATGAGTATTTAATTGGCCAATTTGCCATGGAGTCCGGAAAAAAAGCCGGGGAGTTCTATACCCCCCACCAAGTCAGTGAAGTCATGGCCCAGATTGTGGCCAAGTCTTCGCAAATACAATCCATTTATGACCCGACGGTGGGATCAGGTTCCCTGCTCTTGACGGTTGGTAAGCATTTAGATACCGATGCCCAGAAAAACCTTAATTATTATGGCCAAGAAAAAAATACCGCCACTTACAATCTAAGTCGGATGAACTTATTACTACATGGAGTCCGCCCGGAAAAAATGACCATTAAAAACGGTGATACCCTTTCCTATGACTGGCCGGAAGACCCCGAAAGACCCAATGAAGGCGTTTTATTTGACGCCGTCGTCATGAATCCCCCTTACTCGGTTAAAAACTGGAACCGCAATGATTTAAAAATAAGTGATCCCCGCTTTGAGATTGCCGGTGTCCTCCCACCTAATTCCAAAGGCGATTTTGCTTTTCTTTTGCACGGCTTATTCCATCTCGGCCAAAATGGGACCATGGCCATTGTCCTCCCTCATGGGGTCTTATTCCGGGGTGGTGCCGAAGGGGAAATTCGCAAGCGATTACTCGAAAAAAACCTGATCGATACCATTATCGGCTTACCCAGTAATTTATTTACCAACACCGGGATCCCTGTCACCGTCATTATTTTAAAGAAAAACCGTCCCCTCCATGCGCCTGTTCTCCTAATTGATGCCTCACAAGGCTTTATTAAAGTCGGCAAGCAAAATATCTTAATGGAAAAAGACATTGCCAAGATCGTCGATAGCTATGTTGACCGTAAGAATGAAGAGGGCTTTAGCTATTTAGCAGATCGCCAAGAAATCGTGGAGAATGATTTTAATATGAATATCCCCCGCTATGTGCAGGCAAAAAGTACTGAAATTGATCATGATGTTGATGGCCATTTATTCGGTGGCATTCCCCAAGGCGATATTGACAACTTAACCATCCTCAATGAGGTCGTGCCTGAACTTTTAGCGAAAGCCTTAATACCGGTGCGACCAGGCTATGTAAGGCTGACCAAGCCGCTCGACCAATTAACGGCTGACATCCTAAAGAGTGACCAAGTAAGAGTTGTAGCCACTGAAATGGAAGCCGAGATTAAAGGATATATTAATAAATACTGGGCTGTTTTAATCAATGTTAAGGATACTTCGGCTATTAAAGACCTTATGGAAGCCATGCTTTTAGACATCAAAGAAATCTTGTCAACCTATGACTACCTCGATGTCTATGATGGCTATCAGGTGATTGCCGAGATTTGGAAAACATCCTTGTCCAGTGATATTGAAAAAATTGCCAATAGTGATTTTTATTCCCTAGCCAGAGTAAGGGAGCCCAAGATGGTGACCAAGGGTTCGGGTAAAAACAAACGTGAGGAACAAGAAGGTTGGGTTGGCAGTCTCATTCCTAATGACCTGATCATTAACCGCTTATATGGGCCTCAATCATCTGAAATCGAGACCTTAAAGCAGGAAGCTATCGATGTTGAGGCGGCCCTGGATGAACTGGTTGAAGCTGCTAAGATTGAGGATAGCCAGGAGAATGACATCTTATATGAAGCCTTAACTAAAAATAAAGACGACGAGCCGGGTAATTCCTTTGTGGCGAGACTAATTAAGGCTCAACTCAAAGAGTATGAAACTCAAAGCGATGAGTATAAACTATTAAAGCAGGTTGACGGTTTAATGACCCGTAAAACAAGCCTTAATCGGGACATAAAGGCCAAAGAAGCTCAACTAATTGCATTAGCAGAAGACCGCATCCTAAGCTTAACAGAGGTAGAAGTTGACACATTAGTTTATGAAAAATGGTTTGGGGATTTGGTACAAGAGATTCATGCCCTCATTGAGAAACCACTAAAAGAAGAATTAGAAACTTTAAAATTATTAGACGAACGCTATCAATCGACCTTAGAGGATCTAGATGACGAATTTAAAGCGCTAGAAAGCTCACTTGAAGCCATGATGGCTGAATTGGTGGTGGTGAACTGATGAAAGAAAATAAAAGACTCGTGCCGAAAAGACGGTTTAAAGAGTTTGAGAATAGTCGGGAATGGGAAGAGCGTAAGTTGGGAGAATTGGGTTCAGTTGTTATGAATAAACGTATATTTAAAAATCAAACATCTGAAGTTGGAGATGTTCCATTTTATAAAATAGGAACATTTGGAAAAAAACCGGATGCTTATATTTCACGTGAATTATTTGAAAAATATAAAATGCAATATCAATATCCAAAAGTTGGCGATATATTGATTTCTGCCTCTGGAAGTATAGGACGAACAGTTGAATATGTTGGGAAAGATGAATATTTTCAAGATTCAAACATTGTATGGTTAAAACACGAAGGCCAACTCAATAATCTATTTTTAAAACAATTTTATAAAATTGTAAAGTGGGAAGGCTTAGAAGGAAGTACAATTAAGCGGTTATATAATAAGAATATATTGGATACTAAAATTAATCTTCCTTCATTATCAGAACAAGAAAAGATCGGTACCTTTTTCAAAAAACTCGACACCCTCATCACCCTTCAGCAGCAAAAACTCAACAAAGTTAAAGCCCTAAAATCCGCCTATCTTTCCGATCTCTTTCCAAAAGAAGGCGAAAAATATCCAAAGTTACGATTTGATGGCTTTACGGAGCCGTGGGAAGAACGTAAGCTTAGCGAATTGGGAAAAACACAATCAGGAATCGGATTTTCAGAAAGCGAACAAGGAGGGACTGATGGCTTCCCATTTTTCAAAGTTTCTGACATGAATAATCCGGGGAACGAACACGAAATGAAAACTGCTAATAATTATGTGAGCCTTGAACAACTTAAACATTGGAAATGGAAACCAATTGAAGATGTTCCAGCTGTTATTTTCGCAAAGGTCGGAGCGGCGATAATGCTTAATAGAAAAAGACTTGTGCGGAGACCTTTCCTAATTGACAACAATACAATGGCCTATATTTTTAATGACTCATGGAATGAGGAGTTCGGAAAAACTTTGTTTGAAACAATCCCCTTACCGCGATATGTACAAGTCGGAGCATTGCCATCCTACAACGGTTCAGACATTGAAGCCATTGAAGTTTGTGTTCCAGTGAGGGAGGAGCAAACCAAAATCGCAGAGCTTTTCGTCAACCTCGACAACCTTATCACCCTTCACCAGCGCAAACTCAAAAAACTTCAAAACATCAAAAAAGCCTATTTAAATGAACTATTCATCTAGATTGGAGGTATCAAATGAGTAACCATCAAAAAACGTCATCGGAAGCCAGTTTTCAAGAGCGCTTTGTTAGTGAATTAAGGAAATATAAGTGGGATGCACCGGATTCCTTAGATGGCAATAAACAAAAAGTGACAGTTAATGACTTAATCAACCACTGGCGATCGGAACTCAATCGCATCAATGCCGACCAACTCGAAGGCCTAGCCTTGACTGATTCTGAATTTGCCCAAGTCATGGCCAAGGTAAGCCTGATTGATAATAGCTTTGAAGCGGCCAAGATTCTCGCCATGGAAGGCTCAACTGGTAAAATTGATGGCATCTACCGTTGTGATCATCCGAAGATTACACGGAAGCAAATCACCCTGACTATTTTTAAAAAGGCCGAAGTACGAGGGGGCGACTCCTCTTATAAAATCGCCCGGGAAGTGGTAACCGCTAGTGGCAATCGCTTTGATCTGGTCCTGCTCATTAACGGCCTGCCCCTGATCAATATTGAACAAAAACGGACCGATAAAAGCCTGGATGAAGCCTTTGGCCAATTTAAACGCTACTACCGTGATGGCGAGTATGTCAATAATTTTATGGCCTTTTCGCAAATGATGGTCATTACATCAGAAGTCGCCACCCGCTATTTTGCCACCCCTAAAACCATTAATGACTTTAACTTAAGCTTTGTCTTCCAATGGGCCGATAAATCCAATCGACCCATTAATGACTGGCAGGAAGTGGTCGCCCATTTTCTGATGATCCCCATGGCCCATCAATTGGTCGGCGACTATTTAATCATTGATGAAGCCAAAGATGAGGAAAACCGCAAGCAGATGATTATGCGCCCTTATCAAGTCTACGCCCTTCAAGCGGTCGAAGGCGCTGCCTTTGGCTGGGACAATGTTGAGAAGATCCCTCATGGCGGCTATGTTTGGCATACCACCGGGTCGGGTAAGACTATTACCAGTTTTAAGACCGCCTTGTTTTTATCAACCCGGGGGAACTTTGATAAGGTTGTTTTCTTGGTTGACCGCCGAGAACTGGATAATCGCACCAGTGAAAACTTTAAAGCTTATGCCGCTTATGAAGCCGTTTCTGTTGATGATACCAAGCACACCTACCAGCTTAGAAAACACTTATTATCGGTTAAAAGAGGCATCATTGTGACGACGACCTTTAAACTCAATGCCTTAGTCAAGGACCTAATCGAAGGCCAGGATGATAGCCTTGCCAGTAAACGGATCGTCTTTATCATTGATGAGGCCCACCGGACGACCATGGGTCAAATGATGGGAACAATCAAGGACTACTTTAAAAAGAATGGTTTGTTTTACGGCTTTACGGGAACGCCTTTATTTGATGAAAATGAAGTTACCGGAATGATTAATGAGAAAAGCCAAGTGATTGATACCACGGAAAAATTATTCGGTCCTGAACTCCATAAATATACGATTGACCAAGCCATTGCCGATGGCAATGTTTTAGGTTTCCACGTTGATTACATTAATACCGGCGAATTTTTAAACCATGATGACTTGCGCCAGCAAATTATTGCGGCGATCGAAGATGAAAAGCCCAACATGCCACTTAAAGACATTGAACATCAAATCATTGCTTTAAGTGATGCTGAAATTGAAGACCAAGCCAAGAAAAGAGAGCTGCTCGTCTACCATGATGAGACCCATATCCCACAAGTGGTCAAAGAGATTCTGACTAACTGGGAGGGCCAATCACAAGGCAGAATTTTTAATGGGATTTTAACCCTGGCCTATAAAAATCGGGTGATGGCTTATTATCAGGAGTTTAAAAAACAATTAAAAGACCAAGATGATCCGATCAATATCGCCATGACCTTTAGCTTTGGCAATGAAAATGATGCCCAAAATGACCTACCTTTGGACATCCTGCAAATGATGTTTAAGGATTATGCGACCTTTACGGGGATTGAGTTTGTCTATGGGGATGGAAACCAGGGTCAAGATGCTTATTTTGAAGATTTAATAGCCCGGGCGACCCGTGGTGGCAGTGGCCGTAATAAAAAGAATATCGATTTGATCCTTGTTGCCGACCAGCTTTTAACGGGTTATGATTCCAAGTTTTTAAATACCCTTTATGTCGATCGCTCACTTGAAAAACAAGCCTTGATTCAAGCCTATTCACGGACAAATCGGGTCTATGGAAAAGATAAAGAATTTGGAACCATAATCAACTTCAAGTATCCAAGGATTAGCGAAGAGTTAGTCAATTCCGCTTTAAAACTCTATGGCAGTGGCGGGAAAAGTTCTAAGGTCATTGTTGAACATTATGAGATCGCCGTCGAAAGCTTTGCTCTAAAGGCGCAAGAAATGGTTGATGCTTTGCCTCAACCAAGCGATTGGGAAACGCTTAAAAGTGATGATGAGACAAAAGAACTGTTTGCCCTGTCATTTCGTGAGGCCAATGACCAGCTACGCTTGGTTATGCAATATTATCAGTTTGAGTGGGATGCGGAGACCTTCAAAATTGATGAGCACTCCTGGCTTAAGTATGTTGGCGCCTATAAAAACTTGCGGACTAAAAAAGAAGAAGATCTGGATGATGATGTGGTTGTCAATCCCTTGGTTGGTAAAACCAAGCTGTCTGGAACACAGGTCATCGATGCCAACCATATTTTAAGACTGATCGGTTCGCAAGTAAAGTCAGACGACGGGATTCAAAGAGTCGATCAAGAAACCTTGCGGATTATCTATGAAGAAATCCAAGAATTAAGTGATCTGGGTGAGGCTGAACATGCTAAACTACTCAAGGAATTTGTCGAGACCGAGCTGGTCCCGGGCCATTTATCAAGTAACTTAAGTTTTGATGATGCATTTGAAGCTTGGAAGCAGGCTAAGATCGCAAAAGAAATAAAAATATTTGCTAAGGATTGGGGGATTGATGAGCCCTTATTATCGAAATCGGTAGAGCAGTTTTCGGTGGCACGGGAAGAAGGTATACCTTATATTAATGATCTGTCAAAAAATGTCGATTTTGAGACTGCTAAGAATCAAGAAGCGGGGAGTCAATTGAGGCATATGATAACCTTAGTCAATGAAGTACTGCCGGACTGGTTACTCGAGATAAAACAAAAGTATGATTAAAGAGTTGGGAGCATAAAGAATAGGCTGTCAAACATAAGATTGGCAGCCTATTAGGTCAAATGTGTTTTATTCTTCTTTAGCCCAATCATCAAAACCAATCATGACTGCATCATAGGTTTTTTGAGAGATTTCTGGAAGTTCACCACCAAGGGCTTCTTTGGCGGCATCAAAACCTTCCTTAAAAGCACTTCTTAACGTTTCGATCTTACTTTTATCACCACCAGAGAGGGCTTTGGCAAAATCAATCAGTCGTTCGGATGTTTTATTTACCCCAAAATAACCGTTTTCTGAAATTGCATCAAGAGCACTCGACCGGGTTTCAGAATCGACGGTGAGGTTAAGTTCTTTTCCATCGGCCAAGTCTTTTAAAACTTGATTAACCGTCTTGCCTTGTTTTTCAATCATGGCTTCGACCATTTTTTTGAATGACTGAGTATTGCGAGTAAAATCTTGTTTGATTTCGTTGATCATTTTACGGTCAGCAGTATAGGCTCCGATATCTTCTGAGGTCGTCGTGCCAAGTTCGATCGAGTCTTGATTTGGTGGGACAACGGGTTTTATTTCTTCGACGGGTTTGGGTTCAACTTTAACCCCTGAATTTTGAGCGATGTCTTTTGTTTGAATCGCTTGATTGAGAGATTTGTTTACATCAATTGGATTTATAGTCATTTCATCCTCCTTGTTAAGATGTTTTAACTTCTACCTACTATATCGGCAATCTTCAGGCAAAGTTAACATTTATTTTGAGATTATTATTAATAAGTCACTTTTTAGTGAATAATGCTCAACTAATTTTAAAATTTGATGTTGAGTTAAATGAAATGATATGTTATAATCAATGAAAATGAATAGCTTGTACAACGGAGTGCAACTAAGAGCAACGGAGCTTACTGAAAACGTTTAATGATGTTTTGGGGTGAGCTTTTTGTGTTTTTAAGGTAAATTTAGGGTGGTGATGATGGAAATTGATAACCGACAAAGAATAATTCAGGAATTTGTTCCCGGGAAACAGGTAACGCTTGCCCATCTTATTGCAAATCCGCAAAAAAGCATTTATGCAAAACTGGGCTTGTACGAGGAATACAGTGATGCAATCGGAATACTGACTATAACCCCTGGGGAGGCAGCGATAATCGCTGCCGATGTTGCAACGAAAGCGGCAGATGTGGAGATCGGTTTTATCGATCGATTTAGTGGCTCTTTAGTTATAACGGGTGATATTTCTAGTGTCGAAGCGTCTTTGAGGGAAGTAATAGATTTGTTAAGTGATGAACTTTTATTTACGCCAACGCAAATTACAAGGTCATGAATAGGTTAATATGAAGAAGGTTATATTTATTGGTTCAATTGGAAGTGGTAAGACGACCCTCATTCAAGCTTTGAAAAAATTAGATATAAAGTATAAAAAAACGCAAGCGATGGAATATTATGACAATACAGTCGATACGCCAGGTGAGTATTTAGAGAATAGGAGATACTATAATGCTCTGGTGTTAGCATCTTATGATTGTGACATTATTGCCTTAATTCAAGATTCAAGCAATAAAAGATGTGTCTTTCCGCCTAATTTTAGTGCTATCTTTACCAAGCCGGTCATCGGCATTATAACAAAAATAGATAAGGAAGGAATTTTCATCGATGATTCCAGTAAATGTCTTAAACTTGCAGGAGTAGGTAAGATTTTCAAGACGAGCTCAATAAAAAACGAAGGGATTGAAGAGATCCAAAAACATCTAAATAATTAATGTAAATCCATATCAAGGGAGGCAATTTTATGAGATATAATATAGTAATAGCCGACGATGAACCTATTACTAGGATGGATATTAAAGAACTCTTAGAAGAAGAAGGTTACAATGTTGTAGGCGAAGTTTCTGATGGCTTTGATGTAATTGAAATTTGCAGGAAAAACAAACCGGATTTAGTCCTTATGGATATTAAAATGCCAATATTAGATGGAATAAAAGCGTCAAGAGTGATCTTCAATGAAAATACGGCCAAAAGCATAATGCTTTTAACTGCATATAGTGGAATCGAATTTATTGAACAGGCTAAAGAGGTAGGGGTTATGGGTTACGTCGTAAAACCGATTAGTAAGCCCAGTCTGATCCCGGCGATAGAAGTTGCGATCGCGAAAGGAAGAGAATTTGAAGAGATGAAAAAAGAGATTATTCTTATAAAAAGCAAGCTTGAAGCAAGAAAGATTATCGAAAAAGCTAAGGGAATACTGATGGAAAATGAAAAAATTAGTGAAGACCGTGCCTATAAAAAAATTAAGAAATTGAGTATGGATAAACGTTTTCCGATGGAAGATATTGCTTCGGCAATCATAATGAGTGTCGGATAAGTAAGGAGATGATATTATTATTGAAAAATTGTGTAAAGAATATACCAATCTCTCTGATTCAGACATAAGAAGAATAAAACATGTCGCAAATGATTTACCGCTAATAGCCGACTTAGTAAGGTCAGATGTATTTATCGATTGCATAACCAACGACCCTGATGTTGCGATTGTGGTGGCAGAAGCTAAGTCAACGACATTCAAATCAATGTATGAGTATTCTGTTGTTGGGGAATTAGCCCTTAGAGAAAATGAACCCGCTGCGCTGAGAACCTTAGAAACAGGGATGCCAACGAGAGATTTAAAAGCGATAACACAAGAAAACAAAAGTGTTAAGCAGAATGTGGTACCCATTCTTAACAAAAAACGGGAGGTTATCGGTGTCCTGATAACGGAAAAAGATATCACTCGTGATGTAAATGAAACCAATAAAATTGACGTTTTAACAGAAACAACGGAGCAACTAACAGAGACATTATTAGATATTAAAGGTGGTAACCGCTCTTTAAGCCATTATGTAAACGATGCAATTATTATATTTAATAATAAAGGGCTAGCCATTTATGCTAATCCTGTTGCAGAAGAACTTTATCAAAAATTGGGCTATAAAGACGATCTAGTGGGTATGGACTTTAATAATTTATCTTTAGATGAAAATTCGATGGCAGAAATTCCTCAGGAAACTAGTCTAATAAGCTCAGAAGTAAGTGTTGGTAAACTTGTTTTTCAAATAAAGTATGCCTTGCTTAAAAATGAGAATGCGATCATCGGATTAACAATGCTAATTAAAGATATTACTGAGGTGAGAGAAAAAGAAAAGGAACTAATTTTAAAATCAGTAGCAATGAGGGAAATTCATCATCGGGTAAAAAATAATTTACAAACAATAGCAAGTCTTTTGAGTCTCCAATCAAGAAGAGTAAAAGATGAAAGGGTGAAAAAAGCCTTTGCGGATAGTATCAATCGAATGCTCAGTATAGCGGTTACTCATGAAATATTGGCCCAAAACGGAATCGATGAGATAGACCTTAAAGAAATAATCGTTAAGATCAAAAACAGTACATTAAAATTTGGAATACCTTATCTAAAAAAGATAGACATTAGCATAAATGGAGATAGCATAACAATTAGTTCAGGGAAAGCAGCATCGATAGCTTTAGTTGTAAATGAATTATTACAGAATTCTTTGTCCCACGCATTTAAAGATAAAAAAGAAGGACAGATAGAGATCTCATTACAAAAGGGCATCTTATATTCGAGTGTCTCAATAATTGATAACGGCAATGGTTTTGATGTCTATGAAATTAAAAAAGAAAGCTTAGGCTTAGATATTGTTAAAAGTATTGTCGAAGACAAATTACAAGGCTACTTAAATATTAGTTCTAGTGTAAGTGGAACAAAAATACTTTTTGATTTTAAAAATGAATAGGAAACACAAAGATGTGTTTTAGAAAAGGCAAAGGAGCCTAAGGTTTATATCGAACGATATAAGCCTTAGGCTCCTTTGCTCATTCGAGAGGAGGTAATTTGATTGACAGAAGAAATACTCAGTGTCGGAATCGATATAGGGACATCAACAACACAATTAGTTTTTAGTCATTTGTTTATAGAAAATACAGCGTCTAGCTTTGCGATTCCTAAAGTAAATATAGTAGATAAAAAAGTAATCTATAAAAGTGAAATATATTATACCCCTTTAAAATCATTAACGGAAATTGATGGTGAAGAGGTAAAGAGGATTATCGCAGATGAATATGAAAGAGCCAATATAAAAACCAAGGATGTTGATACCGGAGCCGTAATCATTACTGGCGAAACGGCGAGAAAAGAAAACGCGAGGATCGTATTAGAAAAACTAAGCGGATTTGCCGGGGATTTTGTAGTTGCAACGGCAGGACCCGATTTAGAAGCGATCATCGCCGGTAAGGGGGCAGGAGCTGATCTCTTGTCCAAAAAAGAAAAGACGGTCGTAGCCAATTTAGATATTGGCGGCGGAACGGCGAATATATCAGTCTTTCATAGAGGGGAAATAATTGATACAACCTGCCTTGATATCGGCGGAAGACTGATTAGGATAAATCCTAAGACTAAAAAAATAGAATACGTCTCGCAAAAGATAAAAACATTAGCAAGTAGCATGGCAATCGATTTAAGAGAAGGGATGGAGCTCAATGAATCAGACCTAAACCGCATCATAAGTAAAATGGCTCAAATCCTTGAAGAAGTTTTGGGACTAGGAGCAAAAGAAAATAGCAAGGAATTAGACTTGCTATTAACGACAAAAGACCTTAAAAGAGACTATCAAATAGACTATCTTTCGTTCTCCGGTGGAGTCGCAGATTGCATCTACAATGACAATAAAGAATCCTATAAATATGGCGATATTGGCGTCCTCTTAGGCAGGAGCATAAAAAATAGCCGCTTATTTGATGAATTTAAGCTATATAAACCGTCAGAAACCATAAGGGCAACAGTTGTTGGCGCGGGGACCCATACGACTGATATAAGTGGAAGTACCATTACCTTTACCAAGGATATCTTTCCATTTAAAAATATACCCATTTTAAAGCTTTCAAAGAGTGATGAAGCGTTAGATTGTCAGAAGATGAGTGAAGTGATAGAAGAAAAACTGTCTTGGTTCAACTTAGAAGAAGGAAATCAGTTAATTGCTTTAGCCTTGAAGGGGGTGAAAAATATAAGTTTTAAGGACTTAGAGCTTTTAGCAAGAAGTATTATAGGAGGGATGAAAGGAATTATAAAATCAGATGAACCGCTTATCGTAATTGTCGAAAATGATATCGCAAAGGCACTTGGACAAACTATTCACCGATTTCTGGATTATAAAAAAGATATTGTGTGTATTGATAGTGTAAAAGTTCAAAATGGTGATTTTATTGACATTGGAAAGCCTTTAGCAAATGGGAAAGTGGTTCCCGTTGTAGTCAAAACATTGGCATTTGGATATTAATTATAAAAAACTGAGAGGGAAAACAGATGATACTAAAAACTAAATTATTTGGCGTAAGTTATCAATTTAAGTCAGTAAAAGAAGTATTAGCAAAGGCTAATGAGGAGAAGTCAGGCGATAATCTGGCAGGAATAGGAGCAGCATCAACCACAGAAAGAATAGCTGCAAAAGAAGTATTAAGTCAAATGCTACTTAAAGACTTAAGGAATAATCCGGTCATTCCCTATGAAGAGGATGAGGTGACACAAGTTATTCAAGATGACGTTAATGAGAGAGCCTATTTAGAGATACAAAATTGGACAGTAGGAGAATTTAGAGATTGGTTATTAGACCTAAATACGACCGGAAATGATATTAGACGAATTAGTCGCGGGTTAACAAGTGAGATGGTTGCAGCGGTAGCAAAATTGATGTCAAATTTAGACCTAATCTATGCTGCTAAAAAAATCGTTATAACAGCGACTTGTAATACCACAATCGGCGTTCCGGGAACAGCCTCCTCAAGATTGCAACCAAATCATCCAACCGATGATATAGAAGGGGTCTTAATCTCGACCATGGAAGGCTTATCTTATGGTTCAGGAGATGCAGTAATCGGGCTAAATCCGGTAAATGATAGTGTCAGTAAAGTGACAGAAGTCTTGCATGCATTTGAGGATTTAAAAAACAAGTGGGAGATACCGTCACAGACAAGTTTGTTGGCTCATGTTACGACTCAAATGAAAGCCATTGAGCAAGGCGCTCCTGCCGATATGATCTTCCAGAGTATTGCCGGATCACAAAAAGGTAATGAAGCATTTGGTGTTGATGCCAAATTATTAAGCGACGCAAGGGACTTAGTATTAAAACAAGGGACGTCAGCAGGACCGAATGTCATGTATTTTGAAACCGGACAAGGGGCTGAACTATCCTCAGATGCCCACTTTGGAGTAGACCAACTAACGCTTGAAGCGAGATGTTATGGCTTTGCTAAAAAGTATGAACCTTTTCTAGTAAATACAGTTGTTGGTTTTATTGGACCAGAATATCTGTATGATAGTAAACAAGTAATAAGAGCTGGACTTGAAGATCACTTTATGGGCAAACTTACGGGAATATCAATAGGAGTTGATGTTTGCTATACAAATCACATGAAGGCTGATCAAAATGATATCGAAAACCTCCTGGTATTAGCTTACAATGCAGGGTGCAACTATGTTATCGCGACACCGGTAGGTGATGATGTCATGCTTAACTACCAATCAGCTGGCTATCATGATGTTGCGGCCCTTCGAGAACTTATGAATTTAAGACCGATAAAAGAATTTGATCAGTGGTTAGAAAAAATGGGGATAACTGAAAATAATAAATTAACATCAAAAGCAGGAGATGCATCAATCTTCTTGAAATAGGAGGTGTTTAAATGAAGCTTAAAACAAAACTATTTGGAAGATCTTATAGTTTTAGCTCAATAAAGGACGTATTGGCCAAAGCTAATGAAGAAAAGTCAGGTGATATATTATTAAAAATTGCCGCTGAAACAGTTCAAGAAAGAGTAGCAGCCAAAAGAGTTTTAAGTGAGATGACATTGGAAGATTTAAGGAAAAACCCCCTTTTGCCATTAGAAGAAGATGAAGTATCGAGGGTAATTGATAGTCTTGTTAATGAAAAAATTTATAATGAAATTAAAAATTGGAATGTAGGATACTTAAGAGAGTATATTCTTCAACACACCACAACTCTTCAAGATATAAAAAGAATAAGTAGAGCGCTTACTGGGGAAATGGTTGCGGCAGTAGCGAAGTTGATGACAAACATGGATTTAGTATATGCTGCTAGTAAAATTAATATTTGGGGTAAAGCCAATACAGAAGTCGGAAAACCAGGAACGCTGTCTTTCAGAATCCAACCCAATCATCCTACAGATAGTATTGATGGGATTAGGGCTTCTTTAATGGAAGGACTCTCATATGGCTCTGGAGATGCGGTTATAGGAGTTAATCCTGTCGAAGATAATGTGGCAAGCACTAGTAAAATTATGGAATGTATTTATGACTTTATGATGAAGTGGGAAATACCAACCCAAACAACGGTTTTATCACATTTATCCACCCAGATGGAAGCGGTAAAAAGAGGCGCTCCAGTGTCGATACTTTTTCAAAGTGTCGCTGGAACAGAAGATGCTAATAAGGCTTTTGGTGTAAGTGAAGAGATGATTGATGAAGGATATGCGTTTATCAGGAAAGAAGGGATCGCACCGGGACCAAATTTAATGTATTTTGAAACGGGACAGGGTGCTGAGATGTCTTTAGAGACTGATCATGGAATCGATGAGATGACATTAGAGGCGAGAACATATGGCTTTGCTAAAAAATGGAAACCTTTTATGGTTAATAATGTCTCAGGATTTATAGGTCCGGAAACACTTTATGATGGGAAGCAAATGATTAGAGCAAATTTGGAAGATCATTTTATGGGGAAATTAACAGGACTCCCGATGGGTATGGCTCCTTGTTACACGAATCATACTAAAATGGATCAAAATGACCAAGAAATAGGGACCATGCTATTGGCTCTAGCGGGCTCTAACTATTACATGGGAATGCCTGTTGGTGAAGATATCATGTTAAGTTATCAAGATACGAGTTATCATGATGACGCAACATTAAGAGAATTATTAAATCGGAAACCGACAGCAGAATTCTTTCAATGGTTATTAGAAATGGGAATAATGGATGAAACAGGAAGATTAACATCCAAGGGTGGAGATCCAACAATATTTTTAAAAAAATAGAGAGGTGAATTAAATGTTGTCTGATGTAGAATTAAAACGAATAATAGAAAAAGTTTTAACGGAATTAGTTGAAGTATCGAGTGAGAATGGTGAAGCGTCTTTAAGCTCTCAAACACAAATAAATATAGAGGGTGGTGAATTACCAGATATAACAGAAGTTAATTTAAGAGAGCAATTATTAGTTCCAAATCCTGAAAATAGGGAAGAATATCTTGAATTAAAACAAAGCACGGCGGCAAGAGTTGGCGTTTGGCGGGCGGGGCCAAGGCTTAAAACCAACACCTTGTTAAGATTCAGGGCCGATCATGCAGTGGCTATGGACGCCGTATTCTCAAGTGTTGATGAAGAGTTGATAGAAGAGATGGGTTTGTTTTCAGTAAAGACAAGATGTCGTGATAAAGATGAGTATATAACGAGGCCAGACCTGGGAAGGCAGTTTGATGATGAGGAAAGAGAAGTCATTAAAAACAATTGTAAGATGAACCCTCAAGTTCAATTAATCGTGGCAGATGGCTTGAGTTCGACCGCGATTGAAGCAAATATTAGAGATATTCTACCGACCTTAAAACAAGGCCTTGAAGGATATGGCCTTGATGTAGGGACATCATTTTTTATTAAGTTTGGGCGCGTTCCTTCAATGGATGCTGTCTCAGAAGTGACTGGAGCAGATGTAACCTGTCTATTAGTCGGAGAGCGACCTGGTCTTGCAACGGGTGAAAGCATGAGTGCTTATATTGCCTATAAGGGAACTGTTGGAATGCCAGAAGCAAGAAGAAATGTTGTTTCAAACATTCACAAAGATGGGACCGCAGCAGTTGAAGCAGGGGCGCATATCGCTCATATTATAAATGAGATGATGAAGCAAAAAACCAGCGGTTTAGATCTAGAACTATAAATGGAGGTGGTATAAATGAAAAACGATCCAATTTGTGCAGATGTATTAAGTGTAAAAATAATTCCCAATGTGGATAGTGAGTTAGCAAAGGCCTTAGAATTAAAACCGGAACATAAGAGTCTTGGATTAATTACAACAAATGTTGATGATGTTGGTTATACGGCGATGGATGATGCGACTAAAAAAGCGGAAGTAGAAGTAGTCTATGCAAAATCATTTTATGGTGGCGCAGATAATGCCAATACAAAACTTGCCGGAGAATTTATCGGGATTCTGGCGGGGCCGACTCCAGCAGAAGTAAGAAGTGGCCTCGATGCGGCAGTTGACTTTATTGAAAATGATGCCTGTTTTTACAGTGCAAATGAAGATGATACAATTGTTTATTTTGCTCACAATATTTCAAGGACGGGTACCTATTTATCGGATATGTGTGGGATTGAAGAAGGAGGAGCGATCGCTTACCTGATTGCACCACCGATCGAATCGATGTATGCAATGGATGCAGCCCTAAAGGCAGCAGATGTCAAGATGGTAGAGTTTTTTGGACCACCATCTGAAACAAACTTTGGTGGAGGATTATTGACAGGTAGTCAATCAGCGTGTCAAGCAGCCTGTGATGCATTTGCAGCTGCAGTTAATGATGTTGCTGATAATCCTAAAAAATATTAGTTTAAAATGTGGTGATGATAATGGCAAATGAAGCGCTAGGAATGATAGAAACATATGGTTATATAGGAGCTGTCGAAGCAGCTGATGTTTCTGTGAAGTCTGCTAATGTAAAATTGCTCGGTTTAGAATTTGTAAAAGGTGGACTTGTAACAATTTATATCACTGGTGATGTAGGAGCCGTAAAAGCTTCTATCAATGCCGCGGAATCAGCAGTTAAAAAAATTGGCAGTCTAATCTCTTCTCATGTGATCGCAAGGCCAGGTGAAGGTATAGGAAAACTATTACCCAAACCGGAGGATCCTGATAATGATCCTGACAATGGCTCTGATAAGAGGATTGATGATAATTCAAATGAAGGAACGAAGGAAGAAGAGGTAGAAAAAGAAATAAAAGAAGAAATAAAAGAAGAAATAAAAGAGAAAAAAGATGTAAGTGATCAGGAATCAGAAGACAAAGTAACCATAGATAAAAAGAGTGAAGAAGAACTTAAAAAAAAAAGACAGTTGAATTAAGAGTTATGGCAAGGGCTTTAGATGATCAGTTTAGCGAATACTTACCAATTGCCAGAAATCAAATTAAGTATTCTAAAAAAAGTGAGTTGATTGATGCCATATTAACTTTTTACGAAAGGGTGAAGTAGATGAGTATAAAAGACAGAGACCTAAGAGCTATTCAAGAAGTGCGAGATTTAGTCGAAAAGGCTAAAAATGCTCAAAAGGAGTTAAAACTAAAAAGCCAAGAAGAAATCGACCAGATAGTCAAAGCGATGGCTGATGAAGCCTATAAACAAGCGGATCGATTTGCAAAAATGGCAGCTGAAGAAACGGGTTTTGGTGTTTATGAAGATAAGATTGTTAAAAATAAAGTTGCAAGTAAATCTGTCTATGACTACATAAAAGATATGAAGACGATCGGGATTATAAATGAAGATAAAGAAAAAAGAATAGTCGAGATTGCGACCCCAGTAGGGGTCATTGCCGGACTTGTCCCCTCTACTAATCCCACTTCAACAGCGATTTATAAAGCGCTTATAGCCATCAAATCGGGAAATTCAGTTGTCTTTAGTCCTCATCCGTCAGCCTTAAATAGTATTAAAGAAGTCGTTGATGTTATGCAAAAAAAGGCTGAAGAATGCGGCGCACCCAAGGATACTTTAACCTGTTTGACCATCCCTCATATGGATGGCACTAATGCCTTAATGAAGCATAAGGATATTGCTTTAATACTTGCAACGGGTGGGTCGGCGATGGTAAAAGCAGCCTATAGCTCGGGAAATCCAGCCCTTGGGGTAGGGCCTGGAAATGTTCCCGCTTTTATTGAAAGAAGTGCCGATATCGATTTGGCCGTAAAAAGAATATTAGCCAGCAAGACATTTGATAATGGAACGGTGTGTGCATCAGAGCAAGCGATTGTGACCGAAAATATCATAAAAAATCAAGT
>CAZWEU010000021.1:0-28500 GCA_964632785.1 uncultured Lachnospiraceae bacterium | reverse complement strand
ATTTGGCTCATATTTATTTTATTTTCTTTTTACACCATTATACGGACTTAATCGGGCTAAGGTCAGTAAGGCCTTCCTCCTAATTTATATTCCGGCCCTTATCAATCTCTATATCTTTGCCCTGTCTGATAGTATGGCGGTGATTCAATATAATCTCATTAAAACGAATTATGGCTGGACAAATGTAGCGGTCAATAATGGCTGGGATTATTTCTATTACCTCTACTATGGCTTATATATGATTATAAGTACCCTTGTTGTCTGGCGGTGGAAAGAACGTTTGACCGACAAAATAAAAATTAAGCAGGCTAGGCTGATCCTGATAACCATCCTTGCGGCGGCTATTCCGGGGGGCTTAATTGATCTGGCTGCCAATACACTTCTAAGCCAGCCGCTACCACAAATGGCCCCTTTACTTATTTTGCTTCCAGTTTGGGCCATGTATCATTCGGCGAGGTATTACGATGTCTTCAACCTAAAAAAAGCCAAAGAAAAAGAGACAATTATATCCAAGGAGCAGCAACAGGCCATGTTCACCAAATTCTCACTGGGGATTGGCCTTAGTGGACTATTAATTTTTATTTTTGAGTACTCATTAAGTGAAACGCATAGCAGTAGTGATTTAAAGAAAATGCTGACCAAGGCGGGAATCTTACTTGTATTAGGGCTGACAATCTTCTTGATTCAAGCCATTAAAAAAGAATCATTAAGAGAAAAGCTGATGACAGGGGTTTTGGTGGCCAGCATTCCAATTGTGACCCTTCAGTTTTTAAATGATTCCGCCATAACCGTCTGGACCTACCCGATAATTATCATGATCAGCTCGCTTCTATTTAAGAAACGCGCCTTGCTGTTTTCAGCAATGGTCGTCGGCTTGATCACCCAAAGACTGGTTTGGATAGTTAGACCCGGGGCCTATGTATTAGTTGATCAATACGAATTTATCTTTAGAATGATCATTTTAGTCATTATCTTCTCCTTAGGCTTATATATAAATAAAGTCTATCTTGCTAAGATAAAAGAAAATGATGATCAAATGGCCTTTCAAAAAATGGTTTCCGATGTTTTATTCGAATTTGTCAGCTTCAACCAAGCCAACTTTGATGATAAGGTTAGCTATCTCTTAGCGAAGATGGGCACCTTTTTTAATGTCGATCGAACCTATCTCTTTACCATAAACCATAACAATGAGACCATGACTTATTCAAATGAGTGGTGCAATAGAGGGATAAACAAAGAAGTCGGGACCATTAAAGAGATTCCCCTAGAGACCTTTCCTTGGTGGATCGATCAACTCACCAAGAAACACTTAGTAAATATTAATGATGTCGATGCTATGCCAAAAGAAGCCCGGGCCGAGCAAGAACAGCTTTATCGGCAGGGGGTTAAATCGCTCGTGTCAGTGCCGGTCATCGGAGCCGGAAAGCTCCATGCCTTTATTGGGATTGATTCAGTCTTACAGACCAAGAAATGGCCAGAAAAAAAGATCGCCCTCCTAAAGATCATGGCCAATATTTTATCGAGTGCCATATCGCCCATAAAGACTGATAAAGAAACCGAGTATATGGCCTATTACGACAATTTAACTAAGCTTCCCAATCGTTTTTTATTTGCCGATAAAGTCAATCAGGCGATCTATGCATCTAAGCGAACAGGAAAATGTGTGGCAATAATGTTTATTGATTTAGATGGCTTTAAATCGGTTAATGATACAATCGGACATGGCGGTGGCGATATACTCCTCAAGCAAGTGGCCAAAAGCCTCGCCGGCGTAATTCGCCAAACAGATCATGTTGCCCGCTTTGGTGGGGATGAGTTTATGATTATGATTGATAATCTTACCGATGGTAGGGTCATCGTCGAGATTGCCGACAAGGTTATGGCCGTATTTTCGCAAGCATTCACAGTCCGTGGTCAAGAATTTTTAGTGACTGCCAGCGCCGGTATTGCCCTTTGTCCAGAAGATGGGGAAGATTCCGATAGCTTAATTAAAAATGCTGATATGGCCATGTATAAGGCTAAGGATAAGGGTAAAAATCAATATGCCTTATGTACTGACAAGATGAAAGATGAAGTCCAAACAAATATAACCCTGTCCAAGGACCTTTACCGGGCCCTGGAAAGAAATGAATTCACCCTCTACTACCAGCCCCAAATTAATTTGTTGACCAACAAGATCAGCGGTGTTGAGGCCCTGCTTCGGTGGAATCATCCAACTAGAGGAATGATCTCGCCGGGGGTCTTTATTCCCCTAGCCGAAAAAAACAACTTAATCAGTAAAATTGGTGAGTGGGTCCTAAGACAGGCCTGCCTGCAAAATAAAAAATGGCAGGATAAGGGTTTTTCGCATATGCAAATGGCGGTAAATTTATCGGCAGTCCAGATCATCAAGCCTCAAATTGCCGAGAAGATCGAAAATATCATTAAAGAAACGGGCTTAGATGCCAAATATATCGAACTTGAGATTACCGAAAGCATTGCCATTAACGAAACGAATTATGTCCTAGACGTTTTAAATAAGCTTAAGAAAACCGGCGTTGCCATTGCTATTGATGACTTTGGGACTGAGTATTCCTCCCTTAGCAGGTTAAAACTCTTACCCGTTGATCGGATTAAAATTGACATGCAGTTTGTTCATGGGATCGAGACCAATGAAAAAGACCAGGCCATTATTGTCGTCATCATTAATTTAGCCAAAAGCTTAGGGCTAAATATTGTTGCCGAAGGGGTGGAGACACTGGGGCAAGTGGAATTTTTAAAGCAGGAAATGTGTGACTGTGTTCAGGGTTATTATTATTATAAGCCGATGGCAGCTGAGGAAATTGAGAAAATCCTTGAAAGAGGGTGAGATCCACCCTTAAGACTCAGTAAGTTCGATTTTAGGTAAAAAAAGATCCCCGATTCAATCGAGGATCTTTAAGATCAATGCTTATTTGGTCATGGCGTTTAAGAACCAGATGTTCTTGCTGTAGTAAGCAACAATATCTTCGAACATGCCAACGGTTTCGAAGTCGCCTTCGTCATCAGCAGTGTTGCGAATCTTAGTGGCTAATGCTTTCATTAACTCCATATCTTCTTTTACGATTTGAAGTGATTCTTTAACCTTGAAGTCTTTTGCTTTAACTTCTTGAATTGTTGTAACTTCCAAATATTCAGCCATTGTTGATAATGGCATTTCATTTTTCATTTTTAACAATTCAGCGACTTCATCAAAGTCCTCGAATAATTTATCGTAAAATTCTTCTGTAAAGTTATGAACCTTAAGAAATTGAAGACCCACAACATTCCAGTGAACATTATGCATTTTAACGTTTAAGACAGCTGAATTGGCTAAGTACTCTTGTAATAATTCTAAGTGTTTCATTTTAAATACCTCCTTGTGATATTATAATTATTATCTATTACATACTATATTATATGCTATACTATTAGAAACAAAAAGGAACAAATATGTTAGTGGGAGCAAAGAATGATAAGTAATCAAGCAAACTGTTTTCAAATCGTTGAGGATTTAATTAAACTAAGGTGGGTACCGGAAATACTAAAGTCACTGGCCATGGGCAACCAGCGCTATAGCGAAATTTTAAAAAGTATCCCCGATATTAGCCATACGGAATTAAATCGAAAATTGATTATTTTAAGGGAGAAAAGTGTCATCTGTAAAGAGGAGGACGAGCAAATAGCCTATTCGCTACTCGAGTTTGGCCAAGATTTAGTCCATATCTTTGATCATTTGGAGGATTTGCAGGAAAAATACGTTGATCTAATCTGTCAGCCGAGGCCTTAAAGCGGCAATAATTTAAGAAGTGATTAAGGAGGGTGTAAATGAACTATCTTGACGAACGACAAGCAATTATCGAAACGTGTCTATGGTTAGAAGAAACGGGAATGGTGATTGGTACCTTTGGAAATGTTAGTATCCGCCTAGCCGATGGCAATATTATGTTAACACCCAGTAAGGTGGCTTATCAGGACCTGAGACCAGAAGATTTGGTGATCGTTGATTTGGAAGGAAACAAGATCCAAGGGGAGCGAAATGCGACATCAGAAATGCATGTTCATCGCTTGATTTATGTCAACCGGCCGGATATTGGCGCCGTCATCCACTATCATCCCGTTTACGGCTCAGCCATGTGTGCTTCAAATGAGGGTATCCCGGCTATTTTTGAAGAGCTTAGCCAAGTGATCGGCGGATCAGTCCCTATCACCAAGTCTTATATTAATGCCGGCAGTCATCTGGAATTAGCTAAAGAAGCGGCCACGGCCTTAGGTGAGAAAAATGCTGTCCTGATCAGGAACCATGCCCCGGTTTGTGGCGGACGGGACTTAGAAGAAGCCAAAACGGCTTGTCTGGTGGTGGAAAAAGCAGCCAAATGCTACATGGCCTTAAAAGCCGGTTTTCCTGATTTTACCGTGATACCCGATGAACTAGTGGCCTCCGAGCGCCATCGCTACCTCCATACCTATGGGCACGAACTGTAAAAAGGGTGGTTTGATAAGATAACAAAGAAAGGATGATGACTTTGAATGTGATTTTTTCAAAATTTAAAGAAGTATTGTTTTCGGTGCTTCCGATTACGATCATTGTGCTATTATTAAATTTTACCGTATCACCCATGGATTCAGCCCTAATGATTCGCTTTTTAATCGGCTCTCTCTTTGTGGTAATCGGCTTAACTATTTTTTTATTGGGGGTGGATATCGGGGTTACCCCACTAGGCAGTTTAACCGGGACCTCTTTGGCCAAGTCAAATAAGTTATGGATCGTGCTGATTGCCGGTGTGATTCTGGGTTTTTTTATCTCCATTGCCGAGCCGGGTCTGATGGTTTTGGCCAACCAGGTCAATGTCGTGACCTCAGGCCAGATCCCGGGAATATTAATCCTGGTGGTGGTATCGATTGGCATGGCCATTATGATCGCCTTGGGTTTTTTAAGAATCTTCTATAATGTTCCCTTATATAAGATGCTAATGGTCATTTATTTTATAATCTTTGGCTTGGCCTTATTCACCTCCCGTGAATTCTTGGCCATTGCCTTTGATGCCTCCGGTGCGACGACCGGAATCTTGGCTGTCCCCTTTATTTTATCTCTTTCAGTGGGGATTTCAAAGCTTAAAAAGGATAGTAAGGCCTCGGAGAAGGATAGTTTTGGCCTAGTTGCTTTGGCTTCGTCAGGAGCCATTATAGCCGTCATGGTCTTGGATATCTTTTCCAAGCCCAATGCCTTTTTGGCCGACCTCGATTTAAACATTCCCTATTCCAACGGAATTATTAGACCCTTTATCGCTGGCATGCCGACTTATTTAAAAGAAAGTCTATTGGCCATCCTACCCCTATTAATTATCTTATTGATTCTCCAGAAAATTTCCTTTAAACTAAATAAAAGAGACCTAAGAGGGGTACTAACCGGCTTTATCTTTGCTTTTATTGGCTTGTTTTTATTTTTAGTCGGGGTCAACACCGGCTTTATGGAT
This sequence comes from uncultured Lachnospiraceae bacterium, assembly GCA_964632785.1. Lineage (GTDB taxonomy): Bacteria > Bacillota > Clostridia > Eubacteriales > Eubacteriaceae > Acetobacterium. Next base: position 23,026 of record CAZWEU010000021.1, on the reverse strand, counting down.
GTTGGAACCAGCATTGGTAGTAGCTTAGCCTTAATGGACAATAAAGCCTACATCATTGCCTATGGCTTTATCTTAGGGGTTGTCACTATTTTAGCTGAACCCGCAGTCAATGTCTTAACCCGTCAGATTGAAGATGTCACCAGTGGCTACGTAAAGAGAAAAGCGGTCCTGGTGCCACTAACGATTGGCGTTGGTGTCGCTGTTGCCCTGTCAGTGGTGCGGATCTTAGTGCCCGGTATCCAATTATGGCATTATCTCCTGCCCGGTTATGTCATCTCCATCGGGATGATGTTTGTCACGCCCAAACTATTTGTCGGGATTGCCTTTGATGCTGGAGGGGTAGCCACCGGACCGGTCACGGCGACCTTTATTCTGGCCTTTATTCAAGGGGCCGCTAATGCTTTTGAGGGAGCTGATTTAATGGTCGATGGTTTTGGCATGATTGCCATGGTCGCAATGGCGCCCATTATCACCTTGCAAGCGTTGGGCCTCGTCTTTGCGATCAAGTCAAAGAAAAAAGGAGCGGTAAATGATTAATTTTGAAAGAGTACCGGTATTTGAGCTAATTTATGTGATTGTTAATTATGGCATGGGTAGTCGTATTTTGCACAAGGCCAAAAAATATGGCATTCCTGGGGGGACCATCTTCCTCGGAAGAGGAACGGTTAATAATGCCCTCTTAAATTTCTTATCCTTGTATGACGAACGAAAAGAAATTGTCGTCATGGGAACCGACCAAGAGACGGCTGATCATGCTTTAAAGCAAATGAATGGCCTTCTCCATTTTGAAAAAGCAAATCACGGCATTGTCTTTACGACCAGTGCCTGTGCCATTGTTGGGTCACGGTCTTGTGTCAGCGAAGAAGAAGGAAGGGGTGAGAATAAAGCTATGTATCAGATTATTACAACAATTGTTGATCGTGGAAAGGCCGAGGATGTGATTGAGGCCGCCAAGAGTGCGGGGTCAAAAGGGGGGACAATCATCAATGCCAGAGGGTCTGGCGTCCATGAGACCAGCAGATTATTTAATATGGATATTGAGCCCGAAAAAGAGATGGTCATGATCCTGTCAAAACAAGCCATTACCGAGGATATCGTTTTGGCCATCCGGGAAAAATTAGAGATTGATAAACCCGGTAATGGGGTTATTTTCATTCAAAATGTTAATACCGTTTATGGTGTCTATGAATAAAAAGGAAGAAATGCCAAAGGGCTTCTATAATCTACAAGGATGATAGCAGATTAAGGGAGTTGATAAAATAAAAAATAAGAAAGGTGTAAAAAATGAGCGAGAAAAAAGCCAGTGTTTTATTTAATGCGATCGCACCGATCTATGCTTTATTTTATCGCAGTCAAAAGCGAAATTTTAAAAAGATTATTAAAAATGTTCAAGGCGAATTTGATCTTTTGGAATTTAAAACAATTATCGACATCGGCTGTGGAACAGGCGCCTTGTGCTCGGTCTTAAAGGAAAAGAAAATGGCGGTAACCGGAATTGATGGCGCTGAAAAAATGCTAAAAATCGCTAGGAGTAAGCCGGAGAATGAGGAGATTAACTTTGTCAAGGCCAATATTCTTGAGCCCCTACCCTTTGCTGATAAGTCCTTTGACATCGCTATTAGCTCTTATGTGGCCCATGGTTTAGAAGAGGACCAACGAAGGTATATGTATGGAGAAATGAGCCGGCTAGCCAAGAAATGGGTGATCATTCATGATTACAATGAGAAAAGATCCCTTGCTACGTCTTTAATTGAATGGTTAGAAGGCGGCGATTATTTTCATTTTATTGGCCATGCACAGCCGGAAATGAGAGATTGCATGACCGACCTGGAGCCCTGTTTTTCCGAGGTCCGGGTCATCAATGTCGGCGTGCGGGCCAACTGGTATATTTGCAAGCCACAGGCATGACAAACGAAACGTCCCCTTGTCCAAAAAAATCTCCCATAGAAAGTCTATGGGAGATTTTTTAATATGAAACCTTTACAATGTTGTCAACATTGTAAGAGTCCTTGTTTAATTACATAGCGTTTTTGAATATTTGAATAACGTCTTCTAACTTAGCTTGGCGTGGGTTGGTCGCACTACAAGCATCAACCATAGCATTTTTAGCCATAACTTCAAAATCTTTTTCTTTGGCGCCAATTGCAGCTAGGCCAGAGGGAATGCCAACATCTTGAGAAAGTTGAACGATTGCATCAATTCCTTTTTCAGCGGCTTCTCGAACGGAAAGACCGGTAATATTTTCGCCTAAAGCAACGGCAATATCACCTAAGCGTTCGGGATTTGCATTTAAGTTAAAGCGTTGGACATGTGGTAGTAAGATGGCATTACAAACACCATGAGGAAGATCATAGAAGCCACCAAGTTGATGAGCCATACCATGAACATAGCCGAGGCTAGCATTATTAAAGGCCATTCCACCAAGGAGCTGTGCATAAGCCATGTTTTCTCTGGCTTTAAAATTTTGGCCGTTAGCAACTGCTTGACGTAAGTTTTCGCCGATTAATTTCATGGACATAAGGGCAGCCGCATCGGTAACGGGTGTTGCGATCGTTGACATATAGGCTTCAACGGAATGGGTAAGCGCATCCATGCCGGTTGCCGCCGTTAGTGCCGGAGGCATGCCCATCATCATAAGAGGGTCATTAATTGAAATGGTAGGGGTTACGCGCCAGTCGACAATGGCCATTTTAACATGTGTTTCGGTATTTGTGATAATACAAAAACGGGTGATTTCACTTGCGGTTCCAGCGGTTGTATTAATAGAGATTAAAGGAGTCATCGGATTTTTGCTCTGATTAACGCCTTCAAAATCACCGATCTTGCCGCCGTTAGAAACAACAAGACCAATTCCTTTGGCACAGTCATGAGATGATCCGCCACCTAAGGAAACGATTAAATCACATTTGTTCTCTTTAAAGACATCGACACCATCGTGAACGTTTTTATCAGTAGGATTTGGTTGCGAGCCTGAGAAAATAACGACTTCAAGGTCAGAACCTTCAAGAATTTCTTTAACCTGATCAGCAACGCCGAGTTTGACCATGCCTTCATCAGTAACGATTAAAGCTTTCTTTAAACCAAGGGATTTTGCCTGTGGTCCGACTTCCTTAACAGAACCTGGACCCATTAAATTCACTACCGGCATAAAATACCCAAAAACTTGATCTGCAACAGCCATTCTTACATACCTCCATTTATTTTATAATAAAACCTGAACCTAAACTTTGAAATTATAAAATTTCAACCATGACCACCTGTAATTATTGAATCTGATTAAGTCAAGCACCGTTGTAAACGACTCACTTCATTCTACGACATTATATTTGGGTTGTCAACACTTATTTTAATTATTTTGGCCTAAAAATGGTGGTAAAAAGGGAAAGTTTGATAAAGTTATAACTATCTGACTCTTTTTTAGGAGAGACAGATTGTTAAAAACATATCGAATCAAGGGCAATATAATTATCAGTAAAGAAATAAAAGGCGATCAGAAAATATAGTACCAGTGAGCATGACGTGGTATGATCAGGCCGGATAAATGACTCAATTTAGAGCTTACGGCTATCGTAGGCCCAGTGGAGAAGAGCTTGGCGTTGTTTTTTGCGACAGGTCTGGTCCATTTTTTCACAATTCTTTTTAATGGCCCCAATATGGCGGACCATGGCCCGCCAGCGTTTAATTTGCCGTTGGTCTTCTTCGGGGACCCGCCGGCCGTAATAATAGCGGCAATACCACTGAAACCAGCCTCTGGGATCGATCGGGTTGATCCAGCCTTTAGCTTGCCAGTCTTTAAGAGGGAGAGAGGCATCAACCTGATAATAATTTAGGGAAATATCTTTTTTGTCAGGGGATAGCTTGGCCTCCTCAAACCAATCGGCGGGAAATTCCTCTTGGCAGTCGGTCATGTATTTTCCGCCAAAAATACCCAAGGCTAAGAGGATCTTAGGCGAGAGCTCAGGCTTAAAATCAGCAGCAAAGTTTTGCCCTATTTCTTCACTTAAATAGTAAGAGCCTTTTTGCATACGGTCGTTGATGATTATTTTTTTCATTTCGATAGGATCCTTTCTTCTTACAAGTTATTTCTAGGACGATTATATACGGTTGATTATAAAGTGACAATAAAAATCAATCATTACCGATCAGGAAAAGGGGTGATAACTAAAATATTATCACCTTAGTGGTATTAAAGGCGACTTAAGGGTAAGAGTAATAATATAAGCAAATAAAGGATAGGAGGTATCTTATGAAAAAAGTAAAAGTGAAACTGCGTTCGGATGGGTCCTTTAAAGAGGTCCCCATAAGCAGTGGGGATAAGCCTAAGATCCAAGAAGAGATGAAGAAAAGCTGGCAAAATATGGCCAATTTAATTGCCGCCTTTACCCAGGTGCGAGCCGGTTTAATTATGGAAATTACGGAGACAGCCATGCAGGTTTTCTTGATGAGTGAAAACGAGACAAACCCCTACCAAGTTGGGGGGAATGATTACCTCTGCCATGGCCTGTATTGTGAAACCGTCATCGGCAGTGATGATGAATTAGCCATTGTCGATGCCAGACAACTAGAGGCCTGGAAGGATAATCCTGATGTTGATATCGAGATGATTTCTTATTTTGGCCTGCCCCTTAAATGGCCGGATGGTGAATTTTTTGGAACCATCTGTGTCTTAGATGATCAAGCCATGGATTTAAATGCGGACCAGAAATTACTGCTTAGAGAATTTAAGGCATCGATTGAAAAAGACCTGAGCTTGTTAAGTGTAAAAAAATAAAAATGAAGAATCGTTTTACAAAAAACACGCCACAAGAGGTTGACTCTGTGGCTTTGTTTTAGTGGATAAGGAGGAAAATAATGAATGTTATTGTGTTTTTAGCAGGCGGATTTGAAGAAGTCGAAGCCCTAACGGTGGTCGATTATTTAAGACGAGTTAAGGCAATTACCGTTGAGATGGTTGCCATTGGGCAAACGCTTCAAGTTTCCGGCAGTCATGGCATTGAAGTCAGGGCTGACCGCCACATTGATGACCTGGCTAAGGGGGATTTCTACCAGGCCGTGGTCATTCCCGGTGGCATGCCGGGGGCAAGGAATCTGCGCGATGACCAGCGGGTCATCACGATTGTTGAGGAGATGAATGAAGCCGGCATGCTCGTCGCGGCCATTTGTGCCGGGCCGATCGTCTTAGAAAAGGCAAAAGTCATCGATGGCAAAAAGGTAACCTCTTACCCTGGCTTTGAAAAAGACTTGCCCAATTCAATCTACGAAGAGGATGCGGTGGTTAGAGATGGCAATATCATCACCGCCCGTGGGCCGGCAAAAGCAGTTGACTTTGCCCTTGAAATAGTCAGGGCTTTGGTCGGGGAAAAAGAAGTCCAGGCCCTTAGAGAAGAAATTCTCTACGACCGGATTTAGGAGCGAAAGAAAATGCAGCACGAAGATCAAATGGGGGTAGAGAAGATTTCGACCTTGCTACTGAAGTTTTCCCTACCGGCTATCACCGGCATGTTGGTCAATGCCTTATACAATGTTGTTGATAGTGTTTTTGTTGGCCGCGGGGTCGGGGATATGGCCTTGGCTGGCGTAACGGTCAGCCTGCCCATTGTTATTATTCTAATGGCTTTTGTGATGTTAATTGCTATGGGGGCAACCGCCCTAATATCGATTCGTTTGGGTGAACAAAAGCAAGCGGAGTCGGAAGAGATTGTTGGTAATGCCCTGGGACTAATTATTATCTTAGGCCTAGGCTTAACCATTCTTGGTCTAATTTTTCTTGAACCACTTTTAAGGGCCTTTGGCGCCAGTGAAGTGGTTCTGCCTTACGCAGTCGATTATATGAGAATTATTTTAATGGGCAGTGTCTTTATGGCCGTGGGGGTCGGGATGAATAACTTTATCCGGGCCGAAGGAAACCCGAGAATAGCCATGTACACCATGTTAATTGGAGCTTTTACCAATATTATCTTAGATTACGTCTTTATCTTTATTTTTCACTGGGGGGTTGAGGGAGCGGCCTTGGCGACGATTATGTCCTACATGGTAACCAGCAGCTGGGTTTTATATTATTTTATCAGCGGGAAGAGTAAATTAAAATTGCAATTTAAGAATATCAAGCCTAATAAATTACTCATTAAAGGGATTATCGCGGTTGGTTTTCCAGCCTTTGCCATCCAAATTACCAGCAGTGTCCAACAATTGATTCTTAATCGCAGCTTGGTTCATTATGGTGGCGACTTGGCTCTAGCCGCCATCGGTATCATCATGAGCATTGCCAATTTACTGATCATGCCAATCCTGGGGATTAGTCAAGGGGCCCAACCAATTATCGGTTTTAATTATGGGGCAAAAAAATTCAAGCGGGTTAAAAAAACCTTGCTGGCATCGATCGGAGCGGCCACTGCCATTTTGGTCGTGGGTTTTGCCATGATTAAGGTCTGGCCAGCTCAATTAGTCGGGATCTTTAATGAAAATCCCGACTTGATTGAGTTATCGGTTGATGCCATGCTCATCTTCTTTACCTTTATTCCCTTAATTGGGGTGCAAATTATTGGTGGCAGTTATTTTCAGGCCATTGGTAAACCGACTCAATCGACCATTATCAGTCTCTCCAGACAAGTCCTTATCTTTATCCCCTTGCTCTTGATCCTACCCTCCTTTTGGGGTTTAGAAGGGGTCTGGCGGGCAGCTCCCATTGCCGATGTTGGGGCCTTTGCCTTGGCAGCTGTTTGGCTTTGGTATGAGGTCAAGAAGTTAGAGAAAATTGAAAAAGTCGAAGAAATGAAGGTTAAAGAATGTCGCGAATGTGACTAAATAACTAAGGATTAAAGCGCTTGACACTGACAATAGGAAAAGTTATACTAAAATAACAGTTTAGTTAGAAGATTCTAACTAAACTGTTATTTTAGATTATAGGCAGACCAATCGAAAAAGGAGAATCGTGATGATCAATAAACGTTTGTTGGCGCTTAACCGTGAGGCCATGAAATATGTTGGCTGGAATGTGTTTTTTAATTGGCTGGCCCTGGTAGCGAATGTCATCTTTATCGTGGCCCTTGCCTACAGCCTCGGTTTTTTATTTGATGATGAATCGATCAGCCTACAAATGATGGTTCCCCTTTCTCTTGTCGCCATTGCCGTTCGCTATCTTTGTGTCAGAAAAGCCGCCGCCATGAGTCATCACGCCTCCCACCAGGTAAAATCACGGTTGCGCCAGCTAATTTACGAGAAAGTGACCAGCCTTGGCTTGGCTTATCGGGAGACGACGTCAACATCAGAACTGGTCATGCTAGCCAGCGAAGGAGTGGAACAACTGGATATTTATTTCAGTCGTTATCTGCCTCAGTTTTTCTACAGCATGCTTGCTCTCCTAAGTTTATTTGTTTTACTAGCCCCTCTCTACCTTCCGTCAGCCCTTGTTCTGCTGGCCTGTGTTCCCCTGATCCCCATGTCGATTATTGTCGTTCAGAAGTTGGCAAACGCCTCCTATCGGATTATTGGGATGAGTACGCAAATCTGGGCGATAGTTTCTTAGAAAATCTCCAAGGCTTAACGACTTTAAAAATTTACCAAGCCGATGAATTTAAAAACAAGGAAATGAACGTCCAAGCCGAACGCTTTCGAAAGATTACCATGCGGGTTTTAACCATGCAACTTAATTCCGTGACCTTAATGGATTTGATTGCTTATGGTGGGGCCGCCCTAGGGATCATTACGGCCGTCTTGGGCTTGACTGCCGGAAAAATTAGCTTTATCGGGGCTTTTATTATTATCTTACTAGCAGCCGATTTCTTTATCCCCTTGCGCCTGCTGGGGTCTTATTTTCACATTGCCATGAATGGTGCCACCTCAGCCCAAAAAATCTTTAACCTGCTCGATGCGCCCGTAAAAGAAGATGGCAGTCAGCTGATTGAAGGGGTGACAGAGGGCTTTGAGTTTGACAAGCTATCGTTTGCTTACCAATCTGACCGCCCCATCCTTGATGGGCTGTCGCTTAGTTTTCCCAGCGGCAGCTTTACTTCGATTGTTGGGGAAAGTGGATCGGGCAAGAGCACGGTGGCCGGTCTCTTATTTAAAGCCCTTAAGGCTGGGAGTGGGACCATTCGCCTTAATGGTCGCTTGCTTGAAGAATTTAGCCGGGAAAGCCTAATGAAGATGATCACCCTCCTTCCCCACGACGCCATCTTGTTTAAGGGAACAGTCGCGGATAATTTAAGAATCGGATCACCCAAGGCATCAAAGGAAATGATGTGGGCGGCCCTAAAAAAGGTTGATCTAGCTGATTTTTTCACCGTGGCCAAGGGCCTTGAGACCATGATCAGTGAAAATGCCGGCAACCTTTCCGGCGGCCAGCGCCAGCGCCTTGCCATGGCTCGGGCCCTGCTTCATGATTCGCCAATTTATATTTTTGACGAGGCGACCTCCAATATTGATGTGGAGAGTGAAACGAGGATTATGGAGGTGGTCCGGGGACTGGCCGGGAAAAAGACGATTATTTTAATTTCCCACCGCTTAGCCAATGTCGTCGAAAGTGATCAGATCTATTGCCTTGACAAGGGGCAAATTGTTGAAAGTGGGACCCACGCCGAGATGATGGCAAAAAAAGGCATTTATTATGGCCTCTATCGGGGCCAGCAGGAACTGGAAGGATATGGAGGAAGTCGATGAAACGGACTAATTTGAGTATTTCCCTTCGCCTGATAAAACTCGTTAAACCGCTTTTAGGAATGATGATGTTAGCCATTATCACGGGTGTCGCCGGTTATTTTTCGGCCATTGGCATTACCCTGCTCGGAGGATTTGCCATCCTGAGCAGCTTAGAGCTTGTTTCCTTCACGCTGACAAGCTTGTTTGCCATGATGCTGATCCTGGCTCTATCACGAGGGATTCTTCGCTATGCTGAGCAGGCCGCCAACCACTATATTGCCTTTAAATTATTGGCCCTGATTCGCGATCAGGTCTTTCGGGCCTTGCGGCGACTGGCTCCGGCAAAATTAGAAGGACGGGGGCGGGGCGACTTAATCTCCTTGATTACCGGAGACATTGAACAAATAGAAGTCTTTTATGCCCACACCATTTCACCCATTGCCATTGCTATTATTTCCTGTCTAACCATTACCATCTTTACAGCGACCTACCACCTTCTACCGGCCCTTATTCTTTTTACCGGCTACCTGATTGTCGGCGTCTGGATCCCGATTTATGCAAGCGGCAAGGGAGAGGCGGTTGGTCAGGACTATCGGGATGCCCTAGCCGACACCAATAGCCTGATGCTAGAAAGTCTTCGCGGTTTAGGAGCGACCCTTCAATATGGGGATATGGCAGCAAGAGGCGAAAAAATCAAAGCACAATCTGACCGCTTAGCCAAGAAACAAAAGCAGATGAAAGACCGTGAAGGCAAGACCACGGCGGCGACCAATACAGCAATTTTATTGACCGCCTTGTTAGTAGCAATAGCGTCAGTGCTTTTGTATCAAGCAGGGGCAATGACAAAAGAGGGGGTCTTGATTGCCGTCATGCTGACCTTGTCCTCTTTCGGACCGGTGGTCGCCTTGGCTAATTTAGCCGCTAATCTGGTCCAGACCTATGCCAGTGCCAACCGGGTCTTAGACCTTTTAGACGAGGAAGCCATGACCCCGGAAATAATCAAGGGGTCTAAAGTCGCGGTTTTTGAGGGGATTGAATGCTCATCGGTCAACTTTGGCTACGCCGATGAAGAGGTTTTGGAAAATGTTAATTTGGTCATTCCGCAAGGAGAGATCATCGGCATAACAGGGAAAAGTGGTAGCGGTAAATCGACCTTGCTGCACTTATTGATGCGGTTTTGGGACCCTGATTCGGGGGAGATCCAAATGTCCAAGGAAAATCTTGCCCGGATAGAGACAGCCAGTCTTCGTAACTTACAAAGCTTGGTGACCCAAGAGACCCAGCTTTTTGATGATAGTATCGAAAATAATCTTCGTATTGCCAAGCTTGATGCCAGCCAAGAAGACTTAGAAGTCGCCTGCAAAAAAGCGGCTATCCACGATTTCATTATCGGCCTCCCCCAAGGCTATCAGACCCAAGTCGGTGAATTGGGCGGGAGTCTATCGGGCGGGGAACGTCAGCGAATCGGTGTGGCGAGAGCCTTTTTACACGATGCCCCCCTACTCCTCCTAGACGAACCGACCAGCAATCTGGATAGCCTCTCGGAAGGGATCATCTTAAAAGCCCTGCGCGAAGAATGTGCGGGAAAAACAGTCATCTTGGTCTCACACCGAAAATCGACCATGGCCATTGCCGATAGCGTTCATTCGGTTGAATGTGGGCGGGTGAGTTGATGGAAAGGCGAAAGGAAAAAGTAGAATGAAGTATCTTTATGGGTTTTTAGGTCTATTATTTTTAGGGATTGGCGGTCTTGGTGTGGTCCTTCCGGTGTTGCCGACAACACCCTTTCTGCTCTTGGCAACTTTCTTTTTTAGTCGTAGTTCGGAGCGTTTTAACAATTGGTTTTTGTCAACAAAACTCTATAAATGTCATTTAGATAGTTTTGTTAAGAGTAGGTCTATGCCCTTAAAAACCAAGTGGTCAATTTTACTGCCCGTTTCGGCCATGTTAGTGGCGGCCTTTATCCTGATGGAAAATATCCCCGGGCGGATCACCATTGTCGCCCTGATCATCCTTAAGTATTGGTACTTCTTTTTCAAGATTAAAACCATTGAAGGCCTGTGTAAAGTTGAGAGTGACAATAAAAGCCCTGGCATGGGATATGTCTTGAGAAGTCGTGATAAAAAACTTGACAAGAATAATGGCTAAAGTTATACTGAAAGAATAAATAAGTTAGCAGCTGCTAACTAAAACTTAAGATAAAGATTAGAAAAGAGGAAGGCGTTATGAAAGTAAGTTGGGAAAGTCAAAAAGAATCATTTCCGGTCGTTGATGTCCGGCCGCTAACCAGTAATTTTTTACCCATGATCCTCCACAAGGCCCAAGTGGTCAATCAAAATGAAGGCCTGTGTGTGGTCCAAAGTTTTGAACCAAAGCCCTTGTATTCAGCCCTAAGAGACTTAGGCTTTGAACATTTGACCGAAAAAATATCCGACCATGAATACCGGGTTTATTTTTACCGCACTGAAATGAAGGCCATAAGCTTTGAAGGTGGAGCCGATATGCCCTTTAAACCAACGGCCATTGTCAACTATAAGGTCATTGATGATATTTTGGCTGGGACTGTTGTTGATTTTTGGGAACTGATCTGGGAAAAGGAAGACGCGGCCATTGATTTAAAAACCAAGCTGCTCTTATCGATGAGCAATGCCATCGGGGCCTCACGCTTTCGCCAGGCCACCAGGGAACTGATTAAAGCCTATTCGCTAGGGGTCACCATTGCCGAGTTAGATGAACTCTTTTCACTCTTTGCCTGGAACCAGGGAATTGGTCATTTCTCATCGGAAATTGGACCCTCACCGGTTTTTGCTGTCTATAAACTAATTAAGAAAAGAGACCAAGAAGGGATTGACCGGTCAACCACCTTAGACGAAGTGATGGAAAAATTTGGCGATAAAAATCCGGCCGTCAGCACCTTGTATAAGGGCAAGGGCAGGGGAAAAGCCTGCAAACCGTGTGACGACGAGTAAGTAAAAGCAAAGATAAAAATCCCCCCGTTTAAAGAATGGGGGGATTTTTTGTCGGCTGGTCAATTTTTTAGGAACGTTAAGTTTTAGCTGACTATAGTTTTAAAATGGAATTAAAATTATCCTTTAGCTGTGGATAGAGGTTTACAAATTCAGTATAAACCTTGTCATAGCGGGCCACATTTTCTTCCTTGGGATAATAGACTTCATCACGCATCTTAATAATTTTATCGCAGGCCTCAACGACATTTTTGTAGGCACCACAGCCAACCGCGGCCAGGATGGCAACGCCAAGGGCAGCACTGTTTTCCGAGTTCATATCGGGTAAGGAGATGGGGACATTATAGACATCAGAGAGAAGTTGCCGCCAAAAGATACTCTTTGATCCGCCTCCACACATATTAACATGATCAATTTCCACCCCGGCATTTCTAATCCCGGTCATAATATCACGTAGGGCATAGGTGACCCCTTCCATAACCGCCCTGGTCATATCGCCTTTGGTATGGATACCGGCTAAGCCGACAAAGGCCCCGCGACAGTTTAAGTTAAAGTGAGGCGATTGCTCACCGTTTAAATAGGGCAGGTAGACGAGGCGGTTGGCACCGATATCGGACAAGAGGGCATCTTTATTAATGTCCTCATATTCGATATCATGGGGATAGAAATTGTTTCGCCACCATTTAAGCGAGGCTCCGGCAGAGTTGACACTTCCCATAAAATGCCAAGCCCCTGGTATGGGCATGCAAAAAGTGTAAACGGATTTATTGGGATCCACGACTGGCTTATCAGAATAAGCAAAAACAGTTCCGGACGTGCCAATGGTTGTCATCGCTCGTCCCGGGGCAACGATTCCGGTTCCAATTGCCGCCGCGGCATTATCACTAGCCCCACCGACAACAGCTGTTTTTTCGCTTAGGTGTAAGAGCTCAGCGACCTCAGGTAGAAGATAACCAATGATTTCTTGTGATTCATAGACCTTGCCAAGCATGGCCTCATCGATTTCCATCAGGGCTAAGATTTCTTTTGACCACTTCCGATTGGGAATATCTAAGAGTTGGGTTGCTGATGCATCGGAGACTTCAGTCGCAAATTCACCAATTAGGCGGTAGCGCAAATAGTCTTTGGGTAAGAGGATGTGACGAACTTTTTTGTATAAGTCGGGCTGATTATCCTTAACCCACTGAATTTTAGCGGCGGTTAGGCCTGGCCTTGCCGGTGTGAGGGAATATTTTATAAAGAGGTCGTCGCCGACAATTTCCCGAACGTGCTCGCAGGATTCGGTTGTTCGCCCGTCATTCCAAAGAATGGCCCTTCTTAAGACGTCGCCATTTTCGTCAAGCATAACGGCCCCCATCATCTGACCGGAAATGCCAATTCCTTTGACCGATTCTTTAGGGATACTGGTCTTTTTCATAACCTCACTGACCGTTTCAATGGTGGCCTTGTACCAATCTTCGGGGTCTTGTTCAGACCAGCCATTATTGGGTTGATAAAGCGGGTATTCTAATTCAGAAACACCGACCTCCTTACCATTGACATCAAATAAAACCGACTTTAAACTACCCGTACCTAAATCTAAGCCTAAGTAATAATCCATTTCATTTTCCTCCATTTAAATATATTTTCATATTATTTATAAATATGATTCGTCTTCAAACTCTTTCCAAGGAATATTTAACGTGCCATTACGATTTAAAAGATCATCGACGTGCATGAGGAGTGGGAAATCGGCCACCCTTAATAAACCTCTTTGATCTAAGGCCCTGACCGCTCGCGCCGTTCGCGTCCCGATCACAATGGCTTCCAGGGTTTGTCCTTTTAATTCTTTGTTCACCTCTTCAATGCTGTAGCCCTGCCCCAAAAGTAGGCCGACAGTCCGGCTTCTTCCGGCTGAAACCGTCACATCAAGGTCGCCGGCCGAATAAATAATATTCTCTGGCTTACCGCCGGTAAACGCCAGCAGTTTCATCATCTCTTTAACGCTTTGCTGAAACAATGCCGATTTGGAATTATTATGATTGATGCCGTCATCACCACATTTTTCTTTCATACCGATGGCCAATGCCGTGCCTAGGGCATAACCATTTTTTAAGGCGACAGCAGTCTCCAAGCCAAGGACATCTTGGGTTAGGCTGATGATGTAATAATCTCTTGAAAACAAGCTTCTCATCCAACGCAGGACGTCCATATCCGGCCCACAAAAAGCGACAAATGAATGATCGCGATCGGCCAAGTCTCTGGCCGTGCAGGGACCGCCAATGGCATAGATTTTGCGTCCGTCGGGGCACATATTATCTTCCCAGTATTTGGGATAAGAAATTAAATTACCTTCTTTGGTATCGATCAAGCCTTTTGTGACCGAGAGGATGGGAATATCAGCCGGGACGATGGGAATAATGTTCTTGCCAAACCAATCGACTCCAAAACTGGAAATTCCACAGACGATTAAATCAGAACCTTCAATAGCCTTTTGGACTTGGGAAATATTATAATAATCAATCCCGTCAGGAAGTGTTCGCAGCAGGGTTTGGTGATAATGATCTTCTCTTAGTCGCGCGATGATGTCGTCATCAAGTGGACTACCCACCAATCTGACATCATGGCCATTTTCAATTAATGAAAAGGTTAAAGCCGATGCCATTTGTCCAGAACCAATTAATGTTACAATACTCATAGTGCCCTCCTTATTGTGCTTTATAAAACAGATGGCCTAGCCAGTCCCTATCGTCTGGGTCGGCGACCAATTATAAACAGATAAAACGTTTATAGTAAGCTTTAAAAGTAACTCTAACACCATCAGGTGCTAGAGAGTTTAATTGCTCACATTATACAATGTTTTACCCCTTTCAACAAGCCGTATTCAAAAAAGAATAGGAATCGATGGTGGAATGGGAAATTTCTGATTGATAAGTGAGGATTTTGTCGTTATACTAGTCTTAAAGTTAGGAAAATAAAGGTTAATGCGATTAAATTATAATCTAGGCGACTGTGGTATAATAAAAGTGATTCACTTTAAAATATAAAGATGGAGGAAAGAAACAATGTATGATTTATTAAAAGCCAGAAGAAGTATTCGCAAATTTAAGGACCAAAAGGTGGAGGCAGAAAAAATTGATTTATTGTTAAAAAGTGGCCGCCTAGCCCCTTCAGCACGGGGTATTTATCCTTGTCACTTGATCGCAGTAACCGATGCGGCCCTAATTGCCAAACTGGCCAAATGTAAAAGCAGTGCCGGTTTTTTAAAGGGCGCCCCCCTGGCCATGGTTGTTTTAGCCGAGCAAGACTTGTGTGATACCTGGATTGAAGACGCCTCGATTGCCGCAAGCTTTATGCAGTTAATGGCTGAGGACCTGGGCCTGGGCTCATGTTGGGTTCATGTTCGCGAACGTTTTTATAGTGATGAAATCAAGGCCGAGGATTATATCCGGGAGACTTTAAATATCCCTGAGCCTTTTTATGTCGAGTGTATTCTAGCGATTGGTTATGCCGATGAAGAAAAACCGGCCTATGATGAAGAGAGTCTTCTAAAGGAAAAAGTCCATTACAACAAATTCAAATAAGTAAGGAAAAATAATGCCGATTCAACTATCAGAAGTCTTCACCACCCGAAAATTGCTAAGCTTTGCCCTGCCAACCATTTTGATGATGGTCTTTATCTCGATTTATTCAGTTGTCGATGGGATCTTTGTCGGGATTTTTGTCGGCTCGAATGGTTTGGCCGCCATTAATATCGTCTTTCCCCTGGTCATGGCAATCGCTTCTTTTGGCTTGATGCTGGGGGCCGGTGGTAGTGCCGAGGTGGCTAAAAAACTGGGCCAAGGGCAAAAACAGCGGGCCCTGGAGTACTTTACCCTTTTAACGATCACCACCTTGGTGATCGGCCTAGTTTTATCGGGAATCAGCTTAATTTTTCTTCGCCCCATCTGCTATGCCATGGGGGCCAGTGAGCTGATTATCGAGGATTGTCTGGTCTATGGCCGAATCTGCTTGATCGGCAATGTCTTTTTTATGCTGCAGATGTTTTTTCAATCTTTTTTGGTGACAGCGGAACGACCAAAGATGGGCTTTCATCTAAGCCTGGTCAGTGGTCTCTTAAACATCCTGCTTGACGTCCTGCTCATTGCCATTTTAGGCTTTGGCCTTGCCGGGGCGGCCCTGGCGACAATTTGTGGTTTTACCATTGGTAGTGTTATTCCGATCATTTATTTTATGAAAAAAAACACCAGTCAACTGCGCTTTGTTAAGCCGGTTTTTGAGAAAGGTGTCATCCTTCGAAGTATGGGCAATGGGTCCTCAGAAATGGTCACCAATGTTTCAAGATCACTCGTGGCCCTCCTCTTCAACATTCAATTGATGAAATTATTGGGCGAGGCGGGGGTGGCAGCCATTTCGGTTATGCTTTATGTGGAGTTTGTCTTTACAGCAGTTTTAATTGGCTTTGCAGTCGGGATCGCCCCCATTATCGCCTTTAAATTTGGGGCTAAACAAGGGGCTGAGCTAAAAGCCGTCTTTCTAAGCTCGATTCATTTTGTCATCGCAGTATCCTTGCTGATGTTTGTCCTCTCGCAGGTCCTGGCCCAAGGCTTGGTCATGCTCTTTATTCGGGACAATCCGGACCTAATCAGTCTGACGGTTAAGGGCTTTCGCATCTTTGCCATTTCCTTTTTAGCCTGCGGCATCAATATTTTTGCCTCGGCTTATTTTACGGCCTTGGGCAATGGCAAGGTCTCGGCCCTTATTTCTTTTCTGCGAACCCTCGTTTTACAGGCAATTATGATCATGGTCTTGCCCCTTTTCTTTGGCCTAAATGGGATCTGGATGGCACTACCGGTGGCAGAGCTTATGACCGTTGCAATTTCGCTTTTATACTTCAAGAAGAACCAAGGAATCTTTGAAATCTTAAAAGCAGAATGAAGTGGAAAATATTAAAATGAGTTAAACAAGGGAGGTTAAGAAGATGATTAAAGAAATATTAAATAAACAGAGCGCTTTTTTTGCGACCGGCCTGACCAAGGACCGGCATTTTCGCATCAAGGCTTTAAGCCTTTTAAAAGAGGCCATTATCCAACATGAACGCGACATCATGACGGCCCTGCGAAAGGATTTAAATAAGCTTCCCTTTGAGTCCTACGTGACAGAAATTGGTCTTGTCATCGAAGAAATTGACTTGGCCATTAAACACTTACCAAAATGGTCAAAAACCAAGCGGGTAAAATCACCCTTAAAGCACTTTCCCTCGACTAGCTACATCTACCCGGAACCCTATGGCAATACTTTAATCATTGCCCCTTGGAACTATCCTTTTCAGCTGGCTATGCTACCCTTAGTAGGCGCCATCGCGGCCGGAAATTGTGCCCTGATTAAACCCTCAGAATATTCACCCCAGACGGCAAAAGCCATCGAGAACTTGATTAGTCAAAATTTTAATGAATCCTTTATCAGTGTCGTCCAAGGGGGCAAGGAAGTCAGCCAGGCCTTGCTGGCTGAAAAATTTGACTTGATCTTTTTTACCGGCAGTACTAAGGTGGGGAAAATTGTCATGCAGGCGGCCGCTAAACACCTGACCCCGGTGATCTTGGAATTAGGCGGGAAAAGCCCCTGTATCGTCGATGAAACAGCCAATATTGATCTGGCCGCCAAGCGAATTGTTTGGGGCAAGTTTATCAATGCCGGTCAAACCTGTATTGCCCCCGATTATCTTTTGGTCGATCCACGGATTAAAAAACAACTAATTGATAAAATGCAGGCCTATATTGAGGCCTTTTATGGAGACCAACCCCTAGCCAGTGACGCCTACCCCAAGATTATTAACCAGGGCCACTTTAAACGCTTGGTCGGCTTGCTTGATGGTGAAAACATTATAGCTGGTGGTGATTATTGCCTAGCCAGCCTAAAGATTGAACCGACCCTTGTTGGTGGGGCCACTTGGGACCGGCCACTCATGGAAGCGGAAATTTTTGGACCGATCTTGCCGATTCTTGATTACGAGAGTCTGGATGGAGCCATTGACCTGATTAATAGCCGGCCAAAACCTCTGGCCCTCTACCATTTTAGCCGGGATAAAAAGAAGACCAGTCAGGTCATCCGCCAGACCTCGTCGGGTGGGGCCTGTATCAATGATACCATTATCCATGTCTCAAACCCCCACCTACCCTTTGGCGGAGTCGGCGAAAGTGGTATGGGGGCTTATCACGGCAAAACGAGTTTTGAGTCTTTTTCCCACTTTAAGGGAATAATGAAAAAAGCTAACTACCTGGACCAGCCTTTTCGCTATCCACCTTACAAGAATATAAAATTAGTTAAGAAGATCATGAAATTTTTATAGGCATAAAATGTTTTTTCAATAAAAGGACCATATCTTGACAGGCCAAGGATAATTAAATATAATAATCAATTGATATGGTCAGAGACTTAGTTGAGAAGAAAGTTGGCGGTTTGATGAATGTCTATTTAAGTATTAGTTTGATGATTTCAGGGTTAGTTTTACTGGCCCTGGGAATCTTTGGCTTCCAGCATTATGAAAAGTCCGGATCCAAGGCTTTTTCATATTTGATGTTTGCCATGGCCATTCATACAATCGGCTATGGTCTCGAACTTCTAAGCCCCAACTTAGAGATAATCTACACTTGGGTTCGCGTGGAGTACGTGGGCGTGGCCTTTTACCCCTTCTTGATCTTTTGGTTTGCCCGGGACTACAGCGGGGAGAAAAAATTTGCCAATCGTTATATGATGGCGATCGCCTTTGGCATATCGCTGGTTACCTTTATCTTGGTCCAGACAAATGCCATCCACCACTGCTACTATAAATCCCTAGGGCTTGATATGAGTCTTGGTTTTCCGACCCTACTAAGCGAAAAAGCCTTGTGGTATAATATCCAAGCCGGTATCTTATACTTTTCGACCGGCTATGCCCTGATTGTCTTGGGCCACAAAATCATTAATACGAGGGGACAATGGCAAAGGCGGCTGATCTTTGTTTTTATCGGTATCTTGCTTCCCGTTTTGGCCATGACCTTTTATCTTTTAGGACCGCAAATGGTTCAGATCGATTTAGTCCCTTTTTCATACCTCTTCGTAGGCCTTTTTATCGCCTATGGCTTGTATCGCTATGATATCCTGACCTTTAGCGAAGTGACCCACGAAGTAATCTTTAATGCCATCGATGAGGCGGTTATCGTCGTCGGTCATGAAGGGACAATTCTTAAGATGAACCCGGCTAGCCAACGTTTATTCGACAGGTTAGACCAGATCAAGGTGGGCCAGGAAATTAAGCACTGTCCTTCCCTAGATCAGGTCTTGGCAACTAAAAAAACGCAATTACTGTCTCTCGGAGACAGACACTACCAGGTCCGCCAGATTCCGATTGAGGAAAATGCCGGTCTGATTATCGTCCTGACGGATATGACAGACATCACCGAGGCCAAAAAACAAGTTGAACTTCTGGCTAATACCGATTAATTGACATCTTTGTATAATCGTCGCTACTTTAGAGAGTATTTTGATCAATTAGAAGAAGAGGGAATCATTATGCTGATGGATATTGATAATTTTAAAAAAGTGAATGACCAACACGGCCACCATGCCGGTGACTTGGTTCTTGGTGAAGTATCTAAATGCCTTAAAGAACATTTTGGTGATGGGATGATCTGTCGCTATGGTGGTGAGGAATTTGCCATCGTACTTGAAAATGAGGGTCTTGCCAGGGCCAAAGAACGAGGCCAGGCCTTTGGCAAGGCCTTTGAGAGGCGGAAAACAGACTACCCTTGCACCATTACCATTGGAATTTGCCGCTATAAAAAGGGAAATTATAGTGACACGATGAATTCAGTCGACCTGCTTTTGTATCAAGGAAAAAACGCCGGCAGAAATTGTGTAATTGCAGAATAATAACTATTGGAGAAAATAAGATGATAAAAAATCAGTGGTATGGCATCTTAGAAGCAAAGGAAGTAAAGAAAAATAAAGCCATTGGGGTGACTCGTATGGGTGAAAAATTGGTCTTGTGGCGGGACCAAAAGGGTAAGGTAAGGTGTATCTTCGACCAATGTTGCCACCGGGGGGCGGCCTTAAGCGCTGGGAAAGTGGTTGGCGATAGCCTCCGCTGTCCCTTTCATGGCTTTGCCTACGATGGCTCAGGCAAGGTTATCGAGATTCCGGCAAATGGCAAAAATACGCCGGTCCCTGATCGCTTTAAAGTTAATCGCTTTGTCGTCAAAGAAACTGATGGCTTTATCTGGCTTTGGTATGGGGAGGCTAGCGACGATCTGCCGGTTATTCCCTTTTTTGAAGACTTACGAGAGGGCTTTTCCTATGGCGGTATTCATGAAGTCTGGCCGGTCCACTACACCAGAGCGATCGAAAATCAATTGGACGTCGTCCACCTGCCCTTTGTCCATACCAATTCGATTGGGCGGGGCAATAAGACCATGGTCAATGGCCCGGTGGTAAAATGGGATAAAAATCGGATGACTTTTTATGTCAATAATGTCTGCGATGACGGAATTAAAAAACCCTTAAAACCCCATGAGATTAAAAATTATACCAAACTCTTTCGCCTGCAATTTCAAATGCCCAATAGCTGGCAAAATATCATCAGTCCGGATGTTCGGATTATGGCCGTCTTTGCCCCCATTGATGAGGGCCATACGATGATTTATTTGCGTTTTTACCAGAAATTTATCCGCCTACCCCTGCTAAAAGAGTTGGTAAACCAGGCCAGTAAGGTCTCTAATGCCTATATCCTCCACCAGGACCGGGCGGTTGTCCTAACCCAGGTCCCTAAAAAAACGGAATTAGGGATGGGGGAAAAACTGATTCAAGGGGATGGCCCGATCATTGAGTTTAGAAAGAGACGGGCCCTGCTAAAAGGAGAGTTGAAGACAAAAGAAAGACGATCGGAATAATTTAAGCTGGATAAAGGCAGAAAGAAAGTGTAAAGGCTTAAATGGGGGGTAATCCTTTAAGTATAGTAAATAAAAATGGAGGCCGAGATGGGATTTCAAAAAGTGGCAAAAGTACAGGATTTTGACCAGGAGGACAAGAAATTAGTGGTGGTTGGGGATCAAGAAATTTTAATTTGCAAGGTGGATGGCGACTACTACGCCATTAGTAACAAGTGTCCGCATATGGGTGGGTCCCTTTATAAGGGCAGGCTTGAAAATGGGATTGTGACCTGCCCCAAGCATGGGTCCAAATACGATGCTAAGACCGGCAAAGCGGTCGATAAGGCCAAGATCTTATTTCTTAAATTCTCCGTCGAGGATGACCGTAGCTATCCCTTAAAACGCCAGGGTGATGATCTTTTAGTGGAAGTCAAATAAGGATTAAAAGCAGGAAAAAAGCCCCCGGACCAAGTCCGGGGGCTTTTAAAATAAGGCAAGAAATGAATTAGCCTTAATAGTCTTTTATTTATCACCCAAGTGGTGGGGAATTTTTTTCAGGATTTTTTCAACTTCGGCTGCCGGCATGGGTTTATAATAGTAAAAACCTTGGACCTGGTCGCACATTTTTTGGTTTAAAAAATCCAGTTGCGGCAGTGTTTCAACCCCTTCAGCAATGACATTCAGGCCAAGGCTCTTGGCCAGATTGATGATCACCAGGGTGATGGCTTGGTCTTTGGCATTGTTTTCAAGGCCCCGGATAAATTGCATATCAATTTTGATCCGGTCGATCGGCAGTTCCTTTAAGCGACTTAGAGAAGAGTATTCGGTGCCAAAGTCATCGATGGCAATCGAGACCCCCAAATCTTTTAGCTGATTAAGGATGGTGATGGTATAGGAGGCATCTTGAATGGCTATGGACTCGGTAATTTCTAATTCCAGATACTTAGGCTGGAGGCCACTTTCGGTCAGGGCATCTTTGACCGATTCAACCACCGGTGAGTTGGCAAATTGGACACCGGAGAGGTTAACCCCCATTTTAAGAGGGACGAAACCCCTGTCTTGCCATTTTTTATTCTGCAGACAGGCAGTCCTTAAAACCCAGTCGCCAATGGTATTAATGAGAGAGCTTTTTTCAGCCAAGGGAATAAAAACCCCCGGTGAGATCAGGCCATGGACGGGGTGGAACCAGCGTAAAAGGGCTTCGACCCCATTGATTTCTTTGCTATGAAGGTCAATTTGGGGTTGGTAGTAAACAACCAGTTGATTGCGCTCGAGGGCCCGGTATAAGTCATTGGACAGGAGCATGCTTTGTTTTATCTCTTCTTTCATATCCATGGTGCACAGGGCATATTGGTTCTTGCCTTGGTTTTTGGCCTGATACATGGCAATGTCGGCATTTTTAATCAGGGTCTCGGCATCCTCACCATCGAGGGGGGAGATGGCAATACCGGCTGACGCGGTGATAAAGAATTCCTGATTTTGAACGACAAAGGGTTTGGCAAAGAGAGCCATAATTTTCTCCGCGATCTCGGTGACATCATCAATATTTTTAATATCACTAAGCATGATTAGAAATTCATCGCCGCCAAAACGACAGACGGTATCCATTTTTCGGACATGGCTTAAGAGGCTTTGGGCCACGGCCTTGAGTAAGTCATCGCCGCCACTGTGGCCCATGGTGTCGTTAACGGATTTAAAATTATCCAGATCGATAAAGATTGTGCAGACGAAGGTCTTGTTACGCTTAGACCGATAGATGGCTTGGTTAAGGCGATCGGCAAATAAAACCCGGTTGGGAATGCCGGTTAAGTGGTCGTAGTAGGCCATAAATTCAATTTCTTCGTCGTCGCGTTTTTTGTTCAAGCCTTGGGCCAATAAATTAGCCAGTAGATTAAGCATCTCCAGGTGTTCTGCTGACCATTTTTTAAAGGCAACAACCGAGTCGATCCCGATAAAGCCCTGAATCTTGGCACCACCCTCGATGGGAAGGGAAACTAGGGATTTAACCTTTTGCCGAATCAGTTGATTCTGCTCGGCGATCGCCTCTGGGGGCATTCGGCTGACATCCTCGATGTAGACCATTTTATGGTCCTTTAGCTGGCCAAGCCACCAAGGAAAAACACTTAAGGGCATGGCTTCAATGGTCCCCACTTCGGGCTTAATGCCTAAATTACACCACTCGTGGGTGTAGGTCATGGTCGAATCCTCGTGGTTAATTAAAAAGAGATAGGT
The DNA here is from genome assembly GCA_964632785.1 of uncultured Lachnospiraceae bacterium. GTDB lineage: Bacteria > Bacillota > Clostridia > Eubacteriales > Eubacteriaceae > Acetobacterium. The sequence continues at coordinate 306 of CAZWEU010000021.1, read as the reverse complement.
TCGGTCGACCCCAAAGAAACCTCCTAATTGCTCAAGAAGATTATTTATCTTAGCATTAAAATTGTCTTTATCTAAGCTGACAAAGTCTAGGGACAAGTCCGAGCTTAATTTTTGAAAGGCCATTTGGTCATTATTTTCCTTGATTTTTGCCATATAGATGCGATTGACATAGAAGCCGATGACAAGGGCAAAGAAAAAGATCAGGATTCTTAGGACGTAGTCATAGCTAACGGTAACAAGAGCCAGGTCAGGGCTAAAGATCCAAATAAGGGCCTGGGTAAGCATGGCCATAATCCCGGTTGAAAG
>CAZWEU010000020.1:0-30773 GCA_964632785.1 uncultured Lachnospiraceae bacterium | reverse complement strand
TCGGCTTGACGGCATTGGCCAGTTCGTTGATATTCAGGACATCAACCCCTTGAACGGTCGCCACCTTGTTCAGATTGTAATCATTGGTGACAATCTTACCCCCGGTCGCTTTGCCCAGCTTAACCAGCTTGGAGTCGACCTCTCTCGTGTCATCAAAGTCAACTTCCGTAATTTGCACCTCAATGTCTAATTCCGTTTGAATTTTATTCAGGATATCCAGGCCCCGTCGGCCCCGGTTACGCTTTAATTCATCAGCTGAATCGGAGATCGCTTGGAGTTCATTAAGGACAAAAACCGGTATGACCAAGGGGCCTTCAATAAAGCCGGTTTGGCAGATATCAAAGATCCGCCCATCAATAATAACGCTGGTGTCCAAGAGCTTTTGAATGCTGCCATTTTCGTCTTTGTCACTTTTTTTGACCGCAAGCACGGGGGGGCTAGCCTCTTTCTCCCGCCGGACACTTTGAAAGGCCTGGACAATGTCTTCGCGTTTTTTAATCGGCAGGGTAAAGCCCATGTAGCCCAAAACAATGTAAATGGCAATCGACAAGACCGTTCCCAGCCAAGGAATGGGGATTTGCGAAAAGGCAAAACTAATCAGCATGGCAATAATCAAAGATAGGACCAAACCAACAATGCCAAAGCCGACATCGATCAGGCGGACATCTTCCAGGCTGCCTTCAATCACTTTTGACAAATGCTTGATGGCCCGTAAGAGCAAGGGGAACAAGAGGAAAAAGATAATACCAAATAATAAAATGAGTGCAATGTAGATACTAATTTCGAGTTGGGTGCTAAGGTCTAATTCCAGCAGGCTCGTTAAGCTTTCGGTGCTGACACTGGCAATTCCTAAGCCAATCAAGGTGCCGATCAAGGCAAAAACAATTCTAAATACATTCTTCATTCTTTATCACCTCCTTTCTATAATCATCCTATATTATAGCATTTAATTCTTAAGCAATGACCCTGTCAATAAAATAAAAGGCGTAGGATTACGCCTTTTACTTTGTTTTTCTTTATTTAATTGTCTTCTTCTTCTTCGGTCATGACCGCATCATTAATGAGGTCGAGAATATCGTCCTCTTCCCATTTATCAATCAAGACCATCTCACTGACAATAAAATTTCTGGCATTGTTGAGCATCTTTTTCTCACCGGTCGATAGGCCTTTTTTGCGGTCCAGGAGGATTAAATTCTTAACCACCTTGGCCACTTCAAAGATATCACCGGTTTTTAAATGCTCTAAATGATTCCGATAGCGCCGGTTCCAATTCTTTTCCATTTCATCCATGGGCGTCTTCATCGTTTCGAGCACCTCATCGATGACCTCACGACTAACAATGTCCCGCAGGCCCACTTCATCCACTTTATCCGTCGGTATCAGGATCTGCAGTCCTTCTGATACGATTTGCATAATATAAAAGGTAGACACTTCATCAAATATTTCGCGTTCTTCGATTGCTTCAATGATGCCTGCACCATGCATTGGATAGACAATCTTATCGCCAACTTTATACATTTTACCACTCCCATCATTGATCTATTTATTATTATACCACAAAATGGGGGAATAAGCCTATTATTTTATAGACATTTTATCAATCTGTCAATCTTTATTTATTTTTTCTTAGACGATCATCGATAGGCCGATTCGTTTCCGGTCCAGATCCAAGGAAATCACCTTAACACTGACAATATCACCCAAAGAGACGACTTCCGAGGGGTGCTTAATGTAGCGGTCAGTCAGTTGCGACAGGTGGACCAGGCCGTCTTGGTGGACGCCGATATCGACAAAGGCGCCAAAGTCGATGACATTTCGGACTGTCCCGGTTAATTCCATGCCGACTTGCAGGTCCTTCATATCCAGGACGTCGGACCGCAGGTGGGGCTTAGGGGCTGATTCCCGGGGGTCGCGGCCGGGTTTTTTTAATTCCTTGACAATATCATAAAGGGTGGGAATGCCAATGCCCAGGTCGCCGGCCATATTGGAATAGGAAAAACCACTTAGCCATTCCTGGTTATCATCGCCCAGGGCTTCCTTATCGATTTGGCAAATTTCTAAGAGTTTCTCGGCCGGCCCATAGGATTCCGGATGGACGCCGGTATTATCGAGGATATTGTCGCCGTCATCAATCCGTAAAAAGCCGGCACTTTGTTCAAAGGCCTTGGCCCCCAAGCCCTTGACTTTTTTTAATTCCTTACGGTTTTTAAAGGGGCCGACTTGCTTGCGGTAGTTAATAATGTTTTGCGACACCGTCTTATTAATGCCGGCCACATAGCTAAGCAGGGCCGGTGAAGCCCGGTTGACATTGACGCCAACATTGTTGACGACATCCTCAACGGTGGCTTGGAGGACGGTCTCTAAGCCTTTTTGGTTGACATCGTGCTGGTATTGGCCCACCCCGATGTGTTTGGGGTCGATCTTGACTAGTTCCGACAGGGGGTCTTGCAGGCGGCCGCCAATGGAGATGGCCCCCCGAATGGAGACATCGATATCGGGATACTCAGCGGTTCCCAGTTCCGAGGCCGAATAAACCGAGGCCCCGGCTTCATTAACGACGATATAGGCGACCGGCTGGCTGGTTTTTTTAATCATCTCGGCGACAAACTGTTCCGATTCCCGCGAGGCCGTCCCGTTGCCAATGGCGATGATTTCCACCTGGTGTTTGTCGATTAAGCTAAGCAGTTCACGTTCGGCTTTTTGCCCTTGACCCTTGCCAAACATGGGGTAGACGGTGGCGATATCCAGGACCTTGCCCAGGCCATCGAGAACGGCAATCTTACAGCCGGTCCGAAAGGCCGGGTCAAAACCCATCACCACCTTGTCTTTAAAGGGGGGCTGCAAAAGGAGTTTTTTAAGGTTTAAGGCAAACATCCGAATGGCCCCTTGCTCGGCTCGGTCCTTTAAGAGGGTGCGAATCTCGCGTTCAATGGCCGGGCCAATCAAGCGGGTGTAGGCGTCTTCCAGGGCCATTTGGACCTGAAGGGCGGCCGGGTCCTTGATCATTTCATCCTTTAAATAGGCCTCTATCCCTTCGACCGGGGCCAAGACCTTAACGCTTAAGACTTTTTTCTTCTCGCCGCGGTTTAAGGCCAAGACCCGGTGGTCCTTAATCCCGCTCAAGGCTTCTTCATAGTCGTAATACATTTCTAACTCGGGGCTTTCCTTGCCCTTGACCAGGCGCGAGCGAATCTTGCCGCTTTTTAGGGTCATCTTCCGAATGGCCCCCCGGTAGCTGGCCTGGTCGGAAATCCACTCGGCCATAATATCTCGGGCTAATTGCAGGGCCTCCTCTTCCGTCTCAATGCCAAGTTCAGCATTAATATAAGTCTCGGCCGCCGCCGCGATTTCGTCGGCTGTGGCCACCTGGTCAAAGATTAGCTTAGCCAGGGGCTCCAGTCCCTTTTCCAGGGCGATGGAGGCCCGGGTTGTCCGCTTCTTTTTATAGGGCAAATAAAGGTCCTCCACCTCTTGCAGGCTAGTTGCTTGATCAATTTGGGCCTTTAAGCCCTCACTTAACTTGCCCTGGTCGGCAATCGTTTTGCCGATCTCCTCTTTTCGTTTTTCCAGTTTGCGTAAATAGGTCAGGCGGACATCCAACTCACGCAGGACCTCATCACTTAAATTGCCCGTTACTTCTTTTCGGTAGCGGGCGATAAAGGGGATGGTGTTGCCCTCATCGATTAATTTTATCGTCTCTTCTAATTGTTCGGGGCGGATTGAAAATTCTTTGGCTAATTGCCTAATCATGATCGGCCTCTCTTTCTTTTTTCCACTTTTTATACCATAAATTGATTAAGGATTATTGTTAATTTTATCATTTCGTGCTAAACTATTTTTAACGATTAAAGGAGACTGCCATGGCCATAAAATTTATTATCGATTCCATGTGTGATAGCAAGAGCGAGCTTTTAAACCGCTACGACTTTGATATCCTGCCCATCCCCATTACCCTAGATGATAAGACCTATTCTGACGGCATCGACATCAGCCCGCAGATGGTGATTGATTTTGTTGAGACCAACAAAAAATCCTTTCCCAAGACGGCCCAAATCGCCCCCCTTGATATCATCGAGACCTTTGAGAGGCATCTAAAAAACGGCCACGACCTGATTTATCTGGCTTTTTCCTCCAAGTTATCGGGGACCTTTCAAACGGCCAAGCTACTCAGTCGCGACCTGCAAGACAAATACCCCGACCAACAGATCACCGTGATCGATTCTTTGTCAGCCACCACGGCCACCGCCCTGATCCTCTACCAGGGCCTGAAACTTAACCAGCTCAACCGGTCCTATCAGGAGATTGTTCAGACCATGACCTTTCTCGCTGCCCATGCCCAGATTTTCTTTCTGGTTGGCGATATCAAGTGGCTAGCCCAAGGCGGGCGGATCAGTCGCAATGCCGCCATGATCGGTGACATGCTTAAGATTGTCCCCATCCTCTATTTTAAAGACGGAGAAATTCTCGTCTATGAAAAAATCCGTGGCGAAAAAAAGGCCTTAAAGCGCCTCTTTGCCATCGCCCAAGAAAAGATGACCGCGAGTCAAATTGTTGGCCTGATCCAAAGCACGGCCCCCGGCCTGCAAGACCGGGCCGTCCGTTTCTTCCAAAAAGAAATGGGCATTGACCACTTTATCATTCCCGACCAAGCCGGCTCGGCCTTAACTGTCCATATCGGGAAAAATTGCCTGGGCATTATGTTCTTTGATGCCTTGCCGGATAATTATATCCATGTCACCTTATAAGACTAAAATTGCCAAGTGCCGAAGGAGATCCTTCGGCACTTTTTTTATTTGCCTTTAATCAGGTTGATCAGGCCACCGGCTAAGAGCATGTCTTTTTGCCGGTCGGAAATCTCGAGCTTGACCAGGTAGTCCTGACCCTTGGTCCGGTTAGTGATCACTCCCTGGCCGGCCTTAACCAGGCCTAGGGCGTCGGCAATGACCAAATCATCACCCTGATCAAGGGTCGCATAATCGGCCTCATTGACAAAAACCAGAGGCAAAATCCCGTTATTAATCAGGTTGTTTTTATGGATCCGGGCAAAAGACTTAACCAAGACCCCCTTAATGCCTAGGTAAACCGGGGCCAGGGCCGCATGCTCCCGGCTTGACCCTTGGCCATAGTTGGAACCGGCGACGATAAAGCCACCCTTCTTGTCCATGGCCCGCTTAGGAAAATCGGGGTCGCAAGGGGCCAGGCAATGCTTGGCTAAATAGGGAATATTTGACCGATAAGGAAGGAGCTTGGCATTAGAGGGCATGATGTGGTCGGTGGTGATGTTATCCTCTAAAACAATTAAGGCTTGGCCGGCCACCTCTTCTTCCAGGGCCTTGGTGGCCGGGAAAGGCTTGATATTGGGTCCCTTGATAATTTCCACATCCTGGCCGGCCGGGGCCGGGCCAATGATCATCCGGTCATTGAGGGAGAAGGTCTCCGGCATGGCAATCTCGCCTAAGTCAACCTGGCCCAGGGGACTGGTTAAAACGCCTTCGATGGCCGAAATAGCCGCCGTTTCCGGGCTTAAGAGGTAAATATCAGCCGAGGCCGTCCCTGACCGGCCAAAGAAGTTGCGGTTAAAGGTCCGCAGGGAGACGGCGTCGGTTGATGGGGCTTGGCCCATGCCAATACAGGGGCCACAGCCGCATTCCAGGACCCGGGCGCCGGCATCTAACAGGTCCGCCAGGGCCCCATTTTGGGCCAGCATGGTCAAGACCTGCTTGGACCCGGGAGCAATGACTAAAGACAGGTTTTCGGCCACCGTTTTCCCCCGGAGGATCTTGGCCACCTTCATTAAATCAAGCCAAGAGGAGTTGGTGCAAGACCCAATAGCCACTTGGTCAACCTTTAAACCGGCAATTTCCGAAACCTTAACGACCTTGTCGGGGCTATGGGGACAGGCCACCAAGGGCTCCAGGGTCGATAGGTCCACTTCAACCAGGTCGTCATAAGAAGCGTCGGGGTCCGGCCCAAGGGCCAGAAAGTCGTCTTCGCGGCCCTGGGCCTTTAAGAAGGCCCTCGTCATGTCATCAGACGGAAAGATTGAGGTCGTTGCCCCCAGTTCGGCTCCCATATTGGTAATGGTCGCCCGCTCGGGAACCGTCAGGGTCTTGATCCCCTGACCGGTGTATTCAAAGACCTTATTAACCCCACCCTTAACCGTACACTGGCCAAGGACCTCAAGGATAATATCCTTTGAGGAGACACCGGTGCGCAGTTGGCCCGACAAGCGGACCTCAACAATCTCCGGCATGGTGATGTAATAGGGGTCACCGGCCATGGCCACGGCCACATCAAGGCCACCGGCCCCAATGGCCAGCATGGCCATGCCGCCACCGGTTGGGGTGTGGCTGTCGGAGCCCAGCAGGGTCTGGCCGGGTATGCCAAAGCGTTCAATATGGACCTGGTGGCAAATGCCATTGCCCGGCTTTGAATAATAGATCCCGTGTTTTTTGGCGATGCTTTGGATAAAGCGGTGGTCGTCCATGTTCTCCGGCCCGTCTTGCAGCATATTGTGGTCAATATAGGCCAAGGATTTCTTGGTCTTGACCCGGTCGACCCCCATGGCTTCAAATTGCAAATAGGCCATGGTCCCGGTTGAGTCCTGGGTCAAGGTCTGGTCGATCTTAATGCCAATCTCTTGGCCCTTGACCATGTCGCCGACGGCTAAATGATTCTTAATGATTTTTTCAGTTAGTGTTTTTCCCATTTTTTCCCCTTTATTCTCTTTATTTTAGGCTTTATTTCACTCTTTTTTTAGTCCTTATTTTTCAACTACCATTTATTATAACATTTTACCGGTAATTTTTCCATCTTTTGCTTTTTAGCGCTTTCTTAAGGATGATCCTTTACAATAGACCCAAGCTGTCTGAAACTAACAGGCACAATTACGAGAAAGGCAGACTAATATGAATAATGACATGGAAAGACCAAGCTCTGATTTAATGTTCTGTAGCGACCCCCTCATCTATGCCACCCTCCAGGACTTTTCCCGCCAACAGCAAATTTACCGGGCCGCCATCAAGGAGATTAAAACCAAGTTTGAAATCCTCGATGACGAATTTCAGGTCCGCTTCGACCACAACCCCATCCACCACATGGAATACCGCTTAAAAAGCTCTAAGAGCATTATCGACAAGCTGCAAAAGCGCAATTATGAGATCTCCGCCGCTTCCATCCGCAAAAATTTAACCGATATTGCCGGCGTCCGGGTCATTTGTAATTACTTAGACGACATTTATCGGATTGCCAACCTCCTTTTACGCCAAGACGATGTCTCCTTGGTTCGGCGCAGCGATTACATCGAGGCGCCCAAGGCCAATGGTTACCGCAGTCTCCACTTGATCGTCTTAGTGCCGGTTTTTTTGGCTGAAAAGACCGAGTTCGTCCCCGTTGAGATCCAAATTCGGACAATTGCCATGGATTTTTGGGCCAGCCTTGAACACCAGCTCAAATATAAAGCCCACCATGATCTTCCCGGTGAGCTGCGTGGTCGCTTAAAAACCTGTGCTGAATCGATCACCCACTTGGATGAGGAGATGCAGCTAATTTATAAGGCCATCAACAGCCAAATCGATGGCGCCCTATAATTTTCACCCCTTTTACTGCATCTTTTTTAAACAGTCCGGGCAATAGCCATAGACATCGAGTTTATGGCCGATAATCTGATAGGCCGTCTCCTGGCTCAAGCCCTCTTCATAGCCTTGCAAGGGGCAATGTTCAATGATGTCGACCTTACTACAGGCCAGGCAAATCAGGTAGTGGCGGTGGATCTTTTGATTATACTCAAAGACCGCCCGCGACTCGCCGGCCAGGGTCAGCTTATTAAGCATTTCTTTTTCCCCTAAAAGCTCTAAATTGCGATAAACCGTCGATAGGTTAATGGCAATTTTTTTTTCCCTTAAGGCGGCAAAGACGGCTTCAGCCGTCAGGGGTTGGTTGGTGTTTTTTAGCAGTTCTAAGATGGCCAGGCGGTGGCGGGTTTGCTTTAAGCCCTTGTCCTTAAGGCCTTTTAGAATGTCATTCACCCTGGCCACCGCCTCTAGCTCCGGCTTTTTTGCGGACTTGCCTAATCCCATAGGCGAGAAAATAAGTCAGGCCGGAAATAATTACAATTGCTGCCCCCGAGGCAATGTTTAGCCGGTAGGAGGCCCACATGCCGGCCAGGCTAAAAAACATGCCCAGTAAAATGGCATAGACCATCCGCTGCCACAGGCGGTCGGTCACCATGGCGGCAATGGCGGCCGGGGCGGTCAAAAGGGCAATGACTAGAATAATACCGACCACCCGGATCAAGACGACAATGGTGATGGCGATTAAAACCAACAAGATATTTTCCCAGACCTTGGTTTTTAAGCCGATGATGCCGGCAAACTCATCATCAAATAAATAGGCCTTCCAGTGGTTAAAAAAAACCGTCACTAAGACGACGACAACCACCGATAAGACCACCATCAGGCTTAAATCCAGGCGCGATACCGACAAGATGCTGCCAAAGAGGTAGGAACTTAAGTCCGGCGGGTAGCCGGGCATGAGGCTGATAAAAAGAATCCCTAAGGCCATGCCCATGGACCAAAAGAGGCCAATCACCACGTCGGACCCGGACTGGGTCTGCCGCCTAATGGCACCGATGCCCAAGGCCGCCCCAATGGCAAAGATAAAGGCCCCGATGATCGGCTCAAAGCCCAACAAATAGCCCAGGCCCACCCCCCCATAGGCCGTGTGGGCAATCCCCCCACTCATCATGACCAGCTTCTTTTCAACAATAATAACCCCGATCATGCCACAAACGACACTGGATAGGAGGCCGGCGACAAAGGCGTTTTGTAAAAATTGATAGTTAAATAAAGCACTCCACATCTTAATGGTCCCTCCCGTGTTCTTTTAAGACCCGGTGGGGGACGCCGTGGGCCAAGAGGTCAATCGGGCAGCCGTAGAGCTGGTTGACAATGGTCTCATTTATTTCCGGCTCGCCATGGTAGACCAGGCGGGTGTTTAAACAGGCCAGGGCCTTGACATGGGACGAAATGGCCATTAAGTCATGGGTGACTAAAATAATGGTCATGTCTTTGTTTAGTTCCCCTAGTAAATTAAAGATTTGCTCGCGCGAGCCGGCGTCAACACTGGCCGTTGGCTCATCGAGTAAGAGGAGTTTAGGTTTAACGGCTAAGGCTCGGGCAATTAGCATCCGTTGAAATTCACCACCCGAAAGCTGGGCAATTTGCCGGTCGGCCAGGTGACCAATGCCAACCTGGTCTAAGTAGGCCATGGCCAAGTCTCGCTCTTTGGCCCGGTAGCGAAAAAAGGGTTTGAAGCCCTTGGGTAGGCAGCCGGTTAAGACGACTTCTAACATGGTAATGGGGAAGCCCTTATCGAGGGCGGCAAACTGCGGGACATAGGCCAGGGGGACCTCGTTTTTCGCGGGGTTTTTACCAAAGACCTCGACTTGGCCGGAAGCCGGCTCAATCAGGCCGAGAATGGTTTTTAAAAAAGTCGTTTTGCCACTGCCATTGGGGCCAATCACCCCTAGGTAGCTGCCCTCCTCAAGGTCTAAGCAGACCCCTTCAATGGCCGGTGTTGACCCATAGCGAACGGTTAACTGGTTCATATGAAGGGCCAGCATCAGTCCATCACCTGGGCCATTAGGTCAGCCATCTTTCTCAGATTGTTGGTATAATCAGCCGCTAAGGGGCTTAATTGAATGGTTTGGCCGCCAATTTCTTCGGCAAAGGCCTGGGATTGGGAACTGTCAATCTCTTCTTGATAGAAAATGACCTTAATATTTTTTTCCTTGGCTTGGTCGATGATTTTTTCCAGCTGCTGGGGCCGGGCTTCCTTACCCTCTTCTTCAAGGGCGATCATCTCCAGGCCATAGTCATCGGCTAAATAACCAAAGGCCGGGTGGTAGGCAATAAAGGTTTTATTACTAACCCCGTCCAAGGCCGCCTTGATGGCCTCATCAACCTGGGCTAATTCCTCGATATAAGCCTGGGCATTGGCCTGATAAAGGGCCTGATTAGCCGGATAGAGCCTGGTCATTTCTTCTTCGATGGCGGTGATCATCACTTGGACCCGCTTAGGCGACAGCCAGATATGGGGGTCTCGGCCCAAGCCGTCAAAGTTTCGATCAGGGTAGACCTTGGCCACCTCTTTATGGAGGGGGACAATGTTCATGCCCTCAGCAGCGGGTAGAATATTGGCTTCTTCCGTGGCCACTCCGATGGAGAAATAAACGACAGCATCATTAAAGGCGGTCATTTCCATGGGGCTGGGCTCATAATTACCCGGACTATTGCCCGGTGGGACCAGGGTAATGACTTTGGCCGTATCGCCACAAACGGCCTCGACAAAGCTTTGTTGGGGGATAATGGTAACGGCCACCACCGGCGCCTCACCGGTGGCTTGGGCTTGATTGCTAGCCCCCTTATCGGCCGGGCTACAGCTGGCTAATAAAAGAAGGCCCAGGGCCAAGATTAAAACTCGATATTTTTTCATTTTCTTACCATCCTTTTCTAAATGCAAATGATTTGCATTTAGATTGTATGGTTTTTTTGGCTTTTTGTCAAGACCAAGGCCCTATTTTTTTTGCCGTATTTGGGCGACAAAAAGAGTCACAATGGCCGGATCAAATTGACCGCCTGCATGCTCCTCTAATTCTGCCAAGGCGTCTTCGTTGGTTTTTTTTGCCTCATAAGGACGCCCGGCGGTCATCGCCTCATAGGCATCGGCAACGGCAATAATCCGTGCCCAGAGGGGGATCTCCTGGCCCTTTAGGCCCTTGGGGTAGCCGGTCCCATCCCAGCGCTCATGATGGTAGAGGACCACATCGGCCAATGAGGTATACTCGTCGACCTCTCTTAAAATCTGATAGCTGGACTCTGGATGGCTTTCGATCAAGCTTACTTCCGCATCACTCAGGCTTTCTTCTTTTTGAAATAAATTAGGGGAAATGGCGATTTTCCCAATATCATGAAGAAGGGCGGCCGTTTTGACCTGGCTGATTTCTTTTTCCTTAAGACCCAGGGCTTTGGCAATCCGCTCGGAATAATGGGCCACAACTTCTGAGTGGATGGCCTCTTGGTCATAGTTTTTATTAATGGTCCGCAAAATCACCTCTACTGTTTGACTGCGCATATGCTTTCCGCTGATGACTTTATCCCGGTACATGGCGTCATCCGCCCGCTTTACAATCGTCTGAATATCTTCTTCCTTTTTTGTTTTAATGGCATAGCCGACGGCCACTGAGACAATGACCGATTCAAAGGCGATGGCTTTGGCTTCTTCTTTGATTCTTTTTTTAATGACTCCTGCTTCCTCGGCATCAACCTGGGGCAAGATCAGGGCAAATTCATCGCCACCGGTTCGGGCGATGATATCATCTTTTCGCGAGACATTCCGAATCAGGTCGGCAACCTTTTGAATCAAGCGGTCGCCCACTTCATGGCCAAAGGTATCGTTGACCAGCTTTAAGCCGTTGACATCCATAACCATAAAGCTAAGGGGCAGGTTGCGTTCTTGGTCCAGGCGTTTAATGGCATCATCCATGTAGCGGCGATTATAAAGGCCGGTTAAATAATCATGAAAACTCAAATATTCAACTTGTTTTAAGCGTTCCCGTTTTTCGGTAAAATCACGAAAAACAAGAACCGCCCCGATAATTTTTTCGTCGCCATCGCGAATGGCCGCCACGCTGTCTTGAACAAAAAGTGTCTTGCCATCTTTTTGGGTTAAGGATACCTCTTCAATTTCGATGCGCTGACCGGATCGAATCACTTCCCTGACAAAGTCAGGGCAAGCAATACGGGCCTTGGTCTCTTGGATCTGGTAAATTTCACCTAAGTTTTTTCCTTGGGCCTCTTCCAGCGACCAGCCGGTGAGCATTTCGGCCATGGGATTCATAAGGACAATTTTGCAGTCTTTATCGGTTGAAATAATAGCATCCCCAATGGCTAGTAAGACGGTCCGAAAGACCTGTCTCTCATGGGCGATCAAGCCTTCAATGGGAATTTCGCCAATTTTTTGGCAACGTTCTATATATTTGGTGCAAACTCTGGCCGTTAAATAGGCCTGATTGTCATGGATAAAAATAGACCATTCAAAGATCTTGTATTCCCCATCGCGACAGCGAAAACGGCTGGTTAAACTAATCCCGTCACTATTTTTATTTAGGCCTAAAATGATTTCTTCCATTTTAAGCAAATCATCGGGGTGCATATAATCAAGGATCATCCGGCCCTCTAAGTCCTCACGATCATAGCCCGTCACCCCCTCCCAGCTTTTATTGATTAGGAGAATCTGACCCTCCAGGGTCGTTAGGGCGTTTAAATTAGGGCTTAAATCAAAAAAATCCCCAGTCTTTACTTGGGGTTTTTTTTCTTTTCCTTGCTTTTCCTTAGTCGTCATAATAAGGCCTCCCTTTGGCTATTTTAAAGCTTATACTTTCTTTATACCCAAAAAAAGCCTAAAGTAAAGAGGGGCTTTTATCTTTTAAAGCTTTCTTTCATCCTCGGGTGTCATAAATTCAAAAATAATCCCCTCCACTCCAATCTTGGCGGCCTTTAAGGCCTCCTGGTCACGCAGGGTCCAAAGAAAAACCTTGCCGGTCAAGAAGCGATACAGTCTTAGCATGACACCTATATCCTCAATTTTATAAGCGACAAAATGGGGCCGGGTAGCGGCATTGGTCAGTAAATTGGCAATTAAAAAGCCCTGCCACTTGGGGATGCCTTCAAAATTTTTCCGGGCTGCCGAGAGTTGGCCGCGAAGAACTAGCGGCTTATGTTTATAAAACCAGCGGACGATGCCCGGGTGAAAGGATTCAATGGCATAGTCGCCCGAGTAGGCGGCCAGCAGGTCAGCCGTCTTCTTAGCCAGTTCCTGCCAAGCCCCCACATCTTTTAACTCGACTAAAAGGGGGACCCGGCCAGCGACCAGGCTTAACACCTGGCTAAATAAGGGGATGGTCTCATCACTGGCCCCCAGCCGGTAGCCTTTTAAGTCCCCATAAGAGCAGTCCCCAATGTCTTGATCGACGCCACAGACCCGCAAGAGGTTTTTATCATGAAAAACCACCACTTGGCCATCTTTAGATAATTGTAAGTCCAGTTCAATCCCATAGCCAGCCGTAACGGCGGCCTTAAAGGCCGCTAAGGAATTCTCGACAATGGTTCCATCTGGCCGGTGGAGGCCGCGGTGGGCGTAGTTGGTCAAAAGGCCCATACTCTTGTTGGGCATGCGGGCCGGAAAGATTAGGAAAATAAACAAACCAATTAAGACAACAAAAATAAGGACCATCACTCCCATCACCTGCCTTACTCCAGGCCGTCAAAGTCGTCAATGGTCACTTTGGCCGGTTTGGAATCCCCATGTTTGACTCGCAGCATGGTAAAAAAGGCCAGGCCGATAAAGCCGGCCGCATAGGGCATGAGGGTGTAATAACTAACGTATTCCAGTAGAAAGCCGGAAAAAATCGGCGTGATCACCTGGGCGGCCATGGAAAAGGTATAATAATAACCGGTATAGCGGCCGACATTAGACCCTTTTGACATTTCTAGCACCATGGGCAGGGAATTGACATTAATGGTTGCCCAGGCAATGCCGGCCAGGCTAAAGCTGACAAACATTAAAGGGCTAAAGGACCGATAGAAAAAGGCCGTGCCAAAAACCAGGCTTAAGAGGACGACACCAAAAAGAATGGCTTTCTTGCGGCCGATCTTGGTGGAAATAAAGCCCACCGGTATAAAGGAGATGATGGCGGCGATATTGGCCACCATTAAAATCAGGGCCGACTGGCCTTCCGGCATATCCAGAGCCACTAGGGCGTACTTGGAAAAAGCCGTTGTCACGGCATTGTAGCCCATAAACCAGAGGGCAACCGACAGCAAAATAAAGACCAGTGATTTTTTATAGGCCAGAGGCAGTTTGCCACCGGCTTCGGTCTCGCCTAAATCGGTCGCCTGGTCCCAGGTCAGGCCCATGGCTTGGCTGTCTTTTTTCATTTTCGCAACCGCCTTGGGTTCATTGACCGTTAGCTTAAGGATGAGGACACCGAGGACCATAATGGCCCCGGTTGCTAAAAATAAGGGCCAATAATTGACATCGGTCTTATCCGGGGCTAAAAGGGCAATCAGACCTAAGACTAAGATGCCCCCGACCGCCCCCATTAAATTGATGATGGCATTGCCCTTAGACCGCAGGGGTTTAGGAACCACATCAGGCATGAGGGCGACCGCCGGCGACCGGTAGGTCGACATGGCCAAAAGAACCACGGCCAAAGAAAAAATAAAGAGGCCTAAATTATCACGCTCAACGGCCAAGGGGATGACCATCATGGAAGCGACCGCTAGGAGGGTCCCGCCTAAAATATAGGGCATTCGCCGGCCGATCGGACTGGTCGTTTTATCCGAGAGCATGCCGAAAAGTGGCAGCATAAAGAGGGCCAAGACATTGTCGGCCGACATGACCACACCGGCCAGGGTGTCACCGATCGTAAAGGCCTTTAACATCATTAGGGGAATGACAAAGTCATAGAGCTGCCAAAAGGCACTGACGGTCATAAAACCGAGGCCGACCAAAATCGTCAACCGGTAGTTCATTTTAATTTCTTTCATGGGATCTCCTGTCCTTAAAAAGCTTATTCTTTTTCCTGATGGCGGCCGACTTTTTTAATATCGACCCGGTAGATATCCAGCTTGGCTTCCAGGCTTTCCTTAATCTGCTGCTGGATGGTGGCATCGTCTTGGCTCATATCTTGGGCCAGTTCAATGTCAAAAATCACATTGATCTTGCCATTAACCTGGGCAATACGAAAGTTTTCAATGACAATCTTATCATCCAGGCAGTCCTTGACCCGGGCTTCAAATTCACCGGTTTTTTTCCGGTCGGTGGAAATCGGATCCATATGGATAACAATGTGGACGCCTAAGTCCTTTAAGACTGCTTTTTCAAGGCCATCAATGACCGAGTGAACTTCGATGATGCTTAAGTCATCGGCCACCTCGGCATCGATCGAGGCGACCTTTCGGCCTGGTCCATAATCGTGGACGACTAAGTCATGGACACCAAGGATGTGGTCGCCTCCAGCCACCATGTCGCTAATTTTAGCCACTAGCTCAGGCTCTGGGGCCTTGCCTAAAAGGAGCTTGACCACGTCTCTGGCGACACTAAAGCCCGAGTAAAGAATTAAGAGGGAGACGGCCACCCCCATGATCCCATCAATGGGAAAGTCGCTATACTTACCCAAAACCATGGGGACGATGACCAGGGCAGTGGCGATGCTATCGTTAAAGCTATCGATGGCCGTGGCCCGGTTAATCGATGAATCAATTTGCTTGGCAATGTAATTATTGTAAGAATACATCCACAATTTTGCCAAGATCGAAAGGCTCAAGATAACGAGTGAGACCAGACTAAAGCTAACCGCTTCCGGATTAATGATCTTGTCATAGGACCCCTTAAGGAGTTCTAAGCCGACGGTAAAGATAATAAAGGCGACGATCAAGGTGGCGATGTATTCATAACGGCCATGGCCCAGGGGGTGTTCGGCATCGGGCGGTTTATTGCTAAATTTTGAGGCGACGATTTGGATTAAGGAGGCGGCCGTGTCGGTTAAGTTATTAACGGCGTCAGAGATAACGGCGATACTATTAATAAAAAGCCCCACCCCTAATTTTGCCAAAAACAAGAGGACATTAACCATAATACCCAGGCTTCCGGCTAAGACCCCATAGGCCTCGCGGACCTTGGGATCGTCGACCCGGTCATAATTTTTAACAAATTTTCGAATTAATACTTTTATCATTTTACCCTACCTTTATTCGTTTTTTGCGTCTTCTAATTTTTTAAGTCTATATAATCTAGGCCTCCTTGTCAATCAAAGATCGCTTTAGGAGGGAAATTTCCGCCAAAAAACCACAAAAAGAAGCACCACCCCGGGGGCAGTGCTTCTTTTTTTATATTAGGAATGAAAAGAAAAAGAACTTATTCTTTGTACAGCCTTATGATACGCATTGAAACTTTATATTAGCTTGGAAAATTCTTTTTTCTTTCTTTTCTTTTTTCTTTTTTTAAACCTTTGCTTTTTTTGTTTTTTCCGGCAAGCTGATATTCCCCGCCTTTACCAGGGCATATTTAGCCACCACCGGGCCAATAAAGGAATAAATAAAGGTGGAGCTTAAAATAATCACCTGGATTTCACTGGCATAAGCCGGAACCACCTTAGCGGCAGCGACAATTAAACCCAGGGCCACACCGGCTTGGGGCATAAGGGTTAGGCCCAGGTACTTACAGGTCTTGTCATCTTGCTTGGTTAATTTACCACCCACATAGGCGCCGATGATCTTACCGATCACCCGGGTCACCACGTAAAGAATACCGATTAAGCCTAGCTGCTTTAAGGCCGAAACCTCAAAACCAGCCCCCGAGATGACAAAGAAAATCATAAAAATAGGGGGGGTGAATTCTTCGATGATCCTAGTTAAGCGAATAATATGGTCCTTATAAATATTGACCATAACCGCCCCTAGGCCCATGCAGGCTAAGAGGGGTGAGCCATGAATGACATCCGCCAGATAGTAGGTCATCAGGATAAAAGCGATGCTGATGCAAAGTTGATTGGCCGCTCCCTTGAAATAGCGGAAAAAAAACTTCATCAAAATGGCCGCTAGGCCACCAAGGACTAGGGAAATAAAAACCTCATAAAAAGGGGTTAAGGCGCTGACCAACAAATTAGTCGGGACACCGGACCCCATCATGGAAACAATGGTTGAGGCAAAGCCAAAAGCAATGAGGGCCACCGCATCATCAACGGCCACGACACTCATGAGTAGAGAGGTCAGGGGCCCCTTAGACTTATACTGCTTGATGACCATAATGGTCTGGGCCGGGGCTGTCGCCGCGGCAATGGCGCCCAGCATAATGGATAACTTGACATCAAAGCCAAAGAGAATCAAGATTAGGGTGACTAAGACGACGGCTGTTAGGGCCTCAAAGAGGGCAATAATAATCGGGGCAATGCCAACTTTTTTAAAGTAAACCAAGTCAAATTGACTACCAATGGAAAAGGCGATAAAGCCTAGGGCCATGTCGGAGACGACACTAAAGCCGGTGACCACCTCGGGCGAGATGACATTGGCTAGGGAGGGGCCAAAAACAAGGCCGGCCACCAAGTAACCGGTAACATTGGGCATTCTGAAGAATTTTGCCAATCGACCGAATAAAATTCCTGCGAACAGCATGAGGGCAACTTCAAAAAGAATGCTACTTTGCAAGGTGGGTTACCCCCTTGACAAAATCAACTGGGACGGTAAAGACAATGCCGGCATCGTCCTCATCGAGCTTGGCGACACTTTTTTCAATGGCTTGGATGACATCATCAACTTGTTCTTCTAATATAACCATAAAGACCACATTGGATCGCATTAAATCAGGGCTTAAAAAGGTCCGCAATGAGCTTAAAAAAGGAATTTCATCTTCATCATAGCGGTTGCTCAGGTAGCGGGCCATACCGGTGCTCTCAAGAACCGTCGCCCCACAGATGTCCCGTCTTCCAAGTTCGGTCATCAGGGCATCAAGCTTCTCAACTCGCGTTAATACATAAAACAATAATTTCATTTTCTCTCCTTTATCTTATTTTTAAATCACTAACACGCCTATTCTATCACTAAAGGCCCGGAGATGCAAAATTCCCGGGCCTTGACTGGTCTTTCTTATAGGTATTTATCAATAAAAACCCTAACGACGGCTGGATCAAACTGCTTACCGGCCCCGTCTCTTAACTCTTTAAAGGCCTGGGCCTGAGTCATTTCCTCGCGATAGGACCAATGATTAACCATCCGATCATAGGCCTCGGCAACCGCCAGGATCTTGGCCTCAATGGGGATCTCGTCATTGTTTAAGTTTCTCGGATAACCGCGGCCATCCGGGCGTTCATGGTGGCACAAGACATAATCGGCCAGGTGGGCAAATTCACTAACTGACCGGAGGATTTGATAGCCATTTTCCGGATGCTTGTGGATCTCCTGCCAGTCCCGTTCCGTTAGGGGACCGGTCTTATTTAAAATCCCTTCATCAATGGCAATTTTCCCGATATCATGGACCAGGCCTAAGAGGCCCAGGTCATCAACTTCATCGGCCGAAAAACCCATGGCCTGACCCAGCCCCCGGCACAGGATGGAGACCCGTTCACAATGACCCTTTTCTTGGTGGGATTTTTCATAGAGGGATTCAATGATCAATTGGATCATCTTATTTTTCATGCTCCGGCTCTCTAAGAGTTTTTTGCGGTACATCATGTCTTCGGCTTGTGAAAAAATCTTTTCCATATCCTCGTCTATGGTCGTTTTAGTGGCATAACCAAGCGAGACCGACATGAGGATATTATTGGTTTTTGTCGCTTGCACTTTTGCCGCAAGCCGCTTGACAATGTCCTTGGCTTGGTCTTCATCGGTATTGGGTAGAAGAAGGACGAATTCATCACCGCCAATCCGGGCGGCCAGGTCTTCCACCCGTGAGGTCTCTTTTAAAACCTCGGCAAAAGATTTGAGGAGTTGGTCGCCCACCAGGTGGCCAAAGGCATCATTGGTCATCTTAAGGCCATTGACATCGGCCATGACCAGGGTCAGGGGGAAAAAGCTGGGGTCATTCATTTTATCAACCGCCTCTTCATAATAGCGGCGGTTATAAAGCCGGGTTAATTGGTCGCGGTAGCTTAAGAATAAAATATCCTGCTCGGCTTTTTTACGGTCTTCAATGTTTCGACTAACCCCAATCACTTCAATCTCTCCCTTAGCATTGTAGCGAAACTTGGCCGACACCTCCACCCAGACCAGATAGCCATCGACATGAGGCTGCTGGAGCTCATAAATATAATGGGCTTCTTGGTCAGGGTTTTCTTTAAATTCAAGGGTCTTTTCGGCCAAAACCTTGCTAACAAGAGCAAAAGACGCCGGCGACAAGGAATCCTTAGGCTTCTCCCTCATGGCCTCTTCAACGCTTAAGCCCCGTAATTGCTTAATGGCCGGGCTAACATAGGTGTATTGGTCCTTGTCTACATTTAGGATCCAAATGACATCGGAGGCAAACTCGGTTAAAAAACGATACTTCTCTTCGCTTCTTTTAAGGGCATCTTCGGTTACTTTGCGGTCGGTAATATCAACGACAAAATTAAGGATGGCATCCTTACCCTCCCAGTCAATTTTAATCCCGTCGGATTCCACCCACCTAATCTCGCCGTTTTTTCGGATGATCCGCACCTGATAGCGTTTTTGGTGGTCGGGGTCGCCTAAGCGCCGTTTGTGAATTTGATAAACCAGATCTAGGTCATCGGGATGAAATAAGCTGGTAAAGGGAACCTGTCTTAATTCCGCTTGCGAATAACCGGACAGGAGGGTGGCCGCCGGGTTGGCGATCATAATCTCTTGGCCTTGAAAGACGAGGATGGTTTCGACGGCATTTTCAAATAAATTCTTGTATTTTTCCTCACTTTCTTTAAGGGCCTCTTCCATGACCTTGCGCTCGGTGATGTCATGCTGGGTCGACAAGACCGCCTTCTCTCCCTTATAATTAATGATAATGCCACTGGCCATGGTCCAAAAACACTTGCCATTGGCTGATTTAACCCGCATTTCAAAATCCCTGACCATGCCTTTTTCCTCTAGCTCGGCCAGCCAGAGCCTTCGCTGGCCCGGGTCTTGCCAGGCTAAAAAGGTGCTCTTGGTCCCGATTACACCTTTGGCCATGCCAAAGAGTTGGAAGGCGCTTTCGTTAACATAGAGAATCCTTCCATCGAGGCTAATAATGGTTAGGCAAAAGGGGAAATTCTCGATGATCTTTTGAAATTGAGCTTGCTCTTCAATAATTTTATCTTGGGCTTGGCGCATGGCGGTGATGTCGCGGTTATTAGACCGAAAACCTAAGTGGTCGCCCCCTGGTCCGTAAATGCTGCGACAAGAATGCTGGATCCAGACAATTTTCCCGTCTTTATGGCGGATGCGAAAGGTCTCGCGGTTGATGCCAACCGGCTTGATCCCATAGTGCTGGTGGTTTTTCCAAATGTCTTGGTCTTCTTCGATAATAATATCGTGGAGGAAGTTTTTGTTCTCATAAAAGATCTCTCTTGGATAGCCACAAATCTCTTCACAGGCTGGCGAAACATAGAGCATTTGCCCATCCGACCCTTCCCAGGCCTCCCAATCAAAGGAATATTCGGAAATTATCTGGTACTTTTCTTCGCTTTCCTCCAGTTTGCTTTTTAATTCTTCCAGTTGGGTGACTTTATCCATTTGCTCGGACACATTGACCACCTGCGACACCACATAGCCTTTTTGCGGTGAAGAAAGGTGAATCTTAAACCAGCGGCCGAGCTCCGGTGAAAACTCGTCAAATTCTTCGGCTTGGCCGGTCAAGCCAATTCGGCCATATAGGGCGATCCATTTTTCCACTCTTTTTGCTTGGCCGGCGAAAATCGCCGTCACCTTTTTACCAAGAACGACCTCTTTGCTCATCCCTGACTGCTTTTCAAAAGCCTTATTAATATCAATAAAATTGTAATCAACCGGCTTATTATCTTGGTCATAGAAAACCTGGTGGTAGGCAAAGCCAATCGGAGAATCGTCTATCATTTTTGCATAAAAATGTTTGTCCATTGGTCACTCCTTGTGCCTTCATTTTTAGTCCTTAAAACAAAAGATCGCTTTCTATTTGCTTTTTAGTAACTTATTTTTACTATTTCCTTTATTATATTTCATTGCCCGCTTATCCGTCAATAAATTCTCTACTAAAGACAAAGAAAGCTGAAGACCTCTTCAGCTTTCTTTATCTTTTATTGGCTTTTCACCTGGTGCTTAAAACGAAAGCAGACCTAACCTTAGGCAGCCTTTTTTCTGCTTTTTAATCTTATGCCTCTTGGGCTATTTTTTTGCCGTATTCAATGGCCTGCGCTTGGCCATCAAGATCAGGATTCCACTGATTTCTTAGGCCCTGGTCCATTATCTCAAAGCCGGCCTCTTCCATCAGGCCATTAAGAACCTTGACCGACTCACCACTCCAGCCGTAACAGCCAAAACTGGCCGCTTTTTTTTGTTTAAACTTCATCCCCTTGACAGCGTGGACAAAACCCATCACCGAGGGCAAAATACTGTTGCCGATGGTTGGTGACCCCATGATCACGGCCTTTGATTTAAAAATCTCGGTGATGATATCATTGGTGTCACTCAGGGGCAGGTTAAAGACTTTAACGACCACGTCAGAGTCGGCCAAGCGAATGCCCTGGGCAATTTTTTCGGCTAACATCTTAGTCCCATTCCACATGCTTTCATAGACCACCGTGATCTGGTTTTCCTGGTAGTCATCGGCCCACTTAGCATACTTTTCAACAATTTGCAGGGGATTATCCCGCCAAATGACCCCGTGGCTGGTGGCAATGATATCAATGTCTAAATTAAAGGCCATGATCTCATCAAGTTTCCGCCTTAGAATTCCACTAAAGGGGGTTAGGATATTGGCATAATATTTAAGGGCTTCGGCGGCTAAGTCACACTGGTCGACCAAGTCATTGTAGAGGCGGTCAGTGGCGTAGTGCTGGCCAAAGGCATCATTACTAAAGAGGATATTATCGCCCGTTAAATAAGTAGCCATACTATCGGGCCAGTGGAGCATGGCCATCTCAACAAAAATTAACTCCTTGCCATTACCAATGGCCAGCTTATCGCCGGTTTTGACCACCTTAAAATTCCAATCCTGGTGGTATTGGCCCTTTAAGGATTTGACCGCATTGGCCGTGCAATAAATCGGCGTATCCGGTATATGTTTCATCAGGGCCGGTAGGGCCCCACTGTGGTCCACCTCGCCATGGTTGGCGATGATATAATCAATTTTATTAAGGTCAATTTCACTGGCTAGATTATCGACAAAGTCATCGGCAAAGGGCAGCCAGACTGTATCGATCAGAACCGTTTTTTCTTCCTCGATTAAGAAGGCATTGTAGGTTGACCCCTTATGGGTCGAATACTCGTGACCATGAAAATGTTTAAGGTCCCAATCAACCTGGCCGACCCAAGAGACATTGTTTTTAATTTTTTTTCGCATTTTTTTCTCCCTTCTAGGGCCTTTCTTTATTTGGTCCTATGCTTTATTTTTACCCTTATTTTTTTTAATACCCACTTTAGCCATTCTTTTAAAGATTCTTTTAATCTTCCTTTAAGCCTGGCGCTTGTCTCGTCTCATCTGGATCTTTACTAATTTCCCAATCCGCGGCCGGTTATAACGTTGGACAAGCACACAGGGGATGTTGGCAGCCAGGGCATAGATCAACATAATGGCCACCACTTGGGGGGAGGCAAAGAGGCCAAAAACCCAAAAAGGGAAAATCGCTATAATATGGGTTATTTCCGCCCGGCAGGACTCGACTAAAAATTGATTTAGATTATCGGTCGAAAAATCACTTAGGTTTTTCTTGGCATAGCCGCCACCTAAGGCCGCTCCACCGTCGGGCAAAAACTTCTTCCACCGCTTGACCAAAAAGACCTTGTCGTAAACGGCCCCGCCTTGCTCCCAAGGGTGAGACCGAAAATAAAAAGAATCAGGGTCCAGATACTTTGCCGGTATTTTTAAACTTAAGAGGGCCGCCCCGGTTTGAAAAAGGCCCCAGAGGACAAAGGCTAAGGCGATGGCCCAGATTCGGGGAATAAAAAAAATTTGCATAGGCATCCTTTCTAAACCTTGCGTCCCTTCCAAGAGGACTTCAGGTGAAACAGGCGTTTGATCGCCGAGCCAAAAAAGATTAGGATAAAAAAAGATAAGGATAGAGGATAAAAGAGGATATTTAAAAAATGGAAATTGCCAACTTTTTTACCAATCCGCCACAATTCAAAGACCCAGCTTAAATAAAAGACCGCAAAAATTAGGCTGTAGACGCCCTGGCCGGCCAGGACCGCCCGCACCAGGTAAAGGGGGGTGGCCGTCACCCCCGTCACCCATAAAAAGACCATGATGAGGCGAAGAAGCGGGGTGACCGCCGCCCCCGACCCGTAGTTTTTTAGCCAGCCTTGGTATAAATCACTAAAGCCGCCGGCGTACATGCGGTAGGACAGGCCTAAGTCCCCCATCAAGAGGCGAAAGGATAGGCCGGCCTCGTTTAAGGCTCGGCCTAAGGCCACGTCCTCAATCACTTGGTCCTTGACCCGGTCATGGCCACCAATTTGCCAATAATCCCCCGCCCCGATCAAAATAATCGGCCCATAAAGGCCAATTTTTTGACCCCCTGGCATGGCCAGGCCGTTGGCACTGACTTGGGTCAGGTTAAAAAATAAGGATAATTGCTCATAGGGTCTTTCCATCCGGTGGTAGGGCAGGACGGAGAGGGGGAGGTCGTTATAGGCCCCTAATAAGCGCTTGAGGCCGTCTGGCCCCAGGCGGACATCGGCATCGACAAATAAGAGGACCTCCCCCTTGGCCGCCTGGGCCCCTTTTTGACAGGCCCAAGACTTGCCCAGCCAAGCGGCCGGCTTGTCCCTAACCGATATGACATGGATGCCAAAAGCCTCGGCCATGGCCCTAGTCTGGTCGCTTGATCCATCATCGACACAAATGACTTCATAAGAGACGCCGACTTGGTCTTTTAAGTCCCCCAAAATTAGGGGCAGGTTTTTTTCTTCATTTCGGGCCGGGATAATGACCGACAAAAATAAATCCGTCTTGATTTCAGCCCCGGCCGAAAGCCTGGGAAAGTGGCGAAACAAGAAAAAGCTCATGACTAAGCCGACCACTAGGCTAATAATCTCCAGGGTCATGGCTTTTTAAGCCCGTCCTCAGCGGCGTCAGCGGCTAGCTTGCCGGTCAAGATGGAAATCGGCAAGCCCGATGGACTAAAGGTCCACTGGCCGGCCTGGTAGACCTGGGGGATGGGGGTCGCAACCGAGTCTTTAATCCGGGGAAAGTCACTGATGGCGGGGATGTCCTTATTGGTAAAGGCCCAGCCAGTAATCCCCCCTTGGGCGTTGCCGGTGATGCGCTCAAGGCTTAAGGGGGTGGAGGACTGAATGTTTTTAATGGCCAAATCGGCAAAGAGAGAGACCTTTAAGACCTTTATCATGGCTTCTTGGCAAAGGATCTTAAAGTCCTGGTACCAGCCTTGGGTGGCCACTTCTTTCACCAAGCTGTAATCCATCAGAGTGCTGACAATTAAGCCGGTCTGACCGGCTGGGGCCAAGTTAGGATCACGAACGGCCGGGACGGAGATCTCATAAGTTGTCAGGGCCAAGTAGGCTTGAACCCAGTCTTCCAGGGCCTGGCGGTCGCGACTTTTTAAGGGGCTGAGGCTGGATAAGCCCCTTTTATCGGCCGTATAAAAAAGATGGGGACCGATCTTTTTCGCAAAATAAGCTACTTCTTGGTCGACTTCTAAGTAGAGGGTAAAAATCGAATCGCCAGCCACCGCTTTATTAACCCGGTCTGCTTGCCGGTCAATCGCTAGACGCCTGTCCCCGTCATTAAGAGAAGACAGGTCCAGGCTGTGATAAAGGGCCTTTAGATCAGCCGCCCAAATGACCGCCCGGTAGTGGTAGGTCCGGTCCGGGCTAACGATTTCTTTTTTAACCGGGTCCAGTTTGATAATCGGGCAAGAAGTCCGAATACTCCCCCCATGGGCTGTAATAAAATCAAGCATTTTGTCGACTAAGACCCCGGTCCCCCCGGTCGGGTAAGTGTAGTCCAGGTACAAGCCAAAGTAGCTAAGGGCAAAAAAAGCCGGTGTCTCTTTAAAGAAATGCTGGGTGATCATGTCGATTAATTGTTGGTTTTTAGTAAAGTTAAGCAAGTAGTCGTTGACCGGCTGATTGATTTTCAGGGCCTTTTTAATATTAATTTGATATTTTACCAGCCAAGGAAGGAGGGTCTGGAAGAGGTATTTTTTATCCTTTTTATAGTCGACAAAGAGGGGGTTATCAATCCCATAGAGGACATCCATATATTTAATGACTTTCTTAATCTCCTTGATAATGGCTTGGATATCCCCTTTGTTTTGCGGAAATTGGCGAATTAATAAAAGTTCATATTGGGCCAGGCTCTCCTTTTTTTTGTAGCGAATTAAATTGTTACCAATGCCAATGGAAACCGGGCTCGTCACCAGGTCCAGGTCAATGCCCAGGTCCCTAAGCATGGGTAGGATAATGCCTGAGTTCTCAAAGGCCCGAATGCCCGAGTCAAAGACAAAGCCATTGGTCGAAAAGCTTCCGACCAGGCCGCCGGCCTTTGCCTCTTTTTCACAGACCAAGACCTTTTTCCCGGCCCGGCTTAGGTAGGCGGCACTGGTTAAACCGGCCAGGCCACCACCAACAATGACAACATCATACTTTTCATAAAAACCCAATTTTTACTCCTTTTCTCTTCCTACAACCGGCCCTGGCCCTTTAACCAGTCAATGGTGTCTGCCAGGGTCTCTTTCATATCCCTAGTCTGGTAGCCTAATTCCCGCGTCGCTTTTTCATGGGAAAAAACGGCATTTGAATTCAAGGTATAAATGGAATAGGCGGTAAATAAGGGGGGCTGGCCAATGATTTTGTAATAGAGCTCGGCTAGGGGGGCCACTCCTTTAATAAACCAAGCCGGCAGGATCCGCTTGACCTCTTTTTTGCCGGTGATCTCATGCAGCATTTTAAGCATCTCTTTGACTGTAAAGTAAGCATTGGACAGGATATAGGCCTCCCCTTTTTTCCCTTTTTCCAGACATAAGACAATCCCCTTGGCGACATCGCGGACATCGACAAAGTCATAACCGCCATTTAAGGCCGCCGTCAATTTGCCGGTATAGTAATGGATAACTAGGGTCGTCAGGTAGCCCCGACCGGGGTCAAAGGGGCCGCAAATCCCCGACGGATGGACGACCCGGGCATCCAGGCCCCTAGCTGCCGCCGCCAGGACTAGCTTGGTCGCCTGGGCCTTGGTTTTGGCATAGAGGCCGACCACAGCATCAGGGTCAAAGACAGCCACTTCGGTCATGGTTTGGCCCTTTTCTTCTTCGGGGATGGCATGGACGGAACTGATATAGACCAGTTTTTTCACCTTGTGGTCCTGGCAAAGACCAATGATGTTTTTGGTCCCTGTGACATTGATGTCATGAATTTTTTGCTGGTATTTTGAAGCAATCGAGACAATCCCGGCGGCATGAATAACAATTAGGTCTTGCTTTCCATCGTTTTTAAAAAAAGCTTGCAAGGTCTCCGGCTTTAAGATATCGCCATAAACGACCTCAAGCTGGCCTTGGGGGATGTTTTCTTCGCCCGGCAAGGCCAGGATCCGAATCTTCTTTTTTTGCTTTAGCAATTGTCTAACCAAGGTATTTCCTAAATAACCAGCCCCACCGGTGATTAGAAATAATTCATCCATCTTCCCTCATCCTTTCTTTTTTAAAGTTGCAAGACCGCCGTGGCAATGCGAAAGTAAATGATAATCGAGGCCGTATCGACAATAGTGGTAATTAAAGGGGCGGCCATAATGGCCGGGTCCAACTTAAATTTATTGGCCAGCATGGGCAGGAGGCCGCCGGCTAGCTTGGCAATAATAATCGTCCCGACCAGAGAAATTGAGACAACTAGGGCGATTTTAGCATCTTGGTACAAGAGGTAGACCCGGATGCCGTTAACCACCGCCAGGGCCGCACTGACAATCAGGGCGACTTGAAATTCATTCCAGACAATTTTAAAGGTATCGGAAAAAGTCAGCTCCCCCACCGCCAAACCGCGAATAATCAGGGTTGAACTTTGGGTCCCGCAGTTACCCCCAGTGTCCATTAGCATGGGAATAAAGGAAACCAAAAGGGGGATTAAGGTAAAGGCATCTTCGTAGTTAGCAATAATCGACCCGGTGATGGTCGCCGATAACATCAAGACCATTAGCCACATGATCCGGTGGCCGGC
Organism: uncultured Lachnospiraceae bacterium; assembly: GCA_964632785.1. Classification (GTDB taxonomy): domain Bacteria; phylum Bacillota; class Clostridia; order Eubacteriales; family Eubacteriaceae; genus Acetobacterium. The sequence continues at coordinate 3,864 of CAZWEU010000020.1, read as the reverse complement.
ATGTTTCCAGACTGACGTCTTTAAATAGGGCTCATCATTGACGACCATGGCCGCCATAATTTGCATGTCTTCGGTGGTTTCGTCAATCAGGACATCAATGGCATCATCAAAGGTGACAATGCCGACCATATTTCCCCCCGAATCGATGACCGGGATGGCAATAAAACTATATTTACGAAATAAGTTCGCCGCTAATTCCTTGTCATCATCGGTATGGAGGGAGATGAAGCGGTCCTTGACCAAGGTCGAGATGCAAATGTCTTCATGGTGGATCATCAAATCCTTGGCCGAAACAATGCCGATTAGTTTTTTATCTTCGACCACATAGCAGGTATAGACGGTTTCACTGTCAATGCCGATGCGCCTAATTTTTTCTAAGGCCTCCTTGACAGTCATGTTTTTCTTTAGGTGGATAAACTCATCGGTCATGATGCTGCCGACCGAATCATCGGAATATTTTAGGAGCAGGTCAACCTTTGATCGGCGGTCGGCGGCTAGGTTTCCCAGCAACTTAAGACTGTCCTCTTCTGCTATTTCGCTTAAGAAGTCAACGATATCATCGGTATACATGTCCTCAAAAAGCCGGCTGATCTCCTCTTGATTAAGGGCCCCAATTAAGTCTTCCTGGTCTTCCAGCTCCATATAGGAAAAGACTTCGGCCTTCATCTTGGCATCGAGACGGCCAAAGGCGGCCAGTCGCGTGGCCTCATTAAATTGAGCCAGGAGGTTTTCTAAGTCAACGGCATTGTATTTTTCTAAGGCCGCGTCAATTTTTTCATAGTTTTTGGCGGCAAGCCATCTTTGCAGTTCTTCTTCGGTCATTTTGTCCTTCCTTTCTGTCAGTTCTCATCAGTTTTTCTTTATTTTGACTCATACCTCTCTATTATACTATAATTTACCCAAACTTTTACAAAAAACTAAAAAGGATACAGGAAGTCCTCCTGTATCCTTAAAAATTAACCTATCCCATATGGACGCCAACGTCAATCGGCTTGGCATTATAGGGGCTAGTGGTAATGATCCCATTAACACCGGTTTTAGCGTAGGCGGAAATATTCTTTTCATTGATGCCACCGGCACCCAAAATAATGACCGGGCCAAACTCTTCGCGTAGGGCCACAACGGCCTTAGCCAATTCCTCGGCACTTAGCTTATCAAACTGGACCCCGTCGGTCCCACCTTTAAAAAGGGCCACGGCCTGGTCATAGGTAACCGCCTCGACAATAATTTTCTTTTCACAGCACTGGTGCTTAAGGTCGGGTAATTTGGCAATTAAGCCCTCTAAACCACCGATAAAATTCATATGCTGCTTAAAGATAACAATCGTCTCCGATAAACCCAGGCGGTGGGGCATGGCCCCGCCGGCCAAAATCGCCGCGATGGCTAATTTTTTAGTCCCGGGAAAGGCTTTGCGAGTGGTTAATATGGCCATTTTGGGATCTTCGGCTTGGACCGCATCAACCATCTGGCGGGTTTTTGTGGCGATCCCACAGGAGCTGTCAAGGATATTTTGACACACCTTCCAGGCCATGTGTAAGTCTCGAGCCCGGCCCCGGCCGGCGATCAGGTCACTACCGGCCCCGACCCTTTGGCCGCTGGGGCAGATCATGGTCGTCTCAATCCCTAAGCGGTCAAAAACCTGACGGACCACTTGGGTCCCGGCCACGACCGCATCATCCCTAGTAAAGTAGGTCATCTTGCCTTCTTGGTCACTAATCCCTAGGACCGCACTGGTTAGGTCAAAATAGGGGACATCTTCATTAATTAATTGATCAATTTCACTTGCACTCATCACTGTCATCTTTACACCATTATCACTTTCTGTTTTTTTGGCTTACGGTTACAGGCAATGAAGTCATTGATTTCACGCTCCTGGTAATCGTAAAATAATTCGGCACTCTGGCGAATCCCTTTTAATTCGCCATTAACCATAATCCCCACCCGGTCGGCCATGGCTTGGGCCTCGTTAAAATCATGGGTGACAAATAAGATGCTGCAGGCAAACATTTTATGAATGTCTTTAATTTGCGCATACATGCTTTCTTTAGTGGCCGGGTCGAGCGATGAAAAGGGTTCGTCCATCAATAAGAGCTTGGGCCTTAGAATAAGGGCCCGGGCCAGGGCCGTGCGCTGGCGCTCACCCCCGCTTAAGGTCCCCGGATAGCACTTTAAAATATGGCCGATGCCGAGGATTTGGGCCATCTCGTCAACCATCCGATCAATGGCTTTCTTGCTTTGCTTTTGAATTTTTAAGCCGTAAGCAATATTATGATAGACCGTCAGATGGGGAAATAAACCAAAATCTTGATAAACAAAGCCAATTTGACGTTTTTCTAAGGGGACGGTGACGATATTTTGGCCAAAAACCCTGACCTGGCCAGAGAATTTTTTATAAAAACCGGCGATCGACTCCAGCAAAACCGTCTTACCCGATCCGGTTTTACCCAGCAAGGCAAATATTTCCTGGTCGCGAATGTCTAAATTGATTTTATTAAGCCTAAAGTTGCCCAATTGAATGGAATAATCCTCAATTTGAACCATTGTTCCTACCATCTTGTCACATCCTTTATACGGCTTTGGTCCTTATTTTTCCGACTGATCCAGCTGGTAATAAAAAGAGCTAAAAAAGAGACCAGTAAAATAATCGTCGCCGAGGCCATCGAGGCCCCCATGTCACCTGTTGCCAAATTGAGATAAACCGAAGAGGGCAGGGTCTCGGTCTTCATCCGGGTCGCCCCCACCAGCATCAGGGTCGCCCCAAATTCGCCTAGGGCCCGGGCCCAAGTCAAAATAACCATGGTAATGATGGCATTTTTCGACAGGGGCAGGGTGATGGTGGTAAAGCGTTTCCACCGGCTAGCCCCCAAGCTGCCGGCAATAAATTCCAGCCGCATATCGACTTCGTCAAAGGCCGTCCGGATAAAGCGAATCACATAGGGAAAGTTGACCACGCTTTGGGCAACGATAATCCCCTTTTGATCAAAGACAACCTTAAAACCCAAATCCTTTAAGGCCTTGCCCCACTCCGATGAAAAAATCAGCAAGAGACTCAGGCCAATCACTAAATAAGGCATGGACAAGGGCATTTCAATAATGGCCTGGAAAAATTTTTTAAAGGGAAAGGCCGTCCGGGTTAGGGTATAGGCAGTGGGAATAGCTAAGAGAATACAGATAAAAGTTGAGATCGTCGCCGTGGTTAAACTCAGCCGAATGGAAAAGCGGACTTCTTCGGAGGCCAAGGCTTCCCCTAAAAAAGGGAAGCCCTTAATGACAATGGCCGATAAGAGGACGCTGGTAAAGGCAATCACAAAGACTGTGATGACCATGGCGACGACTTCAAAGGCATTGAAGAGGGAGAACTTTTCTCTCATAACAAGCCCTAGTCAAGGACTTCATAACCATAAGATTGCCAAATGTCGATCGCCTGATCGGTGGCCAAAAAGCTTAAAAAGGCTTCTCGAGCTTGGGGGTTGGCACTAAAGGCCAAACTGGCTGCCGGAATGCTTTTGATATAAGGGTCTAAGTCAGTCGTTTGGACGATCTCGGTTGTCTCACCCGTCACATTTTCCTTCCAGACGATAATGGCATCGCATTCATCGACCGATAGGGCGGTAAAGATTTCCGGTGCTGTTGACGACCGGGCGATCACATCGATCTGGTCAAGAATGCCAAGATCAGTCAGGGCCTTGTCAGCTAGCTTTCCTACCGGTGTCGCTTGGCCATCCCCCAAGACCACTTCCACCCCCTCTTTGGTCAGGTCATTTAAGCCCGTGATCCCTAAGGGATTGCCTTTTTTGACGGCCAAGACAGGAATGTGTTTAACCAATTCTTTACTCTGGCTGACAAAGTCACTAACCGGCTTTA
>CAZWEU010000019.1:0-31930 GCA_964632785.1 uncultured Lachnospiraceae bacterium | reverse complement strand
TCCTCATTTCTAAAAAAAAAGTTTTTTTAACGATTGACTTTTATTAGCTGGTCTCTTTGGCCCCGCGAATTAAGACACTCGCGATGAAAGCCGTGATCGGGATCGTTAAGATTAAACCGATGCTTCCGGACAGGGAACGAACAATTTCTGTGGCAATGATATCCATATTGATAATCTTTGTCATTGACGTTTCATAGGCCATAAAGACCAGCAGCAAGGGGATTGACGTCCCCGCATAGGCGAGAATCAAGGTATTGATCATGGTCCCCATAATATCTTTGCCGACATTCATCCCTGAGTCAAACAATTCTTTTACCGATAATTGATTATTAGCCTTATAAATCTCATCAATCGATGAGGCGATCGACATACCCACATCCATAATCGCCCCCAAGGCCCCGAGAATAATTCCAGCAAACAATAAATTTCTAAAATCAAAGGTAATTCCTTGAGGGATATAAAGAAGCATGGTTGCCTCATCAGCACTCATACCGGTTAAATTGATTTGACTGCCAACAAAATAAGAAATTAACCCCGCCACAAGTACACCACTAGACGTTCCAATAATAGCCGCGATACTTTTTTGGCTGATTCCACCAATTAAAAAGATCGTAATAATTGTCACCACAATGGCAATCCCAATCGAGACTGGAACGGGATTGATTCCTTTCAAAATGGCTGGTAGGAGGATATAGAGGATGGCTGCAATGGTTATAATCAAGGAAATTAATGCCCGAAGACCTTTTAGGCGACCAATTACAATAATTAAGAGGATAAAGGTTAAGCTAAGGTAAAGAAGCCAATTCCCCCGATAATGATCGGCAATATTGATTTCAGGTCCGTCACTGATCCCACCTTCGGCGATCGATACGACAATTTTATCGCCTTCTTCAACAATGATATTATAGGCGATGTTTTCTGCTAAATTATTATCTACTTCAAATATTTCTCCTTTGTAATCGCCACTGGTAATTTCAAGGGTGACCGACTGCATCTGACTCTTATAGAATTCCCCACCCGTATCAATCAAAGGACCAACCTCTAAAACCCGGGCCCTTTCGGTTAAAAAAGAAACTTCTGATATCGGTTCAACGCTCTCTGCTAAAACAGCCCCCATTGAAAAAATTACTAATATCATCACAAGTACTATCTTTTTTTTCATCACTACTCCTTTTACTGGCCTTATTTTACTAAGCTTAAAATAGTATACTAGAGAATTACATTTTTGGGAACAGCTATTCTTTTTTAAATCATTATAGCTTTGTTTTTTTATTATTGTCAAGATGATCGGCCCTTAATCACTTGATTTAAAAATTTAAGTATGTTAATTTAGAAGTACAAGCCTAATCAAGAAATAAGACCTTGTGGGAAATAATACGTTCAAAGGAAAACGGGGTGTTAGTATGAAGAATGTAAACATGTTGACTCGAGCCAGACAAGCAGCTGAACCTTATCTAAGTAAACGACTTATTAAAAGAGCCGTCATCGGCATTAGTATGGTTATCGTGGAACTCGATGACGGGAGTGTCGGATCCTCCTACGTCCTTCGAGAAGAACTCTCAGGCTGTTGCAGTATTTTTAAAGATAACCGGGCCATCATTGGCATGGCTGCTGGTGACTTGGCTGACTGGGCTCTTACCGAAAAGCACGTTCTCAAGCGTGCACTGGGTATTGCAACTTTAAACTGTGGAGCTAGAAAGTATTTAAATGACCATAAGCTAATGGACAATAAAGATTTCTTTTCGCTCGTCAAAGACGATGATCAAGTCGTGATGGTCGGGTATATTGGCCCAGTCGTGCGACAACTAACTAAACGTAAGGTTTCCATGGCAATCTTTGATAAAGGACACGCCGAAAATAGCCAACCACTTGACGACCTTAATCCTTCTTTAGCTCAAGCAGATGTTGTCTTTTTATCCGGAACATCCTTTATTAACGGAACAATCGATGCTTTGCTGGCCCATTGTCAGCAAGCCAGAGAAGTGATCTTAATTGGTTCAACGACGATTGCTTATCGTCAAGCTTATAAAAAAACGCCAGTCACTTTAGTGGCCGGAACACTATGGAAACAGGATAAAAAAGATGATCTTTTTATCATCGCTTCTTTGGCCGGTGGCATAAAAAGCCTATCCATGTGTATTGATAAATTTGCCTATAACCCTAATTTATAAAAAATTTAAATAACTGCTATCTCAAATGAGACAGCAGTTGTTTTTTTAATCACGTGCCACAATAAGTTTTATAAGGAGGGTCCGAATCCTTTGATCCTTGCATATATTCTTTGTTTAAGGGGTCGTAATGGTATGGTTTTTTAAGAAGGTCTAACAAGTTATGCAAAGGCTGGTAGTCATTTTGATTTGTCGCCGCTGCTAAAACTTTTTCAACCTGATTATTTCTTGGGATGACCACCGGATTTGATTTTTTCATTCGGTCCTTGACTAAATGATCACCTTGGTCTTGCCTCGTTAAACGCATTTTCCAGCGCTGGTCCCAGACGCTAAAGGCATCACTTTCATACAAGGCGGAAGAATGCGCTTGATTGTAGCTTAAATCAACAAAAGTATTCGTGTAATCAGCGCGATGACGTTTCATCAAACCGAGCAATTCTGATATCAGCATTTCATCTTCTTTTTCTTCATTAAAAATTCCTAATTTTGCTCGTATTCCTGATAACCAGGCTGCCTGATAGATTAAGGCAAAGTTATGAATGGCTGCTTCGGCTAACTCAATGGCTTGATCTTGCTTGTCATCAATCAGCGGAATCAGGCTTTCAGCAAAACGGGCCAAATTCCACAAGCCAATACCGGGTTGATTTTGATAAGCGTAACGTCCTTGCAAATCGATGGAACTAAAAACCGTTTTCGGATCATAAGAATCCATAAAGGCGCAGGGTCCGTAGTCAATCGTCTCGCCGGCGATCGTCACATTATCAGTATTCATCACCCCATGGACAAAGCCGACTAATTGCCATTTAGCAATCAGGTCTGCTTGCCTTTTTATCACTTCCTTTAATAAGCCCAGATAAACGTTTTTCTTAGCGGCAAGATATGGAAAATGCCGTTTAATCGAATAATCCGCTAAAGCCTTAAGGTCAGCAAGGCTTCCCCATTGCGATGCGTATTCAAAGGTGCCGACTCTGATATGGCTACTCGTGACCCGGCTTAAGATAGCCCCCTCTAAGGCCTTTTCTCGGTAGACCCTATCTCCAGTTGTCACCACTGCCAAGCTACGTGAAGTCGGAATACCAAGGTGGTGCATGGCTTCCGAAATGATATATTCTCGCAGCATTGGTCCAAGCGTGGCCCGCCCATCACCTCCCCGAGAATAAGGGGTTTTGCCAGACCCCTTTAACTGTATATCAAAACGATCACCTGCGGGTGTGATTTGCTCGCCGATTAGCATTGCCCGCCCGTCACCAAGCATGGTAAAATGGCCGAATTGATGACCGGCGTAGGCTTGAGCGATCGGCTTGCTCTTTATCGGCAATTCATTTCCGGCTAAAAAATTAAGACCGTCTTGATTTTTTAGACCATCTAGCTTTAAACCAAGTTTTTTTGCTAATGGCTCATTGATTATGACCAAGCCCGGCTTACTAACAGGCTTTAAGTCAAGCTGACTATAAAACAATTCTGGTAATTCTTGGTAGGTATTTTCTAAATTCCAACCGCTGTCGTTTTTTATCATTTTTTATCCTTCCAATTTAAACTTGCTCTATTCATTCACTAAAAAGAGCAAGGAGATAGCCGTATCCTTCTTCTTCCATTTCGTCATAGGGAATAAATTTTAAGGACCCTCCATTGATACAATAGCGCAGGCCTCCTTCTTCTTTAGGCCCATCATTAAAGACATGTCCTAAATGAGAATCCCCTGTTTTACTTCTAACTTCAAGGCGATTCATAGCAAAACTGCTATCTTTCTTTTCTTCCAAAAAAGTCTGGTCAATTGGTTTTGTAAAACTCGGCCAACCGGTACCCGAATCAAATTTGTCATCTGACGAAAATAAGGGCTCACCAGTCACAATATCAACATAAATTCCCCGGTCTTTCAGATTATTATATTTATGGCTAAAGGCCATTTCCGTTTTATCATTTTGTGTAATTTGATAGGCTTCATTGTCTAACTTTTCTTTTAATTCTTCCGGTGACGGTTTTGGATAGCGACTATTTTTGTCAGATAAATCGCTGTTAGCTTTTTGAGAATTTGGATTATCCTGATCAATTTTTGGTCCGCTACTATTTTGAATCATCATTATTAAAGAGAATCCTAAAATCACCGCAATAACAATTAAACCTATTGTTTTAGTTTTCATCATAGCGCTCCTTTACTTTTTATACCCAAAACATGGCTAAGGAATCATTTTAAAATAGCGGCTTAGCTAAGCCGCTATCAACTACTTGGCTAATTCAATTATTTTTTTTAATTCCTTACGTGATGGGAGGCGACCGCTAGTAATAACTTTTTCATCAATTACAAGAGCTGGTGTCTTCATTACATTATAACGAGCAATTTCTTCCATCCGCTCTTCCTTAACCACATCTGCTTCAAAAGCGAGTTCACCTAAGGCCTGTCTAACCCGGTCTTCCAATTTCTTACATTTCTTACATCCTGTACCAAGTACTTTAATAATCATTGTTTCTCCTTCAAATATTTCATTGTACGTCTATCCTAAAACTAGATAAACAAGTAGCCAAGAGCATTAAATCCATAACCGATAATCAAAATACCAACAGAGACAATGATCGTAAAGATCAAAAGTAATTTGCTTTTAACAACTTTCTTTAGCATAATTAGCGACGGTAGCGATAGGGCGGTAACCGCCATCATAAAAGAAAGGGCTGTGCCGATACCAACACCCTTTGAGACCAAGGCCTCAGCAATTGGCAAGGTGCCAAAAATATCAGCATACATGGGGATACCAACAAGGGTCGCTAATAAGACGGAATACCATTTATCCTGACCAAGAAGCATCGAAATCATTTCATGGGGGATCCAATTATGAATCAAGGCACCAATGCCTACCCCTATTAAAATATAGAGCCAAACTCTTTGAATAATTTCGACAACCTGATCCTTAGCAAAAATGAGACGGTCGCGAGTCCTTAGTTGGGCTTGACCTGTCTCTATCATTTTATTACTATAAACAAAGTCTTTCACATATTCTTCTAAGTGGGCCTTGCTAATAATCGTGCCACCAATAACAGCAAGAATCAAGCCCACTAACACATAAGCAATGGCAATTTTCCAATTAAAGATACTGGCCAATAAAATAACCGAGGCTAGGTCCACTAGGGGTGACGAAATTAAAAAAGAAAAGGATACCCCGATCGGAAGACCGGCACTTGTAAAGCCAATAAATAAAGGAATTGATGAGCAAGAGCAAAAAGGTGTAACGGTACCTAACAATGCGGCTAGAATATTGGCTGTAATCCCTTTAAAACGACTTAAAATACTGCGCGTCCGCTCTGGCGGAAAGAAACTTTGGATATAGGAAATCATAAAAATAAGAACTGCTAAAAGGATAAAGATTTTGATAACATCGTAAATAAAAAAATGAATACTCCCTCCTAGTTGTTCCTGAATATCTAAACCAAAAACATTCTCAACTAAACGAGCAACTAAGTGATGTAACCAGTCCATTTTTAAGAGTTGATTGTTTAGCCATTCAAAAATGATCATTGCTTGTCCTCTTTTATCTCTTTGGATTTTTTTAAACCACATGTAACCAATACAGAAGGAGCATTTTCTTGACGCTTTTGATCGCTTTCAATCTGAGGATAATCCTTACTATTTTTAAAAATATCGTCAATAATTTCGTTAAGGGTTTGATGATCATCTTTTAAGCGATAAAAAATAAATTTTTCTCTTCTTTCCGTCGTAACTAAATTTAAATCTCTCAACTTTGAAAGATTCTTTGAAATTTTAGGTTGAGATTCCTCTAAAATATCACATAGTTGACAGACACAAAGTTCTTTTTGTGATAATAATAAGATAATGCGAAGGCGATTTTCATCGGACAATACTTTAAAAAGGGTCGTTAAGTTTTCCATCACTATTCCTTTCACATGCTTATATATGCATATGTTAATATTACTCCTTTCTTTAAAATTTGTCAATAAAAAAATCCTCTCGTGATTGCACTAAAGGATTTTTAACTATTTCTTAAAACTCAACCCGATTGCGTCCTTTTTCTTTGGCACGATAAAGGGCCGCATCTGCTCGAAATACAATATTTTCAGGCAAGAGATCATTCATATAGGCTGCTACACCAATACTAATGGTTAGCCTAGCATCATTAGTAAAAATCGTCTCCTTAACCTGGATACGAATTTTTTCAGCCTTTAAAAGGCTATCTTCAAGGCTAGCATTAGAAAGGATAATCAGAAATTCTTCTCCGCCCCACCGGCCAACGACATCACCTTGGCGTACATTACTTTTTATAATCGATACAATCTCAATTAATACCTGATCCCCGACTTGATGACCATATGTATCATTGATCCGCTTAAAATAGTCAATGTCAAGGATTAAGACCGCAAAGGTTGATGATAATGTCTTTGCCTGCTTTAATTCTTTTAAAAGCTCTTCATCTAACTTTAAGCGATTATAAATTTGCGTTAATGGATCCGTAATGGAAAGGCGCCTAATTTTCTCTTCCATGATTTTACGCTCTGAAATATCGCGAATCACCGAAAGAACATGAGGTTTTCCTTCAAGTAAAATGAGTTTTGCCGAAATTAAACCAATATGGTTTTTTTCATCCCCCCCTAGAAATGATATTTCCATATTTTGAATTTCACCATCAACTTTTAATGTCTCAACAAAAATATTTTCTTCATTCATATTCGCATAAAAATCGCAAATATTAATCGGGTTTTTTTCAATCTCCTCTCTGCAAAATTTTGTCATCTCAAAAAAGGCCTCGTTATAAGCAATCAAGCTGCCATTTTCGACACTTGAAATAATCGTTGCATCGGGAATCGTTTGAAAAATCATTTCAAAATGTGACCGCGCTTCTTCACTTTCCTGAGTTGAAGATTCTAATTTTTCTGTCATCCGATTAAAAGCATCGGAAAAATCGCCAAGAAAATGAACCCGTTGAGAAAAGTCACCATCAGCGATGGCCTTTGTTGTCCACGTTAAATTATTGAGTGTTGATTGTAAACTTTTAAGAGAACCCAAAACATAGCCTGATCCTCGGATTTTATAAGAAAGATTACCAACCCCCAACTCGCCTGTAGCATTTCTAATCACTTTGATGACCGAAACCAACTCTTGAAAATCTTCATTTTTGACTAAACATTCGGGACCCTCTTTATTTATTTTAGTGTCCATTAGCAATGTCTTTAAATAATTTACTAATAACTCAATCGTATTGTCTTCCATGGCTTTTCCCTTAATGCTCTAGCTGTATTACATTAGCAGCAAAACGACAGGTCCGATCACCCGTGCACCAACAATCGATTTCTTTCACTAAGAATGATTTTTTGGTAAAGCTCTCTAGCAAGCCTCCTATAAATCCCTCGTCATAAGTGCATACCTCATAACCCGTTTCCGGTAAACCTGAACAATCTAAATCCTCTGATACGGTTAAGGTCAATTCTCCCTTTTGTAAGTCCGCTTTTTCAACTCTGAGGATTCCAATGCCTAATTCTTCTAAACTATCTTGAACTCGCTTGATGAAAACATTAAAATTATCGGTCTCTTCAATGATATGCTGGTAAAACATAGTCCCAGCCAGCTTGCCTGCTTGGTAAAATATTTCATCGGTTTCTACAGAACCAACATGTTTTTCAATAATATCTCTAAATGTAAATTGCATCAAACGGTATACTTCCACCCGCGTTGTATTGCCAAGGTTAGGGCGTCCTTCTTCAATATCCCCTAACAAGTTCCAAAAAAATGCATATTTCCTTCTCATGAATGCAATCCTCCACCTAATCATTTTTTATAAATTCAGATTGATTTTAATGACTACTTTTAATTTTATCATGTTTTTTCTTGTTTAAGAAGTAATTTACAAAAAAATAGTCATAATCTTCTTTTATATGATATTATTTCAAAATAAGAATTTATTCAATTATAATCTTTTAGGAGGCTTATATGATTTTATTTGTCTTAAATTGTGGTAGTTCATCTGTTAAATTCCAAATTTGTAAAATGCCTGAGTACACGGTTCTTGTCAAGGGCTCAGTGACCAACATCGGCCATACAAATTCTGAATTTGCATTAGATATAAAAGAACATTTACCACTCGTTCAATCCGTTCCCGTCAAAGACCATGAAGAATCGATCTATTTAATTTTAAAAACCTTATCGTCAACTGAAAAATCGCTGCCATTTTCCTTAAGTGAGATTAAAGCAATCGGTCACCGGGTTGTTCAAGGTGGGGAAAAGCACAATGTCTCAGTTCTAATCACTCAAAAAGTAATTGATTACATCGAAGAGATTAAAGATTTAGCCCCTCTTCACAATCCCCACCACCTTTCTGGTATCTATGCCTGTCAAAAATTGCTTTCGGGGATTCCTCAAATTGCTTGTTTTGACAATGGTTTTCACATGACCCTGCCACGTCATGCCTACCTCTATGCCTTGCCATTAGAACTTAGTGAAAAACATGGTATCAGACGTTATGGCTTTCATGGCATTGCTTTTCGGAGCATGCTTTCCCAGCTTGAAAAATTTAGTGCTCAACCTTATCAAGACCTGCGAATCATCAACATGATGCTTGGCAGTGGTACCACCGCTAACGCCGTTTATCATGGCAAATCAATTGATGTCAGTACAGGCTTTACCCCTCAAGAAGGTTTGATCCAATCGACCCGTGCGGGTGATATGGATACAGCCGCCCTCCTTTATCTGATGAAAAAAGAAAAGCTCAGTATTGACGAAAGCGATCATCTACTCAATAAAGAAAGTGGCTGGGCTGGTTTATCAGGACTGGGAAATGACATGCGAAAAATTTACCAAGCCTCTTTAAGTGGGGACCAACGGGCGCAAGATACCATTAATACCGTCTGCCATCGCTTTAAAAAATACATCGGTGCCTATGCCGCTGAAATGGGTGGTTTAGATGTTCTCTTATTTTCCGGTGGCCTTGGGGAAAACGCCTGGTATATCAGAGAACAGGTTTGTCAGGGGCTTGACTTTATTGGGATTAAATTAGATCTGGAGAGAAACAAAACGCAAGAGGGCGTCATCAGTGCCGAGGATTCCAAGGTTTTAGTTGTTGTTGTTAATGCTAATGAAGAGAAAGTAATTGCTGAAGACACCTATGCTATTTTAAATGATCTGAGCTAAAATGGCGGCTTTGTTAATCAATCCTTAATTCTTTTTTCTTTAAATACGTCTCGTATAAAAAATTGATAATAATCCCACAAGCAAGGCCTAAGAGGGCACCGGCAATAACATCAGTCGGGTAATGGACAAATAAGTAGATTCTTGAAAGCCCCATCACGATTGCAAAACTCCAAAATAAAAGTGCAAACTGTTTAAAGTATTTACTTAAAACATAGGCGGCTGCAAATGATGAACTGGTATGGCCAGAGGGAAAAGAATACGATGTTAATTGATCAATTAACATCAGAGTGGTTGGATAATCAGTATAAGGTCGTGGTCTTTGAAAAAGCGGTTTTAATATACCTTCACCAATAATAGCACTAAGGCCTAAAGCCGCTAAGGTTAATAGGCCAGCCGTTCTTGTTTTCTTATTGATTAAAAGAATTAAAGCAATAAGAATCCAAATCATACCTTTATCCCCCAAACTCGTGATCAAGACCATTAGCTTGTCTAAAAGGGGGAAAGGTAATTTTGAATACATAAAATACATAATCTCTGCATCGAAACTGTTAATAAGTGATGTCATCTTGTCCTTTCAAAGGTGAGAATTTATGATTGTTTTTGGCAATTCTAATTTCCACCTTTTTGATTTTTCTTTTTTGTATCTCCTTGATAAAAAAATTAATTCCTAGGTAGTCTATTTTCTTTTTATGACCATCTTTAGGAATGTAGCCTAAACGATAGATTAGCAGGCCACCTAAGGTATCATAATAATCGGAATTTTCATCTATTTTTGAATCGAGAACACTGTTTAATTCTTTAATCGAGATTGAACCTTTTGCAATAAAAGTATCGTCATCTATTTTTTCAATATCTGTCTCTTCTCGTTCATATTTATCATCAACATCGCCCATGACCTCTTCCATTAAATCTTCCATGGTCACAATCCCTGAAAAACCGCCGTACTCATCGATTAAAATGGCAAAATGATTTCGACTGTTTTGTAGTTCTAAAAATAACTCTGTTATATTTTTATGTTCTGGAACAAAATAAGCTGGCCGCATAATCTGGCGGATATCAATGCTTTCAAATCCAACCTGATAGGCTTCTAAGATTAGATCTTTAAGATACAAAACCCCGATAATATTATCAATCACATCTTCATAAACGGGTATTCGAGAATGCTTAGTCTCCAGCATCTTTGCTAGACTATCCTTCAAAGGAGTCTCTGCTTTTAGCATAAACACTTCCGTTCGAGCAGTCATTATCTCTTCAGCCACCTTATTATCAAAGGCGATAACACTAGCTAACATCTCTCGCTCCACTAGATTAATCAAACCTTGTTCGTGGCCAACTTCGACAAGAGACTTTATTTCTTCTAGGGTTACTTTTTCTTCAACCCCTTCTTTTTTAACACCTAAAATTCTTAATAAGGTGTTGGTTGACAGTGATAAAAAGGCAACAAAGGGTTTCATAATCGTTGAAAACAAATTGATAGGTTTGATGGTGAAAAGGGCAAACCGCTCCGAATATTGAAGGGCAATCCTTTTAGGAAGCAATTCACCAAAAACAAGCATTATGTAGGATAAAATTAAAGTTACGCCAACGAAAGCAATATTTTGACCAAAGGGAATTCCCATATCTGCTAAAATTATACCTAGATCATTTGCTACCCCAACGGCTGCTGAAGCAGATGAAAAAAAACCAGCAAAGGTAATCCCTACCTGGATTGTCGATAAAAACTTTGAAGGCTCTTTAACGACCTTAAGGAGTATCTTGGCTTTATCGTTTCCTTCCTTAGCTAATTGTTTTATTTTTTTCTTATCTGCTGATACAATTGCCATTTCTGCTCCAGCAAAAAAAGCATTGATTGTTGTCAGTACAACGATCAATAGTAGTTGTGCTCCAAAAGAACTATTTGATCCCATTGCAATTTCCCCCTTCTATCCGATGATTTCTAAATCCGGACCAGCAAAATATTTTACCCACAATCATTGAGTCTTAGTTTCTTTATTATAACGTGATTAAAGCTATAATACAATCAAAGCCACAATAATTGTAGCTTTGATCGCCTCGCCATGGAACCATCCTTCATTTTAAATTGTTAGGTCTTCTTTAAGCATTCTTAAAACTTTATCATCCTTTGACAGACAGATGACAAATTATCGAGTATAATAGATTTAGAAACTGATTTCAATCAGGTCAGGAGGATTAAAATGAAAACAGAAACGGGAAGAAAATTATACTCACTAAAAGAAACCTATATTATCACTTATCGCGCCTTTCGATCATTTCGAGATCTAGTCCGTGCTAAACGCCAACAAGAACTGACAAAGCAATTTACTGAGCGCATTATGCTGGCCGTTACCGAAGTTAATGGCTGTGAGATTTGTTCTTATGCTCATACCAAAATGGCACTTGAATCCGGCATGGATAACCGAGAAATCGAAAATATGCTTGCTGGCCTAAATGATGGTGCCCCAGCGGATGAATTGCCGGCTATTTTATTTGCTCAACATTATGCTGATTATAGAGGACAACCTTCACGTGAATCGTGGGAACGAATTGTTGAATCTTATGGTCTGTCAAAAGCCAAGGCCATTCTGGCTTCAATACGGATGATCATGGTTGGCAATGTCTATGGGATCGCTTGGAGCTCCTTTATTCACCGTTTCAATGGTAAAGCCGATGAGAGAAGCAACTTGGCCTATGAGCTGAGTATTATTTTAAGCACTTTTGTCTTTATGCCTGTCGCTTTTGTTCACTCTCTTTTACCGGTTCCCTCAACCCTTACCCGGATCGGATAGGGGTATCAGATCAAGCAAGATTAATAACTTTTGCTTTTACGCTAAGAGTAATTGGGATAAAAAATTTTACATTGTTAGATTACGATTCATTTAACATATAAAGGTGGTAATTAGCATGCTCTTTAATTCGGAACAACAAGCAGAAAATAAATTAATCATTTTATACGTGCTCGAACAAATGAAAACCGCTTTATCGCGCGAACAGATTGCTCTGGTGATTATTGAAAATTTACAGATTACTTATTTTGATATCCAATTCTATATCGATGATCTGATCAAAGATCAGTTTATATCTACATTATCGATTGAGGAAAAAGTGCTTTTGAATCTTACCAATGTTGGTAAAGAAAGCATTCGTATTTTTAAAGATAAAATTCCTGCCTATATCCGGGAAATGATCGATCTTTATTTAAAGAAAAATTACGAAAAAATCTTTAAAGAAGTCCGTGTTACGGCAAATTATAGCCAGCACAGCGACTCCGAATACATCGTTGAATTAAAATTACATGAAAATAATCTACTGCTAATGGATATTTCATTCTCTGCCCCTAATTTGAAACTGGCCCTCGATATTTGTAAGCGCTGGAAAGAAAATACTCAGGAGCTCTATGCCTCAGTTCTTGAAACCTTGACCCTTTAGCGGTCAAATTACTTTAATCATTTTTAATCGTAAACTTGAACAAAGAAATTGATGCGGTATTATAAAGAAATTTGATGAATTATTTTAAATACGATTAAGACCAAGTATTAAGGGTAATTATATTAGATATTAAACTTTTTTGTAGGAGGAGATAATTATGTCACAGTATCACGAACCAGTAGATGTTTTGGATGAGAAAACGATGGATATTACACGCGCAATCAACAGTTTAAAGGAGGAATTAGAAGCCGTTGATTGGTACAATCAGCGCGTTGTCGCTAGCTCCGATAAGGAATTAAAAGAGATTATGGCTCATAATCGTGATGAAGAGATCGAACATGCTTGCATGACCATTGAGTGGTTACGACGGAATATGGATAAATGGGACGAAGAATTAAGAACCTATTTATTTGTTGAAGGCTCAATTTTAGAAGCTGAAGAAGGTGAAAGTGCCGAAACAGAAGAAGAGATTAAAAAATCTGGTATTAATATCGGAAATCTAAAATAAATATAAACCAGGAGGAAGAAATGGATATATTAAAAAGAACAATGGCTCCCTTAACCCAAGCAGCTTGGGACGAAATTGATAGTCGGGCCGAAGAAGTTTTAAAAAGTCGTTTAACAGCTCGAAAAGCGGTTAATGTCGTCGGACCAAAAGGTTGGGATTATACGGTCGTTTCTGAAGGACGCCTCGACACTGTCGATAAAGTAAAAGGTGGCGTTTCAACTGGTGTTTATAAGGTTCAACCCCTCCTCGAAGCGCGCGTAGACTTTAGTTTAAGTCGTTGGGAAATGGACAACATCACCCGGGGCGCTAAGGATATTGACTTAGGCAATCTTGAGGATGCCGCTAAAAAAATTGCCGAGTTTGAAGAAAAAGCTGTCTATAAGGGTTTTGATGCTGGCTCAATTAAAGGTCTAGACTGCATTAATGCCAGTGAAAAAATTCCTTTTGGCGAAGAAGATTCGGCGATCATGAATGCAATCTCCACGGGATTAGTTGCTTTAAGGGAAAACTTTGAAGAAGGTCCCTTTGTCCTGATTGTCGGTGAAGTGGCCTATAATCGCTTAAATTCAAGTTCTAAGGGCTATCCCTTAATGAAACGGATCGAATCCTTAATTAATGGGCAAATTTTATTAAGCACTGGCCTTGATGGGGCCTTCCTTATTCCTTATGACAATGAGAACTTTGAATTGACCATTGGTCAAGATTTTGCAATCGGCTATGAATCCTATGATCATCAAAATGTGAATCTATTTATTACTGAAAGCTTTACTTTTAGAGTCCTTGACGAAAATATTATTGTCTCTTATAGTTTATAAATTTAAAAACCCAAGTCCTCGGACTTGGGTTTTCAAATGTTTACGGATGATGGATCGGATTTTTAGAAACATAATTGATAGCGACAATTAATTCATGAACAGAATCTGCTTTTGACTGCACTAATGTTTCTTCTATTTTTGTAAAGAGAAATCCCTTCCGATTCACATAATAGGCGGGTTCCAATTCATTCAATGCCATCGCTTTAATATCTTCTTGACATTTCTCACACGTACAAATGTTCTCATAGCCTTTTAGAAGGATCGGCAATAAATCATCAACAACTTCTTCCATATAATTTTTTACCATTTTCCACTCCTATCCAGCTCGTTTTTGTAGATGCAATTAAACTTTTTTATAGCCTTTTGTTTCTTTAAAGACTTGCAACATTCGCTCCATAGTAGCCCCAACGACCGATTCGACTGCACCGAAAACGGCACCTTCGACAATTGGCGCATCAATAACTTTAATATTCTCGCCAAGATCAAGCATTTCAATCGCCATTTCAGAGCTCATCACCGCACTGCCCAAATCGACGAGGACAACAACACCATCTTTTGAATAGACGGAATCAATGGCTGCCATGATGGTATCAACATCTGTTCCAATGCCGCCATCTTTCATCCCACCAGCTGCCGCTATTTGAGCAGTAGGAGCCATCTGTAGGGCAAGTTCACGGGTTCCTTGAGCGATTTTTTGACTGTGTGAGACGATAACAATTCCTACCATATTTTACCTTTCCTATTGATGCGCGACTTCATTCATTGCCTGTATTAAGTAAGCCGTTGAAGTTGCACCAGGATCTTGATGCCCGATACTACGCTCGCCTAGATAACTTGCTCTTCCTTTTGTTGCAATAATTGTTTTGGTATATTCAACCCCATCCCATGCTGCCTGCTCACCTTTTTCCAAGGCTTTTTTAATCTCTTCGCCACTCTCAATTGATGCTTTTATTGCATCGACGGCGGGCATTAAACTATCTAGGATGGTTTTCTCACCTTTAACTGCTTTTCCTCTTAATTGGACACCACCGATCGCGGCCGTAAGCATATTAACGAGATCATCACCAGAAAGCGACTCTTTTCCCTTAACAGCGCCTCCAGCCTTTAAAAAGGCCGTACCGTAAAGGGGGCCTGAAGCTCCCCCAACCGTAGAGACTAAGGTCATTCCAATTGTTTTTAAAAGATCATCGATGGCTTTTTCCTCCAAAACCGGGAGTTTTTCCATGACCGCTTTAAAGCCACGACTCATATTAATGCCATGATCACCATCGCCAATGGCCTGGTCTAAATCCGTTAATTCTTGTCGATGTTCTATCATTTTATCCGCAAAAAGGCGAATAAATGCGACTAGCTGTTCTTTAGTTGCCATCATTAATCTCCATTTTCACCTAGCTTTTCAATCCAATTGTGTCTGCTTCAGCATCCAGTAGTTCTTTTAATTCGTCATCTAGTTTTAGCAAGGTAATTGACGCACCGGCCATATCAATCGAGGTCATGTAGTCGCCAACAAAGGTTTTATAAATTTTAACGCCCATATCAGTCAAAATTTGGTTGACACGACGGTTTAAAATGTATAATTCCATCGGTGGGGTTGCCCCTGATCCATTGACCATAACGGCTACTTCATCACCTGAAGAAGGCTTCATATCTTTTAAAATGTGGTCCATCAATGAATCAACAATTTCATCGGCTGTTTGAACGGGCTTACGTTCGACTCCTGGTTCACCATGAATACCTATTCCAAGTTCCATTTCTTTTTCTGATAATTCAAATCCTGGTTTACCCGCTGCCGGTATTGTTGACGGTTTAAGAGCAACTCCCATGGTCCGAATATTAGCAATTACTTTTTCGGCAACTTTTTGAACAGCTGCTAAATCAGCACCTGTTTCTGCTTTTGCGCCAGCGATTTTATGAACAAATATTGTTCCGGCGACACCACGACGTCCGGTTGTATAGAGACTATCCTCAACAGCGACATCATCAGTAACGACAACATTGAGAACCTTTATGCCTTCATCTTCGGCTAACTCTGCAGCCATTTCAAAGTTCATAATATCGCCTGTATAATTCTTAATAACTAATAAAACACCCTTACCAGCATCAACAGCTTTAATCGCTTCAATGACTTGATCCGGAGTTGGAGAAGTGTAAACAGACCCGGCTACCGCAGCATCAAGCATGCCTTTTCCGACAAATCCGCCGTGAGCAGGCTCGTGACCGCTACCGCCACCACTAACTAATGCGACCTTGTCTGTTTTTTTGTCTGCTCTTACAAGAACATCAAATCCTTCTAAACGGCTGACATACTCAGGATGTGCAAGCACAATACCTTCAAGCATTTCATTTTCAACGTTTTCTACATCATTAATAAATTTTTTCATGAGACTTCCTCCTAGAAATATTATTAGTTTCTTAAGTCATTATAACATACTCCCATCATAGATGTAAAAGAAGATAAATAAAAACAAGTCATAAAAAAACCTTTATGACATTAAAGGTTTTTTTATGACTTGTTTTAAATTTTCACTACTTGAATACGCAATTTTAAACCCTTGTTCTTGATTGCGTATCACTATTAATTTTTATTATGGTGCGAGGAAAGGGATTTGAACCCTCACTGCATCGCTGCAACAGATCCCTCAAACCTGCGTGTCTACCGTTCCACCACCCTCGCCTAGCAGGATTCTAACCTGCTTTACTATTATAAGTGATACCTTAACTTAATTCAAGGCTTTTTTAAATTATTTCCTTTTTCGATAAATATGTCTCGCTCTGCACAATAATGCTTTAATGTTATTTCTAAATCACAAAGACTGCCGTTATTTTCAATAATCAAATCAGCCTGGACTTCTTTTTCGTGGTCAGCCATCTGCATCCTTATTTTTTTATAGGCTAAGGCCTTAGAGACACCGTTTCGGACCATGATTCTCCTTGCTCGAATGGCTTCACTGGCGACAACTAAAAAAATTTCATCGACGGTATCTTGAAGATTAGCTTCAAACAAGAGTGGGCAATCATAGATAAGCAGCTTTGTCCCTAATTGGCTCTGCCTAATGATTTCCTCTTCATACAAAAGCGCAACCTGAGGATGAACAATTGCCTCAAGTTTCTTTTTAGCCTCCTGGTCATCAGCAATGATCGCCCCCATTTTTATCCGATCCAATCTTTCATCCTCGCAGATGACTTGGCCACCAAACACACGAACTATTTCTTTAAGGCTATCGCTTCCCTTGTCAACCGCCTCTCTAGCTAATTGATCGGCGTCAATGATAGCTAGGTTATAGTTTTTTTTAAAAAAAGTCGCAATGAGCGATTTGCCAGAAGCGATGCCACCGGTTAAACCAATGATATGCATCTTATCACCCATGGCCTTATTTGATGTCATACCAGGAAAAACCAGTATTGACATCAACTGTTAGTGGCACCTTAAGGGAGGCGGCTCCTTCCATTTCTTCTTTAATTATTTTTTTAACTTCTTCTACTTCCTCGATCGGCGTGTCAATGATTAATTCATCATGAACCTGAAGAATTAAGTCAGCACCCAGTTCTTCAGCTTTTAAGCGATCATAGACCCTAATCATCGCAAGCTTAATAATATCAGCTGCACTCCCCTGAATTGGCGTATTAAGAGCCATCCGTTCACCAGCTTGGACAAGCATGCCATTTCGTGAATTCATTTCCGGGATATAGCGACGTCTTCCCCAGATGGTTGTGACATAACCCTCCTCCTTAGCCTGTTTTTTAATGTTTTCCATATAATCAAGGACCTTGGGATAACGGTTGAAATAGCGATCGATATAATCTTGTGCTTCATTCCTCGAAATTCCCAAATCCTTGCCTAAGCTAAAAGCCTGCTTTCCATAAATTAATCCAAAATTAATGGCTTTAGCTTGACCTCTTTGAGTCCGACTAACCACCTCTAAGCCAACATCAAAAATTTCGGCTGCCGTTCGAGTGTGAATATCTTGTTCTCTTAAGAAGGCATCAATCAGATTTTCGTCTCCAGATAAATGAGCCAGCACCCGTAGTTCAATTTGAGAATAATCGGCGTCTACTAAGATGCGCTTTTTACTGGATGGAATAAATACCCGCCTGATTTCTCGGCCCATTTCTGTTCGAATTGGAATGTTTTGAAGATTTGGTGCTGAACTACTAATGCGACCAGTGGCTGCAACGGTTTGATTAAAGGTCGAGTGAATTTTTCCTGATGATTGATTGACAAAGGCAATCAAACCCCGACCATAGGTGGAGTCCAGCTTTGCTAGTGACCGGTGGTCAATAATTTTCGGAATAACCGGATGAAAATGAAGCAATTGTTCTAACACATCAATATTAGTTGAGTAACCCGTTTTTGTTTTTTTGATCACCGGTAGTTTTAATTTTTCAAAAAGAACCTCACTTAATTGCTTGGGCGAATTAATATTAAAGGAATCAACTTCCGCTAAATCATAGATCTCTTGTGTTAAAGCTTCTAGTTTTTCTTCAAAGGCATCAGCTAATTTTTTTAGCTCCTTTTGATCAATTGTAAAGCCTAATTCTTCCATCGAGGCCATTACCTTTAAAAGCGGGATCTCAATCGTCTGATAAAGGTAAATCATTTCAGTATCAAGCAAGGCTTGTTTAAGGATGGGTTCTAAACGTTTTATTATCTCACAATTTTTTATCATATAATCGGTCAATATTTGGGGATCAACGGCTTCAATTGGCCTTCGTTTTTTGCCCTTACCAAAGACATCGACCGGCCCTTTGATCTCCTCGTTTAAATAGTGAAAGGCCGCCGACTTTAAATCATAATGGAGGTCATCGGGACTTAAAAGATAAACAGCTAATAAAATATCAAAGCTTTGGCAAATTGCGTCAATGCCATGGTCATGAAAAAGATGAAGTAGGTTTTTAATATCATCGCTGATTATTTTAACGTCTTTAAAATTTGGTCGTTCTTTTAATTGTTTAAAAAAGGCCAGGTTTTTGACCATCTGTTGGTCTAAATAAATATAGGTCTCGTCAATATTTAAACTTAAAAAAAGATGATCTTCTTCAGTGTGACAGTAAATAGAAAGACGCGGTGATTGAGACAACTTTTCTAAAAACACTTGCAATTCTTCCTCTGATTCAACAAGCTGGTAGGGCTGGATCAGATTGTTTTCCAAAGACTCTTTAAAAATATTCTCATCCATCCGATTAAGCAGGCTATTAAATTCAAGCTCTTTAAGCAGAGAAACACTTTCTTCATTAAATAAGGGGTGAAAGCGCAACTCTTCAACATCATATTCCCAAGGAATATCGACGATAATGGTCCCTAGCATGCGACTCATAAAGGCATCTTCTTTTCCCGCGATGATCCGCTCTTTTTGTTTTCCTTTTAAGGCCTCTGTATGCTGGTAAAGGTTTTCTAAGTTTTTATACTCTTTAATAAGTTTAATCCCCGTTTTTTCACCAATACCGACAATACCCGGAATATTATCCGACTTATCCCCCATTAAAGCCTTGAGATCGATTAACTCTTTTGCTTTTAAACCATAGTTTTCTTCAATCCATTTTTGATCGACCACTTCAAGGTCTGAAATCCCCCTCTTTGTATATAAAATATTAATATTTTCATCGACTAATTGAAAGGCATCGCGGTCGCCGGTGATAATATCGGCCTTAAGGCCCTTTTGGCTAGAAAGCTTAGCAAAGGTTCCGATAATATCATCCGCTTCGTATCCTTCTTTTTCAAGGATGCTAATGTTCATTTTTTCTAATAAGTCTTTTAGCACAGGGAATTGTTGGGCCAATTCTTCCGGCATTTTTTGCCGTCCCCCCTTATAGTCTTCAAAGGCAAGGTGCCTAAAGGTTGGCCCTTTTAAATCAAAGGCAACTGCAAGGTAATCCGGTTTAAATTCTTCTTGAATCTTAACGAGGATGTTAACGAATCCGTAAATGGCATTTGTCGGCATCCCTTTTGAATTATTCATCTCCCGAATTGCATAAAAAGTACGGTAAATTAGACTATTACCATCAATTAATATTATTTTCACATGAAACCCCTTTATCTTTAAAAAATAGAACAAACATGACGTTTGTTCTATTTTTACTAATCCAGCTTTATTTTATCTTCAATCTTTTTAAAGCTGTCCTTATCAATATGGCTTTTATTTGCTTTAACCAGATCTATCTGGCTTTCAAACAATTGGTTTTGCAGGTCTAGGATCGTTTTGCGACTGGTCTCACTCTCGGCCTTACCCTGTCTTAGGTGCTCGCGATATTGGGTCAGCAATTCTTCTTTCTCAGCTAATTCCTTTTTAAGCTGAATTTTTTCTTGTTCTAGCGTCGCGTATTTTACTTGTTCCGCTTGGATTAAGCTTTTTGCATCTTTTAGTTCTTCTTTAAATCCATCAATCTCACCAATTTCCTGGATTTTTTGTTCCTCGGCATTTTTAATCGTCTCTTGCGCGGTCATTAATTTCTCGGTAATGTTCATGCACCCTAAAATAGCGATTCGAATATGATTAGTAAAAGGATTGGCTGTTTTAACCCGTTCAAGCTCATGTTTAACATAATCGGCCACCTTAGCAATATGGTCCTCATTCCCATCCGTCTTTAGATTAAATTCGGTATCTAAAATTTTCAATTCAATAATTGATTTTTCAGGCATCTTTATCCTCCTGTAATACTATAAGTAGTTTATTCGTTCATTATATGTAAAAAATTATAAAAATACAATTAATTTATTTGGCTATTCCTTTAATTTCGCTAATAGTTGTGAAAATGTCACTCTTTCATAAGAAATCCCCAGATCTGTTAATTTTAAAAAGCTATTGGGGACTTGATCAATGATTTGTGGAATGGTCAAAATTTTCTTTCCATAACTATGGGCGTATTTTAAGGTGTGGAGAGTTCCTCCTGTTGGCGAAAAAGTCGACACCACTAAAAAATCACTGATTCCCGCTTGCAGGCGGTCGCGTTCGATAAAATGAAAAGCTTTAGGCCTTGTCTCTAGCGAATACTCTGATAAGAGACAGCCATTTTTCTCTAAGATTTCCTCGGCTAAATAGCGATTCTCCTCAGGATAGATATTGAGTAAACCAGAAGGTAAAATTGAAATGGTTTGTCCATTTTCAGAGAGGCAACCTTGATGAGCAGCTGTATCACAGCCGAATGCTAAACCTGAAACAACGGTCCACTTTTCTTTAGCGAGCTGTTTGCCAATCCAAAAGGCAAAATCACGTCCTTTTTTTTGTGGTTTACGGCTACCAATCACAGCAACTCGCTTTGCCTCATTGAGACACTCACGATTCCCCAGATAGTAAATAAGAATCGGCCCGTCGTTAAAGGCAAAAGCTTTAGGATAATCCTTATCCCAGATGGAAATAAGTTTAATCCCATAACGATCATTTTTTTCTAAAATCTCTTTGGCCCGTTCTTGACAAAATCTCAAAACACTCGCAGATACGGGTTCTTTTATTAATTTTCGATCAACAGCCAGCTTAACAATCTCGCTAAAAGGCATCTGATCGACGCCTGCTCCATGATTAAGCAGTGTTCGCGTTTTTCGTCTGCCCATTCCCGGAATCTCTAGCAAGGCAATGAGTGTTTCGAGTGATAGGCCCGTCATTATTCTCTTAGTTTAGCATCGAGTTTATTCTTAAGTTCATCAAGAATCTCGACAATCCGCGGATTAATGTCGTCATCATTAATCGTTCGTCCATAATGCCTAAAATAAAGGGAATAGGCTAAACTTTTATAATCCTCTGCCACTTGTTGGCCCGTATAAACATCAAATAATTCAAGGGACTCTAATAATTCACCAGCTTGCTCTTTAATAATTCTCGCTACCGCTGAAGCTGGGACCTCTTTTTTGAGGACAATCGCTAAGTCTCTGGTCGAACCAGGATATCGGGCTAACTCTTGATAGCGAAGAAAGGGCTTCTTTGCTGAAAAAAGCTGGTCTAGTGATAACTCGCAGACATAACACCGCTTTGGCAAATCATAATTTTTAATGACTAGTGGGTGGATTTCTCCGATTTCCCCTACTTTTTTTGATTGGACAAAAATTTCAGCTTTTCTTCCCGGGTGGTACAAGTCGCCGGCACCAGAAATAAAGTCATAATCTTCAATTCCCGACTGTTTGAAAATAAGCTCAACCACTCCTTTTAAATCAAAAAAATCACTATCACCATAGGCACTTAAGACTAATTTTTTCTCTTGAATCGGTATGTCCTTGGGATCATTTGCTTCGCGATAGGTATTAGCCAATTCAAAAAATCGACCACAGGAATTATTTTGATAATGATTGTGGCCAATAATTTCAAGCTGGTGGCCGATGAGGGACTGACGCATCAGACTATTTTCTTCTCCTAATGGGTTAATCAAACGAATCAGATCATCTGCTAGGCCTTGATTTAAACTTTCCACCCGATTTTCACTGGTAAAGGATGAGGAGAGAGTTTCATAGTAGCCCTGTCCAACAAGAAGGTTTTTTAATAAAATTTCATACCTTTGTTTCGCTGTCTTTTCACCAACCAGTGTTTCGCCACCCATAATGGTCGAGGGGATCTTATCATAACCGTATATCCGCGCAATCTCTTCGGCTAGATCTTCTCGGATTCTAACATCTTGGCGAAAACTTGGTGGAATGACACTAAGATGGTGATTGGGAACTTCCTTAACATCGAAAGACAAACGTTCTAAGATTGAAGCCATCTCTGTTTTTGTTAAATCAATACCGATAAATCTATTAACCCAATCCGCATCAAGTGAAATTCCATTTTTAACCGGTGACCCCTTATAGACATCAATTACTCCTTCGATTACGTCAACGGCACCGATTTCCACTAAGATAAAAGTTGCTCGTAAAGCAGCCGTTAAAGCTAATTCAGGGTCAACGCCTTTTTCAAAACGGGACGACGACTCCGTTCGTAAACACAGGTCTTTAGCTGCTTGACGAACATTATTTTTATCAAAACAAGCCGATTCAAGAACCATTAATTGGGTATTATCGGTGATTTCTGAATTTTCCCCTCCCATTACACCAGCAATGGCTAAGGGCTTTGTCCCATTAGTGATCATCAGCATTGACTCATTAATGAATCGTTCTTTATCATCTAGGGTAATTATTTTTTTATCGTCAGTCGTTTTAACAACAATTTCCTTTGATCCCAGACGGTCGTAATCAAAGGCATGGAGGGGTTGACCCAATTCAAGCATGACATAATTGGTTGTATCAACAATATTATTGATCGGTCTGACCCCACTATTGATTAGCTTTAATTGCATCCATAGTGGTGACGGCTCTACTTTTTTGACCCGCATCATCTTGCCAACATAACGAAGACAGGCCTCATTTTCAATCGAAATCGACAAATAATTAGCGATCTCATTCTTACTTTCTTCACGATCATAAAGAGGAAAGGTCTTTAAAGGTCGATCAAAGGTTGCAGCAACTTCGCGGGCTATCCCATAAACCGACTGACAATCGGGTCGATTAGCAGTTAATTCCACGGCGATTACAATGTCATTAAGCCATAACAACTCCCTTATATCTTGGCCTGGTTGAGTGTTTTTAGGCAGGATATAAATACCATCTGTTGCATCTTTCGAAAACAAATCTTTGTCCATCCCCAACTCTTCAACTGAACAAAGCATTCCTTCTGACCGAACCCCTCTAAAGTCACTATTGGAAATCCTTCTTCGGTCCGCTAGAACGGCGCGATCAAGGGCGACGGGAACGACTGCACCGGCAAAGACATTTTTAGCTGCAGTTACAATTCGTTTTTCATAATCGCCAAAATCAATCGTGCAGATCACTAGACGATCGGCATCGGGATGAGCTTCAATTGTTTTAATTTTACCGGTTAAAATGTTTTCGATTTCTCCAGAAACAACGGTCATGGTTTCGACTTTGGTCCCCGACATGGTTAGGCCTTCGCCAAAATCTTCAAGCTCCATGTCGATATTAACATATTCTTTTAACCAATTTAACGATACTAACATCATTTTCTCCTATCTGAATTGTCCCAAAAAACGCAAATCGTTTTCGAAGAGTAATCGTAAATCATTAATTCCATATTTAATCATGGCAATCCGGTCTAAACCCATTCCAAAAGCAAATCCACTATATACTTGGGGGTCAATATGACAAGTTCTTAAGACATTAGGGTGAACCATGCCACAACCAAGGATTTCAATCCAACCACTTTGGTTGCAAACCCGACAGCCCGAACCACCACATTTAAAACAGCTTACATCCATTTCGGCACTGGGTTCGGTAAAATAAAACTGATGTGGTCTAAACTTTGTTTTGGTGTCCTCACCAAATAACTTCTTAGCAAAAAGATTGAGCGTTCCCTTTAGATCACTCATGGTAATTCCTTTATCGATAACGAGTCCCTCCATTTGATGGAAAACAGGGGAGTGAGTCGCATCAATTTCGTCAAAACGATAGACGCGGCCTGGAGAAATAATCCGCAGGGGCGGTTTTTTTTCTTCCATCACCCGTACCTGAACAGGGGATGTTTGCGTTCTTAAAACAAGGTCTTCTTGATAGTAAAAGGTATCTTGCAAGTCGCGGGCAGGATGGTCTTTGGGCACATTGAGATAATCAAAATTATATTTTGCCCACTCAATCTCTGGTCCTTCAGCAATTGAAAAGCCCATTCCTAAAAAAACGTCTTCGAGTTCATTAATGGTCATTGTTAAAGGATGGAGGCTACCTTGTTCTTTTTTTGCTCCCGGCAAGGATACATCCAAGGTTTCCTTAGTCAATTGACGATCAATTTCCAATTTTTCAAGTTTTTGTTTTTGAGCAGAAAGATTCGACTCAATCGATTCTCTGACCTCGTTAGCAAGTTTACCCATGATCGGGCGTTCTTCCGATGAGAGCTTACCCATTCCCTTAAGGACAGCCGTTAATTTTCCTTTTTTTCCCAGAAATTCAACGCGAATTTTTTCTAAAGCAGCTAAATTGTCAATTTTTTTGAGCTCTTCTAAAAAATATGCTTGAATTTTCTTCAATTCTGACTTCATAAATTCTCCTTTTTAAACTATACTTATCTTTGCCAATAAAAAACGCCCTTATAAGGACGAAAATTTCCGTGGGACCACCTTTACATTGTATTCTTCTTAACATCGTAACGTGATGAACGTCAAAAGCTAATGTCCAAATCGAGTTCACTTTCAAAGCTACAGAGGGAATTTTAAACAGCTTACATAAAAAATCTTTCAGCCAAGGATTTTATCTCTAACTATGGCTACTGTTTGATTGGCTCTATCATCGCTTCTTATTTAGTTTCTAGTCCTTGCCTAACGATCTCATACAAAACAATCGCTGCCGCCGTTGCTACATTAAGGGATTCCGCCGACCCAAGTATCGGTACTTTTAATAAATAATCACAAAGTACTTTTGCTTGATGACTCATTCCCCTTGACTCATTACCCATGATAATCGCTAGGGGTTCTTTATCAAACCGGCATTCATAGAGGTTTTCGCCTTCTAAGGCAGTTCCGATGATCGTCACCGATGCATTTTTAAATTCAGCAATCGACTCAATCAAATTAGGTGAATCAATCAGATCGATATGGAAAATTGATCCCATCGACCCTCGAAGCACTTTTTCATTATAAAAATCAACTGTTCTGGGCGAACTAATGATGGCATCAAAACCAGCTGCATCGGCCGTCCGAATAATGGTCCCTAAGTTGGCTGGATCTTGAAGATCTTCTAAAAATAAAATTTTTTGGTACTGATTCACTCTTGCTATGGGTTTTTTTATTAAAGCAATCACGCCCTCAGGATTTTTCATTGTCGAAATTGCGGCAAAGACAAATTCACTCACATAAAATAAGGATACTTGGGGTTTTTGTTTTTTTAATTCTGCAATCAGTCCTTGGTCTTCAAATTTTTCAGAGAGATAAATGCTTTTAAAATGACTTTCATTTTTAATTGCCTCTCCTAAGAGCTTTTTTCCTTCAATTAAGATTAAGTTATCCTGATCCCTATTTTTTTTCTGGCGTAATTTCTGAACCGCTTTAACTTGTCCATTACTCCTTGATGTAATGATCTCCATGGCATCAAGAGTCTTTCTTAGATAATTTATTAATCTCATTAATGGAACGGTTTTCTCCCATG
This sequence comes from uncultured Lachnospiraceae bacterium, assembly GCA_964632785.1. Taxonomy (GTDB): domain Bacteria; phylum Bacillota; class Clostridia; order Eubacteriales; family Eubacteriaceae; genus Acetobacterium. The sequence continues at coordinate 5,775 of CAZWEU010000019.1, read as the reverse complement.
ACGACCATAATATCATCAATCTTGACGATATCATTGGCATTGGGGATAGCATTGAGGATATCTTTCGATCGAATAGCAATCACATTGATTCCATAAGTTGATCGCAGATCTAATTCACTCAGTGTTTTTCCTGCCCATTCATGCAAGGCGTCAACCTCAACAATTGAGTGATTGGTATCAAGTTCTAAAATATCAATAAAATCACCCGAGAATAAATTATGGGCCACCCGCTCCCCCATGTCGCGTTCCGGTGAAAATACTTTTTTAACTCCAAGTTTTAAGAGAACTTTTTCATGCTGAGCATTGTTTGCTTTTCCATAGATCTCGCTAACACCTAACTCTTGAGCATTAACAATTCCCATAATCGAACTGTTGATGTCGGAAGTAATCGAAACAATGACGGCATCAACATTTTTTAGGCCAATTGATCGCAGTACATTAATATCGGATACATCTGCCTGAACAGCGTAGGTGACAGAATTGGCGATATTTCGAATCTTTTCTTCATCATGGTCAACAACGACTACATTACAACCGAGCTCACTAAGTGTAATGGCTAAAGCTTCTCCAAATCGTCCCAGACCTAGGACGGCAAACTGTTTTTCTTTCAATTATAACTCCTCCTCTAGCCAATCATTATATTACCTTCTGGCAATTTAAAGCTTCCAATGTTTTCCCGTGACCGTTTCTCATTGCGCGATATTGCGTAAGCTACTGTTAAAGGACCTAGGCGTCCGACGAACATCGTCATAATCATCGCAATTTTACCAGCAAGGGATAGATTAGGCGTAATTCCCGTGCTCAAGCCAACTGTTCCAAAAGCCGAAAAAACTTCAAAAGCAATATTTTCGAATGAAACACCCGGTTCTGTCCATAATAATACAAATATCATCAACACAACAATTAGAGTCGCAATTAGGATCACCGAAATTGAGCGTCTGATGGCCGGTCCTATAATGGTGCGTTTAAAGGCAACCACATCTTTGCGACCGTAGAGCACTGAGGTAACAGTTAGGACGATAATTCCAATTGTTGTTGTCTTAACTCCTCCTCCTGTTGACCCAGGAGAGGCTCCGATGAACATCATCAACATCGTTAAAAACAAAGATGAGGTTGTTAAACTACCGGTATCAATAGTATTAAACCCAGCCGTTCGCGGCGTAATGGCTTGAAAAAAAGATGCCAAGATCTTATCTTGAATCGGTAAATTTCCCATTGTCGCTGGATTACTATATTCAAAGATAAAGAATAAGATAAAACTAATGATAAAAAGAATCCCCGTAATCACAAGGACAAGACGTGCATGCATGGTCATCTTACTAAATCGTCGAATATTAACAATATCACTGGTTACAGCAAAGCCAAGACCCCCAACGATAATCAATGAACTAATCCCAAAGGTGATAATAAAATTATCCACATAGCCGGTTAAACTGCTGTAATTCCCCATTAAATCGAATCCAGCATTGCAAAAAGCGGAAATGGCATGAAATAAACTATAGGCTGATCCCTTTAAAAAACCAAATTCTGGAATAAAGACTAGACTTAAAAAAAATGCCCCAACCAGTTCAACTGTAAGCGAGGAGAAAATAATATACTTGGTGTATCGCACCACACCCGAAATAGAATCTGTATTCACTGACGATTGGATTAATAGCCGATCCTTTATTGTGATTCGTTTTCCTGCTAAAACAAAAAACATCGTTGTTAAGGACATAAAACCCAATCCACCAATTTGAATTAAGATAATGATGATCATTTTTCCAAAGACCGACCAAAAGCTTCCGGTATCGACAACAACTAGGCCAGTCACACAAACTGCTGATGTCGATGTGAAGAGGGCATTTAAAAAACCTGGACTTTTACCACTCGCACTAGCCATTGGTAAGGAAAGTAAGATTGTACCGATTAGAATTACGGCTGCAAATCCAAAAATCAAGATTTCCGCAGGCGATCGCCGTGTGAAAAAACTTTTGATCCTCATTTTTCGTCTATTGGTCACCTTTATTCTCCATCTTATCGTGATAAATATATTTTATCACGCATCATTCAAAAAGCAATCATATTTTATCTTTTGATTAGGGCAAGCCTATTAAAATTACTGGACCAGCTAAAAAATCAAAATTAAGAAAACTTCTCAGAAAGTAAATTTCAATGAGAAGTTTTCCTGATATTAATTAATATTTAACCCTTTTCGTGATACATCGACTAAATCCTTAAATGCATTTGTATCATTCATCGCCAGATCGGCTAAAATTTTGCGATCTATTTCTATCCCCGATTGTTTGAGTCCAAACATGAATTTACTGTAGCTCAAATCGTACATCCGTGTTCCCGCGTTGATTCGGGTAATCCAAAGTCTCCTAAAGTTCCGTTTCTTTTCTTTCCGTCCGATATATGAAGATCGGAGTGCTCGCATAACGGCTTCATTAGCAGGCCGATAAAGCTTGCTCTTAGTACCATAATAGCCTTTAGCAAGTTTTAATATTTTTTTATGTTTTTTCTTGGCATTAACGCCTTTTTTTATTCTAGACATTGTTTTTTCCTCCTATCTTCATCGTTTTATCATTAATTTAACAACTTTTGCATCTGCTGGCGATAAATAAGTCGCTTTTCTTAAATTTCTTTTTCGTTTTGGTGATTTTTTTGTAAGAATATGGCTCTTATAAGCCTTGGACCGTTTAACTAACCCTGATTTTTTTATTCTAAAACGCTTTGCAGCGCCACGATGTGTTTTCATTTTTGGCATAGATCGTTCCTCCTCTCGATTGGCTAAATTATTAATAATCAATTTACGCTTTTACTAAAGTATTCACTCTTGAAACAATGAAACTTAAGGCGTTTCTTTTAGGGGAGCCAGATACATGACCATGCTCCGTCCTTCCATTCTTGGTGTTTTTTCAATGACAGAGATGTCATCAACTCGTTTTGCGAAATCCAACAATACAACCCTGCCCTGATCGGTATAGGCCATTTCACGTCCTCTGAATCGTATTGCTACTTTTACCCGGCTGCCTTGTTCTAAAAACTTGATGCAATTCTTAACTTTTACATTAATATCATGTTCTTGAACCCGAACCGACATACGAATCTCTTTAACCACAACAGTTTTTTGATTTTTCTTTGCTTCTTTAATCCGCTGAATCTCTTCATAGCGATATTTTCCATAATCAAGAATCTTACAAACCGGTGGCTTGGCATTAGGTGAAACTTTCACTAAATCGAGATTTTTATCCTCTGCTAGCTGGGCTGCTTCTCTTGTTTGCATCACGCCTAGCATTTCACCTGTTTCATCGATGACACGGACTTCACGATCCCGAATTTCGTTATTAATTTCGTGTTGAATTTTTTTGCTAATTTTACATTACCTCCATAAAAAAATTGCAGGCGGACACACTCCACCTGCAATTGAAATTTCTGTTCAATCAGATATTAACCTATTCCCATTAGAAATCAGGTGAGAAGTGTGAATCCTCTACTTTATTACTTGTCCAGTATAATACAAAGCCTACAATCGTGTCAAGTTATCTTTTCATTAATCCAGTGAAATTTCCTTTGTTTTAATTTTCTCGCTTAACATTGCTTTCAAATCATCAAGATTGATTAGCTTAACCTCACCCGAATCACGAACCCGAAGGGCTAGGTCGCCGCCTTCACATTCCTTATCACCAACAACCAACATATAGGGAATCTTGTCCATCTGGGCTTCCCTAATCCGATAACCCAGTTTTTCCCCCCGTTGGTCGATCGAGGCCCGAACACCGATTTCTTTTAGTTCATTCCCTATTTTTTCGGCAAATTCATTATGGGCATCAGCCACCGGAATAACCATCACTTGAATCGGGGCTAACCACAAGGGAAATTTCCCGGCAAAATGCTCAATTAGAATTCCAAAAAACCGTTCAATACTTCCTAAAATAGTACGGTGAACAATAACCGGCCGATGTTTTTCACCATCTGACCCGATGTAATTGAGGTCAAAGCGTTCCGGCATCTGAAAATCCAATTGAATAGTCCCACATTGCCAAGTACGGCCCAAACTATCTTCTAAGTGGAAGTCTATTTTAGGACCATAAAACGCTCCATCACCGGGATTTAAGCGGTAGTCAATCCCCTTCTTAACCAGGGCACTCCGCAGGGCTTCGGTAGCAATATTCCAATCCTCATCGCTACCCATGGCATCTTCTGGTTTTGTCGATAACTCTACCTTGTATTTAAAACCAAAAACATTGTACATGTCATCGGCTAATTCAATTACCTTAATGACTTCGTCTTCAATTTGATCGGGGGTCATAAAAATGTGCGCATCATCTTGGGTAAAATTTCGAACCCGCATCAAGCCATGGAGTGCTCCATGGAGCTCATGACGGTGAACCAGGCCAAGTTCACCCATTCGCAGGGGCAAGTCGCGGTAAGAATGGCCTTTTCGTTTGTAGACAAGCATGCCGCCAGGACAGTTCATCGGTTTAATTGCATAAGAACTGCCATCAATTTCGGTCAAATACATATTCTCCTGATAATGGTCCCAATGGCCCGAACGTTTCCACAGGTCGGCATTGAGAATTGTCGGTGTCTTGATTTCGGAATATCCCCGTTTTTCATGTTCTTCTCGCCAATAACTTTCCAGTTCATTTCGAATAATCATCCCCTTAGGATGAAAAAAGGGGAAACCTGGTCCTTCCTCTTGGAGGGAAAAAAGATCGAGTTCTTTGCCTAAACGTCTGTGATCTCGCTTTTTAGCCTCTTCTAAACGTTTTAAATGCTCATCGAGCTGCGATTTTTTGGGAAAAGTGATCCCATAAATTCGTTGGAGCATCTTATTTTTTTCATCACCACGCCAATAGGCTCCAGCTAGGCTTAGCAGCTTAACAGCCTTAATGTTTTTATGATTAGGCAGATGTGGGCCCGCACAAAGATCGGAAAATTCACCTTGGCCATAAAAACTAATAATAGAATCTTCCGGAAGATTTTCAATCAATTCAACCTTATAAGTTTCCCCTTCATCTTTTACCTTTTGAAGGGCCTCATCACGAGGCATTTCAAAGCGGGTAATGGGAAGGTTTTCCTTGAGGATCTTCTGCATTTCTTTTTCGATTTTTGCCATGATTTCAGGCGTGATAATCACATCAACATCGATATCATAGTAAAAGCCGTTATCAATCGCTGGGCCAATGGCTAATTTGGCCTCAGGATAAAGGCGCTTGACCGCCTGGGCTAAAAGGTGGGAACCTGAGTGCCAAAAGGCATGTTGCCCACCCTCATCATCAAACTTCAATAAATTCAGATCAGAATCTTTGGTAATAGGCTCTCTAATATCAACAAGTTTGCCATCTAATTCACCCGCTAATGTATTTCTAGCTAAGGCCGGGCTGATATCTTTTGCTACTTCCATAACCGTGATACCAGGCTCATAGCTTTTAATCGTGCCATCTTTTAATCGTACATCAATCATCGTCGTCTCCTTTTAAAATACTTTTAAATCATCTTTTAAAACGCAAAAAATCCCTTTGTTTTCACAAAGGGACGAGTTAGCGCGGTTCCACCCAAATTTAAATTAAATTTACCATTTAATTTCTCTCAAACTGGATAACGGCCAGGTCCGGATTAACCCTAACTTTAAAGTTTCAGGCATCAGCTCCGAGGTGGTTTTTCATCAAACTATTTTTAGGTGTTTTCAGCCACACACCCAATCTCTGTCAATTTTGTCTGACTACTTGTCCTCTTCATTGCTTCTAATATAGATTTATTATAATCTACTTTAATATTTTTTTCAAT
>CAZWEU010000018.1:0-33646 GCA_964632785.1 uncultured Lachnospiraceae bacterium | reverse complement strand
GCTCTCCCAGCTGAGCTATGCGACCAACAGATGAGATACAAACGTTATTATACGGTACTTATATCTCTTTGTCAATATCTTTTATTTTTTATTTTTTTTCGGCCACAACTTGGATCCGATCGCCCTCATTGCTCCCTTGTAAGAAGGTTCCAAAATCATAATACTTCATATTTTTAAAGCCTGAATCTTTTAGACAATGATGAATATCTTCAATCATATAAAAATACTGGACCTGACTCTCTTCGTAGCGGTTGTAGGTATCATCTTCATTTTTAACAAAGAAAGTAAGATTAAATTCGACCTTATCCTGGTCTTTGATCAATTCGTTTTCCCAGGCACAAAAAACATCATCGAGGTTATAGATAAAGGTGTTATCGGCGATCACCTTTTTGTACTTAGATGTGGTATTGATATCAAAGATTAAGACACCATCTTTTTCTAGGCAATCAAGGCTTGACAAAAAGAAGCTGTGGATATCTTCCATCGATTTTAAATAATTTACAGTGTCACAGCAAGCGATCACAGCATCAAACTTTTGATCAATCTGGAAACTGCTCATATCCCCCAAATAAAAGTCAATATTATTAACTCCCATTTTAGCTGCTTTTTCATCGGCGACTGTCAACATACTCTCAGACAAATCAACAGCGGTCATCTGGTAGCCTTTTTCGGCTAACTCTAAGGTAATGTTTCCGGTACCGCAACCAAATTCGATAATAGTCTTTATTTCATCCTTGGCATTAAAAAACATCCGTTGCAAATAATTAGCCCATTGGCCGTAATCAATTTCTGTCATCAATTCATCATATACATTCGCAAAATCCTGATACATTTTTTCTCCATCCTTTAATGTGATTATTATTTTAATTGATACCGGCCGCCATAGTCTTCGTCATTGAAGGTAAATAGATCTTTCGCACCCGGACTTAAGATAATGTCGTTGCCATCAGTGACAAAGATAGCCTCCACCCCATCTAAATTTTTAACTAAGGTCATTCCTTCTTCAGCACCTAATAAAAAGAGTGTTGTGCTCAAAGCATCGGAATCAATCGATTGCTTGGCCAAGACAGTTACCTGGTTTAACCCAGTTTCGGCGGGATAGCCAGTATCCGGATCAAGGATGTGATGGTAGCGGCGGCCCTTGAAATCGGTGAAGTAACGTTCATAATTTCCCGATGTTACCACCGAGCCCGTCACCATCGAAACAACCCCTAGATAGCCCTGACCAGGATTTAGGGGGTCTTCAACCCCGACGCTAAAAGAGGTTTTATTGTCCTTGCCCCCTAATACAAGAACATTCCCGCCTAAATTGATCAAAGCATGGCTAACGCCTTGATCTTTTAACAGGCTCATCATTTCATCGGCAATATAGCCTTTGGCAATCGCCCCCAAATTAATCGACATGGCCGGCTTTGTCAAGTACACCGTCTTCTGAGCCTCATCCAATTCTATTTTTTCAAAATCAATTTTAGCAATGGCCTCAGCAATAGCCTCTTCCTTTGGTGGATTTCTAACTTCAGGGCTATGAATTCCCCACAAGTCAACAAGGGGGTTAATCGTTACATCAAATTTTCCTTGTGAAAGTTTAGAATATTTAAAGCTTTCCTTAATGATTTCAAAGGTATTCTCTGAAACAGTAACTGCTTGCAGGCCGGCATTTTCTTTGATCAAGCCCAAATCACTTGCAGCATCATAGGCGGTCAATCGTTTCTCCAGTTCTTTTATTCGTTGAAAAGGTTTTTCGAGAAGTGCTTCGTCGTTTTCACCATAGAGGGTCACGGAGACAAAGGTATCTAAGAGAAAATCTGTTTGTGTTATTGTTTTATTTGATTGATTGTTGCTTAAGGCAAAGAAAATCATCACAAGGATCATTCCCATCAAGACGATTTCCCATTGCTTTTTCTTCTGAACGCCCATTTTCATAGCCCCCTTTTAATTTGAACACATACATTATAACAGAGTCTTTTTGAAAAAGATAAATTTTTAAAACTTTACCAAAGGCTTTTTTTTAGATAGAATAGGATCCATCATTAAAACAATCATTTAACAAAGGTAGGTAAACGGTTATTATGAAAAAAAAGGACGTGCTGATCATTGTCGCACTCATCGCCATCAGTCTCCTAGCAATTGGCTTGTTTTATCTTAGCAATCAGACCCAGGCGCCTTTATACGCCCGTGTAACACAAAGAGGCGATCTTTTAGGCCTCTATCCCATTAATGAAAATTTAACTGAAGTTTTCCAAACTGACCTTGGCTACAATCGCTTGATCATCGAAGATGAGACCGTTAGGATTGAAGCAGCTGATTGCCGCGATCAAATTTGTGTTAAAAACTTCCCCATTTCAAAGGCTGGTGAAACAATTGTTTGCCTGCCACATAAATTAGTTATCGAGATCGTGACTAAGTAATGAAGACTAATTCAAAAGCCTATCGTTTGGTCTTACTAAGCTTGCTGGTTTCTTTGGCCCTGATTCTTAGTTATGTTGAAAGCTTTATTCCCCTTCCCCTTCCAGTGCCTGGGGCAAAACTAGGTTTGCCGAACATTGTCACCATGATCTCCTTGTTCCTACTTGGCTGGCCTTTAGCCCTTCTTATTGTGGTCGCCCGAATTTTCTTAAGCGGCTTTATGTTTGGTAATTTTTTCTCGATTTTTTATAGTTTAGCCGGTGGCCTCTTAAGTCTCTTGGTCATGGCCAGCCTTTACCGTTTTTTCAAGAATAGGGTCTCACTTATTTTAATTAGTGTTTTCGGTTCAATTTTTCACAATCTGGGCCAGGTCATCGTCGCAGCCCTTGTCCTGCAAAACATTAATTTATTCTTTTTATACTTTCCCCTCTTAATGTTCATTGGCATCTTGACTGGCATTGTCACTGGCATCATGGCCCAAGGCCTATTATCGCTTTTAGAGAAAAGCAAGCTACTAGACACTTATCGTTGATTCTTTAATAAAAAAGACATGGTCCGGATCAATGTAAATCGCTAAAGGGTCGAACGGATTTTTTAACTGATCCCGGCCCTCGCGACTGATTTCACATTGCAGATGAAAATCATCCAGGCTTTCCGGTTTCGATCCGATCTTTAAATACAATGAGGTCCGAAAAGGGCCAACACTTTCATCAGCAAGCCAAGCCTTAAAATAATTCTGACCTGGCTTTTTCTGGTCATTGACCACTTTAATCTGGTTTGCCCGAATCCCGACAAATCCAGTCTGACCTTCAACCACCATCTTGGTTTGCAGCCTTATCCCCCATTCTGGCACATCGACAGACCTTTCTGAAAGGCGTCTTGCTTTAGCGATATTCTTACAGCCGGTTATTTTTGCCGTTTCTAGGGAGGCCGGGTGCTTAAAGATGGCATCTTTTTGCCCAAAAACCTCAACTTTTCCCCTATTAAAGACAGCAATATAGTCGGATAAGCGGTAAGCTTCTTCCCGATTATGGGTAACAAAAAGAGTCAGTCCCTTAAAAGCCTTAAGCGATTGTGACATTTCCTTCATCATATGATTTCTCAAATGAATATCCAAAGCCGAGAAAGGCTCATCGAGTAGGAGGATCTCCGGCTCAACGGCGACGGCTCTGGCAAGGGCTACACGTTGTTGCTGGCCGCCCGATATTTGGCTGGGGTAGCGCCTGCCAATATCGCCTAAGTGATATTTCTCAAGGAGGAGCCGCACTCGCTCACTTCTTTCTGGCTTGGCTAATTTATCCAAGCCAAAGGCAATGTTTTCATCAACCGTCATATTGGAGAAAAGGGCATAATTTTGAAAGAGAAAGCCGACCTTTCGTTGCCGCATGGATAAGTTGATTTTATTTTCTGAATCAAAAAAAACTCGTTTATTGATGATAATCTTTCCTTGATCCGGCTTTACTAAACCGGCAATGCAGCGCAAAAGCATACTTTTGCCCGAGCCAGAAGCCCCCAAAATGCCAATAACATCTTGCTGAGACTTTAATTTTACATCCAGTTCAAAGGCCCCAAGCTTCTTTTTAATTGCGATCTCACATTCCATTTGGTCACTCCCCGGCGCTATAGCGTGCTTTTTTCTTGTAATTATTCCAATAATTATTGATCACCAGAACGGTTAATGAAATCGCAAAGATAATCATTACCCAGACGAGGGCAACTTCTTTCTCACCGCTTTGGGTGGCAAAGTAAATGGCGATCGGGATCGTTTCGGTTTTTCCCGGTATGCTACCGGCAACCATTAAGGTGGCACCAAATTCGCCAAGGCAACGGGCAAAGGTTAAGGCAATCGCTGCTGCAATACCGGGCCAGGCAATCGGAACCGCCACCCTCCAAAAGACCTTCCACTCCGAAGCACCTAGCGTTCTAGCAGCACTAAGGACATTGGGATCGATCTGCTCAAAGGCACCCATGGTCGTCTTATACATCAAGGGGAAGGCCACCACAATGGCGGCAATCACTGCTGCATACCACGAAAAAATAATGTTTACCCCAAAGATATTTAAAAAGTTACCAATTGGTCCATTTTTTCCAATCAATAGGAGGATGGCAAAGCCGGCCACCGTCGGGGGTAAGACTAGGGGGAGGGTTAGGATCCCATCGATCAAGCCCTTCCACCTCCCCTTGTAGTTGGTCATCAGCCAAGCGACAGTCAGACCAATAAAAAAGATAATTGTTGTCGCTGTCAAGGTTACCTTAATTGAAATCCAAGCCGGTGAAAAATCAAAACTAATCTTAACCACTTCCTTTATTTATTATTTTACTATTATCCTTAATAAGCTTACTAGACTGCTTCAAATCCATAATTTGCAAAGATTTCCATGGCGGCATCGGTGGTTAAAAAATCACTAAATGCTTTAGCCCCCTGAGGGTTTTGGCTAGAGTTAATAATCGCTGTCGGGTAAATAATCGCTTGGTGGGACTCCGCCGGTGCGGTTACCAAAATCTTAACTAAATCCGATACCTTGGCATCCGTCGCATAAACAAGGCCGACATCAACATTTCCCGTTTCAACCCAAGTTAAGACCTCTTTAACATCCTTACCATAGACGATTTTATCACTAAGTTGGTCTCGAAGATTATAAAAAGCAAAGACCTCGCTAGCATATTGGCCAGCCGGGACTGTTTTTGGCTCACCAATAGCAATTTTTACTATTGCGGGATCAATAAGCTGGGAGAAATCAGTAATTGATATGGTCGAATCCTTAGGGGCAATTAAGACCACTTCATTGGCCAGTAAATCCCTTAAGCTTGTTTCATCGATCTCACCAGTATCTTTTAGATCATCCATATACTTTGTTGAGGCCGATAAAAAAACATCAACTTGGGCCCCTTGTTTAATTTGCTCGGCCAGTGATCCAGAGGGGCCAAAAGTTAGGGTTACTTCTGTGTTTGGCTCTTCTTTAGAATATAAGTCCTTAATTTCCGTCAAGGCATCTTTTAAGCTAGCCGCCGCTGAAATGGTTAGCATCGAAGTCGCTTTTTCCTCGACCGGTGGTTGACAACCTGCTAAGGTGGTCATTAGCAGCAGTGTAAAAATTAGTATTATTGCTTTTTTCAACATTTTAAAGCTCCTTTTTATTTATTATCATTGGCTTAAACCAGTTTTATTCAGCAAACTAGAGGCTTTGTTAAGCTTTCATTAAGCCTATCAGCCTTTATTGCAATTTGAAAACGATACCCGTAAAAAAGGGATTGAATTGTTTAGCATTTTTTTCTATAATAAGATCATCACAACTATTTATCCCTAAATGAATTACTCCCCTTTTTCATTTAGAAGCGGAACTGCCAAGCAGTTCCGCTTTTTTTATATTATTTTCTATGTTAACAAGTTTTTACGCGCTGTTTCCATCATCAATTTAATCCGGTTTAGTTGATTAACCTCGCTGGCACCGGGATCATAATCGATTGGGGCAATATTTGATTTGGGATACCTTTCGCGAATTGGTTTAATCATTCCTTTTCCCATCACATGATTGGGTAAACAAGCAAAGGGTTGAACACAAACGATGTTTTCCACCCCCTCTTCAATTAATTCCATCATCTCGGCCGTTAAAAACCAGCCTTCGCCCCCCTGATTGCCTAGCGAAATCAATTCTTGGGCTTTTTTTGCCTTTTCTTCTATGGTTGTGGGTGGTGAAAAATGCTTACTTTCGTACAAGGCCTGCTTCATTTCTTTTCGATACCATTCCAAGGTCTGGATAATAAATTTAGAAATATTCATGGCCCGTTTGCTTCCAGCTAATTCTTCATACTTAAAGATCTGATTATGGGCACAATACAAGAAGAAATCCATTAAATCAGGCATGACAACCTCTGCCCCTTCATCTTCGAGGACCCTTTGGAGGTTATTGTTGGCCGTCGGATGGTATTTAACTAGGATCTCACCAACGATGGCTACCTTAGGAAGCACTTTATCGAGTCGCGGTAGGGCATCAAACTCCAAAACAATTTGATCGATATTTTTCTTGAATTTCTGGCTATTTCCATCACGGATGTTTTCACAAGCAGACTTCTTCCAATACTGGTACAAGGCTTCTGTTGACCCCTCATAACGTTCATAAGGCCGACTTCCACTGGTCAAGCGCTGGAAGAGATCACCATAAACGACACTCATTAAAAAACGTTTGATTAAGGGTAATTTTAGCTTAAAGCCAGGATTACTTTCAAGGCCAATGGCACTTAGGGCAATCACCGGAATCTGCGACATGCCGGCTGAGCTCAGGGCTTTTCTGATAAAGGACACATAATTTGATGCCCGACAAGGACCACCAGTTTGAGTCATAATCACAGAGACATTGTCAAGATCATAACGCTCTGATTTTAAAGCCTCCATAATTTGACCAACGGTAATAATAGTCGGGTAGCAGGCATCATTATTAACATAGGTTAAGCCTTCATCAATGGCCTTTTTATCGACACTTGGCATGACTTCGACATTAAAACCTTGGCTTTCTAAGGCTTCTTGGATAAAGACAAAGTGGATGGGTGACATCTGGGGGGCTAAAATGGTATGATTTTTTTTCATCTTCCGGGTGAATTTAACCGGTTTGGGAATGATGACTGGGCTGAGGGTTTTATCATCCTTTTCGCGTTCAAGCATGGCCGCCTTTAGTGACCGCATCCGAATTCGGATCGCCCCCAAGTTATTGACCTCATCAATTTTAATCATCGTATAAATATTACCATGACTCTCGAGGATGTCTTGAGTCTGCTCCGAGGTTACCGCATCTAAGCCACAGCCAAAGGATGTCAATTGGACCAGTTCCAAAAAGGGATGTTGGTTGACCACCATGGCCGCCCGATAGAGACGACTATGGTACATCCATTGATCCAAGACACGAAGGCGCTGATCCTTGGATTCGATGGCTAAGTGGGCAATCGAATCCTCGGTCAGGACTGCCATTTCAAGGGTGGTTACGATATTATCTAAACCATGACTGATTTCTGGATCGAGATGGTATGGGCGACCGGCTAAAACGACACCTTTTTGACCTGTTTTCTGTAAGTAGTCGAGGGTTTCTTCACCCTTTTTTTGGACGTCCTCTTTAAAGCGATCCTTTTCGATCATCCCCTTGTCAACGGCTTTGATCACTTCATCTTTTTTTATTCCTAGGGGCTCTAAAACTTCAACTAAGCGAACCTTAAGCCGCTTATGATCATTAAGTGGTAGAAAGGGATTTAAGTATTTAATAGCGTCATTTTTTAAATCATCTTGATTGTGTTTGATCGTTTCTGGATAGGACATAACAATGGGGCAATTATAGGTGTTATCGGTATTGTCATATTCTTTCTCTTCATAAGGGATACAAGGATAAAAAATCAACTCGATGCCCGAATCAATCAATGATTGGATATGCCCATGGACTAATTTTGCCGGATAGCAAACCGACTCTGAGGGGATACTTTCCATTCCTTGTTCGTAAACGTCACGATTAGATTCTGGTGAGAGGACAACCGAATAACCTAATTGAGTAAAAAAAGTATGCCAGAAAGGATAGTTTTCATAAATATTTAAAACCCTTGGTATGCCAATAAGCCCTCGCGGGGCCTGATCTTTTGCTAGCGATTGATAGTCAAATAAACGCTGATATTTATACTTAAATAAATTCGGGATCTCATTCTTATTAGCGGCAATTCCTTCGCCGATTTCACAACGATTACCGGTAATATGTTTGACTTGGTCATTAAAGCGATTGATCGTCAGTAAACAACTATTGGTACAACCTCCGCACCGGCGGTGACTAACCTTAACGGTAAAGTTTTTTAGCTTTTCATCGGACAGCAAAGTCGTTTGATCACCCTCTTGATAGGCTTCTTTAGCAATTAAAGCGGCTCCATAGGCACCCATTAAGCCAGCAATATCGGGTCGAACGACATCTTTACTTGTGACCTTTTCAAAGGCCCGTAGAACTGCTAAATTATTAAAGGTCCCACCTTGGACGACAATTGATTTGCCTAATTGTTTAGGGTCGTGAATTTTAATGACTTTTTGAAGGGCATTTTTGATCACTGAATAAGACAGGCCCGCTGAAATCTCACCGACCTCGGCCCCTTCCTTTTGCGACTGTTTTACTTTCGAGTTCATAAAAACAGTACACCGGGTTCCCAGATCAACTGGATTATTGGCTAATAATGCCACTTGCGAAAACTCTGTCATTTCTAAATCAAGGGATTTTGCAAAGGTTTCAAGAAAAGACCCACAGCCTGACGAGCAGGCTTCATTTAAGATAATACTATCGATGGTCCCATTTTTAATTTTTAGGCATTTCATATCTTGGCCACCGATGTCTAAGATAAAATCAACATCAGGTTGGAAATAGCGCGCCCCCTTGTAATGAGCGATCGTTTCAATTTCACCAATATCCACTTTCAGGGCTTTTTTGACCAAGGCTTCGCCATAACCGGTAACTGTTGCCTTGCCAATTTTAACCTTGTCCGGTAAGACCTGATAAATTTCTCTAATAATATTAATCGCTTTGCCTAGCGGTTTTCCTTCGTTGCTTCCGTAGTGGTCAAATAATAACTGACCATTTTCACCGATTAAGACCGCTTTTGTCGTTGTTGAGCCAACATCGATCCCTAAAAAGACCGGGCCTTCATGGGTTTTTAAGTCGCCCCGCCTGACTCTATTTTTTTGGTGGCGTTCTTGAAAGGCCCTTAATTCTTCTTCATTGGAAAAAAGCGACTCGAGGCGATCAACTTGGGCTGGAATTAAGTTGTTTAAATTTTGGACCGCGCTTGTTAATTTTTTTAAGCTCGTTTTGGCTTCTTTTCCAGCTGAAAAAGCCGCCCCTAGAGCCACAAAAAGATTGGATTTAGCGGGGAAAATAATCTGCTCTTTAGTTAATTTTAAGGTTTTTATAAAACGCTCTCGCAATTCTGATAAAAAATAAAGCGGCCCCCCGAGAAAAGCAATGTTGCCCCGAATCGGGCGACCACAAGCTAGGCCACTGATGGTCTGATTGACCACTGCTTGAAAGATCGAAGCGGCGATATCGGCTTTTTCGGCTCCTTCATTAATTAATGGCTGAATATCGGTTTTAGCAAAGACCCCGCACCGTGAGGCGATCGAATAAATGGTTCGGTGGGAACGAGATAAGGTATTTAAACCTTCCGCATCAGTCTTTAAAAGACTGGCCATCTGATCAATAAAGGCCCCGGTACCACCGGCACAGGTGCCATTCATCCGTTGCTCAATGGTCCCCTTAAAGAAAGTTATTTTAGCATCTTCGCCCCCTAATTCAATGGCCACATCGGTTCTTGGAATCTCCCGCTCAACTGCTAGTGTCCCGGCTACAACTTCTTGAACAAAGGGAATCTTTAGCCACTCGGCAATCATCAGGCCACCTGAGCCGGTCACACTTGCTTGTAAGGTTAAATCACCCATTTTTTCATAGGCTTCATTAAAAAGCTGGACAATCATGTTTTTTATATTGGATAAATGACGGCGGTATTCTTCGAAAATAATCTGATTATCGTCATCAATAATTACCATTTTGATGGTTGTTGAACCTATGTCAATTCCCATTCGAATATTATTTTTCATCTATATTTTGACCTCTTCTTTGTAATGTCTGCTTAGGACCTTACTTTTTATTTAAAATTAGTATACAAAGGTTTAAGCCGTTTGTACATTTTTTTATATAGCCCTTGGTAGGTCTTTTGATAAAGGCCATGATTCTTGCCATCAGGATAAAAGACCCTTGATTCTCTGACCATCTCATCACTAGCAAGGTCTAAACTCGAATAAAGGCCGAGGCCGACAAAAACAGCCATCGCAGCCCCAAGCCCGGTGGTCTCAAAAGTTTGAACCCGATAGACCGGTCGATTGAAAATATCAGCCATGATCTGGGCAATTTCATCACTCTTTGAACCACCACCTGAGAGTCCAATTTTTTTAATTTTGACCTTAGTCTTTTTTTCAATTCGCTCAATGCCTTCTAAGATCCCATAGCCTAGACCTTCAATAAAAGAACGATAGATATGGCGCTTATCATGGCCTTCCATCAGCCCAATTAAGGAACCCTTAGCTGCTGGCCTGAACGCTTCTCGCCCCCAATAAGGCTGGTGAACCAAGCCACCGGCCCTTGGTGGGGTTTGTCTTAAATAATCATCAAGCAGGCTATGAACATGGTTAGGGTTTTCATGGGGCAAAAAAGCCTTGATATACCAATCAACCAGCCAGAAACCATGGTAAATGGTTACCTCAGGATTATAGCTGTCCATTTGCACAGCTGGAAAGGAGGGATAAAAGGGGTAGAGTTCAACATATTTTTTTGTCGTCACCTCCACGGTAACTTGGCTCCCCAGTGAGACGCTGGCAATATCCGGTGTCATCCCCCCGATTCCTAAGGTTTCGCACCCCTTATCAGTTCCCGAGGCGATCACCTTACAGGCCTCTGCTAAACCCAGTTGTTTTGCTGCAGATTTTGTTAAATGGCCAAACACTTGGCATGAATCAATCAGGTCAACGCGTTTTTCATCTTCAATTTGCAGAAGAATGGCTTTGACATCGTAAGGATGGCACCATTCTTTGCTCTTGGTATTAAAGGGGACATGGCCCGCCATGGCTGAACGACTCTCAACGATTTTCCCGGTTAATTGGGCGATTAAATAGGTTGATAAGAAAACAAGTTTATCCGCCTTTGCCCAAATTTCGGCTTCATTTATTTTAATCCAATGGGCATGATTGGTGGTGCTAAAGGAATTAGCATAATCGGTAAAACCAATCAGTCTAAAAAGCAAACGATAGGGCCAGGGGTGAGGGAGTGGCTTGTCGATCTCGCGCCGATCCATCCAGATGATAAAGTCTCGTAGGGCTAAACCATTCTGATCTACTAGGCTAATCGTATCACGTTGGCAGGCAATTGTCATGCCCTCAATTCCTTTGAATTCTTCGGGATTTTCTTTCTTAAGTTCTTGAACAACTTGGACCAAGCCGTCCCAAAACATTTTCGGAGGAGCCTCTTTCCAATTAAAATTTTGCGAATAATAACCAGTAAACACTTTTTTAGTCATTGCTAATTGATTACCCTTAGCATCAAAAAGAATCGCCCGGATACTTCCTGTTCCGCAATCAATTGTAAGCGCTATTGAATCCTTTGATTTTTCCAACTACTTTCTCCATTTTCATAATGTCTTCCTTATTATACCAAATCCCCATCAACAATCAAAAGGAAAAAAACAACCCTTAAGTTTCTATCCCTTAAGAGTTATTTTCTTTAAGTTTTGTATTAATATTAAATTGTTAATTTTTTAAAGTCCTTAACTTGCTTGGTAATCGCAACTTCTGTTGGCAACCGCTCAATACTTGAGGCTCCAAAGAAACCGCAAACCCCTTCTGTCCGATCTAGAACATATTTCGCATCCTCAGGTTCAGCAACGGGTCCACCATGAACGATGACTAAAACATCAGGATTAACTGCTTTCCCGGCATCACAAATTTCTTGGGTTAGCTTAACACAGTCATCTAAGGTCTTTGCTGACTCCGCCCCAATACTGCCCTTGGTGGTTAGGCCCATGTGGGCAACGAGGACATCAGCGCCTGCTGCTGTCATCTTCTTTGCTTCTTCAACATTAAAGACATAAGGGGTCGTCACTAGTTTCAGTTCATGGGCTTTTTTGATCATCTCTACCTCTAAATCATAGCCCATACCTGTTTCTTCCAGATTTTGTCTAAAGACACCATCAATAAGACCAACGGTGGGAAAGTTTTGAACCCCTGAAAAACCGACTCGTTTAAGTTCTTTTAAGAAAACGTCCATATCTCTAAAGGGATCGGTTCCACAAACCCCGGCTAATACTGGCGTATCCTTAACAATCGGTAAGACTTCGCGAGCCATATCCATGACAATCGCATTAGCATCACCATAAGATAGTAATCCCGCGAGTGAGCCTCGACCAGCCATTCGGTAACGTCCGGAGTTGTAGATAATAATTAAATCCACATTCCCAGCTTCAGCACATTTTGCCGAAATCCCTGTTCCAGCGCCGGCTCCCACTACCGATATCCCTTTTTCACCTTGTTCTCTTAAGCGCCTTAATACTTCTTTACGTTTAATTGCCATCTTCTTCTCCTTTAATTTTATTTGTTTTCAATCATTTCGACTAATCGTTTTGCCATCGCTAAGGCAAAGGCCTCATCATTGATGTCCGTATCCATTTCGACTAACTCTACCTTTGGGTCAAGGTGATGGCGTAATTGCTTAAATAATTCGGCATCTTCTTTCGGACCGTAAAACGGCGCCCCCTCAACATCGATTGCCGATACCCCTTTAAGTGGTAAAAATAAGGCGACTGGACCGCTTGCCATATTTAGTTTTCCAGCAATGATTTTACCCAACTGCGAGCATTCTTCAAGCGTTGTTCGCATTAAAGTTACACTGGCATTGTGTTTATAAAGATTTCGATTCTTATATTTTTCCGGTACCGTATCAATAGCCCCAAAATTAACCATATCTAAGGCTCCTGTCGAGACCACTTGCGGAATCCCTTTTTTCGCTGCTGCTTCTAAGCGATGGGGACCGGCTGAAAAAACCCCACCGGCAATTTCATCACACCATTCGGTTGTCGTCGCATCAAAAACCCCGACGATATAGCCCGATTCAATCAGGCTCTCCATGGCCATCCCCCCAGCACCGGTGGCATGAAAGACCAATACTTCATAACCTTTTGACTCAAGATACTCTCGGGCTACAGTAACACAAGCAGTGGTTACCCCGAACATGGTGGCAGCGATCAATGGCCGATGCTCTGTTAATTCAGGTACCTCATGAGCAACCATTCCGACAATTGCATGGGCCGCATTGGCCAGAATTTGGTTGGAGATACTGTTAATTCCCGAAATATCAACAACTGAATACATCATGGTAATGTCTTTTTCACCCACATAAGCTTTTGTGTTGCCTGAGGCCACGGTCGATACCATCACTTTCGGGATCCCAACCGCAAGACTGCGCATGACAGAAGTGGCAATGGTTGTTCCCGCTGATCCACCCAAACCGATCACACCCTGGACTTTTCCGGCTTCTAGAAGCTCTGCAACTACTTTAATCGCCCCTGCGGTCATCAGGTCAATGGCCATGCCCCGATCATTTTTTTCGCGCAAGGCCTTGACTGACGAGCCGCCGGCCTGAGCAACCTGATCAGCAGTAAAATCGGCTTTAAATGGAGCTTGGCCAATTACTCCACAGTCAATGGTTGTCGTTTTTAAACCTTGCTTTTCAATTAAGTTTTTTACAAATTCAAATTCTTGCCCCTTTGTATCAAAGGTTCCCACTAATAAAATGTTCTTCATCAATAACCTCCTATTACCTTCATTTACTAATAAGCTTACCCCTAACTTTGACTTTTACACAAATCCAAATGCTAATACTATTTTTTTATGCAAAAAACAAAAAAAATTGCGCACGCATGCACAATTTTTTTCTACTAAATCGATAAGCCGAGTTCTGTTTCAATAGTCATCTATCTCAATTTATTGTCGCCAATAAATTTTAGCGACCTACCATAGGATAGCAACGAGCCATTGCCTTTTCCATCCGTTCTTGGTCTTGCTCCAGGTGGGGTTTACCTAACTGATGTGTTACCAACACCATTGGTGAGCTCTTACCTCACCCTTTCATCCTTACCATTACTGGCGGTTTGCTTTCTGTTGCACTGGCCTTGAAGTCACCTTCACCGGGCGTTACCCGGCACCCTGCTCTGTGGAGCTCGGACTTTCCTCAATCAAGCGATTGCGACTATTTGATTTACTAGACTTCCATTATACCTGATTGACGCATTTAAAGCTACTCATATTTTTCAAAAAACCCTTTCGACGCATCAGATCGGATCAAAATCGGGCACCTTTTACCCAATTGACCTTGGAGGATTTCTTCAAAGCAAGCACTTACCCATTTTTCAGTCCCAAAATGGCCGGCATTTAAGACCCATAAACCGAGCTCTTCGGCTCTTTGTCCATCGTGGTATTTCATATCCCCAGTAATAAAAACGTCAGCCTTTTTTAGCTTGGCAAGGCCCATTAAATCAGAGCCTGAGCCCGTACAAAGAGCCACTTTTTTTATTTTTTCTGCTACTTGACCAGCCCCATAGAGATCGTCAATTTCAAGATTTTTCTTAACCACCGCCAGCCATTCATCAGCTGATAATGGCCACTCAAGGTTTCCTATTTTTCCAAGGCCATGATCGTTTTCTAAATCTTCTTCGGGATTAAGTGAGGCGATCGCTCCCAAGCCTAGTTTTTTAGCAACATAAGCATTTAATCCAAACTCTGCCTTATCTAGATTCGTATGGGCCACATAAATGGCAATGTCATTTTGGATCAAGGTCTTAATAAGCCGTCCTTTATCAGTGTCCAAAGATAGGGTCCTTAAGCCTTTAAAAATAAAGGGATGGTGGGAAAGAATTAAATCGACATTCTGGTTAATCGCCTCTTTGACAACATCTTCCGTCACATCCAAGGTTAGCAGAATTTTTTTAATTTCCTGCTTGGACGCCCCCATTTGAAGTCCAACATTATCCCAAGCTTCAGCCAAGCTTTTAGGGGCAATTCTTTCTAGGCTGTGGATAATTTCACTTAGTCTTATTGTCATGCAGTACCTCCTCTAGTGCTTTAATATAACGACAACTTTTAATAAATTGTTCTTGGGCCGCAACCGTCTTTTTTTTGCTGGTCTGGTCCCGGATTTTAATTTCTATGGCCAGTTTGCGCCTAATCATATCCTTTAATAATGGCTCTCTACTATCCATAAAGCGATAACCGAGCGCGTACTCAAGTGGATGATTCATCTTCATTAGTCCTGCTTCAACGCTAAGAATTTGATAAATTCGTTGACCTTCGCAAGCCAAGCTTTCCTTTGTGATACGATAATTATTTTCCTCCAAAAAACGCCTTAAATGACTCTGATTATTCATCGGCTGAAGAATTAAGCATTTGCATAATTTAGCCACCTCTTCTTGGTCACCTAAAAGCTCAGAAATAAGAATCCCACCCATACCGGCAATCACAAGCCCATCTGCTTCACCAGGCTCAAGCACAGAAAGACCCGAACCAAGTCGGGTCTCAATGAAGCCTTGAAGTTTACTTTCGGCAATGATTGATCGTGCTTTATTCAGTGGCGTGGGATTAATATCAGCGGCGATCGCTTTTTTTATCCGCTTTTCCTGGATCAATTTAACTGGCAAATAGCCATGATCGGTGCCAATATCGGCTAAACAATCGATATTTTCAAGTAAATCAGCAATCTTTGCCAGTCTCATTTTTAAGTCAATTTGCATTTTAAGTTAAATAATCCTTTAATTTTTTACTACGACTTGGATGCCTTAGTTTCCTCAGGGCCTTTGCTTCAATTTGCCTGATTCGCTCTCTGGTGACATTAAATTCTTTTCCGACCTCCTCAAGGGTTCGGGCTCTCCCGTCATCGAGCCCGAAGCGCAACCTTAAGACTTTCTCTTCTCGCTCAGTCAAGGTATTTAACACTTCCATTAATTGCTCTTTTAGGAGGGCATAGGAGGCCGCCTCGGCTGGTGCTAAAGCCCCTTCATCCTCGATGAAATCACCCAAATGGCTGTCTTCTTCTTCACCAATCGGTGTTTCTAATGAGACCGGGTCTTGGGCAATCTTTTGAATTTCGCGAACTTTTTCTTCCGTAAATCCCATTTCCTTGCCAATTTCTGCTGGAGTTGGTTCCCGTCCATATTCTTGCAGCAATTGCCTTGACACGCGGATTAGTTTATTAATCGTTTCAACCATGTGAACCGGTATCCGAATGGTTCGGGCTTGATCAGCTATCGCCCGGGTAATCGCCTGACGAATCCACCAGGTCGCGTAGGTGCTAAACTTAAAACCCTTGGTGTAGTCAAATTTTTCAACCGCTTTAATCAGTCCCAGATTGCCTTCTTGGATTAGATCAAGAAAGGACATGCCCCGTCCCACATAACGCTTTGCTATACTGACAACTAGGCGTAGATTGGCTTCAGCTAACTCTTTTTTTGCATCTTCATCCCCATCTTCCATCCGTTTAGCGAGGGTTCTTTCCTGGTCACCGGTTAAGAGGGCTACTTTTCCAATTTCCTTTAAATAAAGACGGACGGGATCGTTGACAGACACGGCATCCGCCAATTCCATTTCTTTTTTATTTTCAGCTTCTAGGTTTTCGGCCTCATTAGCCTCAACTTCTATTTCTAGGTCGGTGAATTCAATTTCAATCCCTTCTTTTTGAAGGTAGAGATAAATAGCGTCAATCTCCTCTGGGTCTAAATCTAACTTGTCAAGGCATTTTTCAAAATCTTGATTATTTAAATTTCCTTTTGCCTTTCCCCGCTGACAAAGAACCTGAACTTCAGGAATTTTTTCAACTGCCACCTTTTCAAGGATAATTGCCATTTCATCACTTTGACTATTTTTCACTTCTTCTTTTTTTCCCATTTTATCGCCTCTTATTTTCCTTCATCATTTTCTTTATTTCAATTAGTTCATTCATCAATCTTGCCAGCCGAAGATCATCCCCATCTTGTGTTGCCCCTTGAATGTCCTCCAAAATCTTATCAATCTGTCCTTCTAAATGAAAACGCTTGGCGATTTCTAATGCATCTTGGAAATCAAGCTCACTTACTTTTTCATCATCCATCATCAATTTGACAATCTCCTCAATGTCAGGACTGGTTTGAAATTTTGCAATCAATTCTTTGCCATCACGATCACTATTGGCCGCTAATTCTCTGATTACATCTTTAAACAAATCAAGCGTTAAATAGGCCTCAGGAATTTGATTTGCTTGTTTGGGATGCTGAAGACAATAACGAATAAGCAGTTCCTGGGCCTTTTCATAGGCCTTTGGAACAACTTGTGACTGGCTTTCAAGGCCTATCTTTGCCTGTAATTTTTCAGGTCCTTTTCCTGCTCGACCGCGAATTATTTCGGAGCGAATAACATTTTGACTAATTCCCGTCTCCTTGGCAACCTGCTGGCTGTAAAAGTCAATTTCTACTTTGGAATTTACATCTTTTAAAATTTGAATGGCTTCATTTCCATAGCCAATTCGACCATCCGTCTGTGTAAGATCAAACTGATCTTTAAGGCGGATTAATTGGTATTCAATTGCCGTTAAGGCCTTTTTCGTTAAGTCCTTAAACATTTGAAGCCCATACTTCTGAATAAAGGAATCGGGATCTTCTGTTTTAGGAAGGCGTATAATCTTAACACTAATACGAGTTTTTTTCAAGGCATTCATGGCTTTTTCAATGGCTGCCTGGCCGGCAGCGTCGCCGTCAAAAACTAGAATGATTTCGCTTGTATAGCGTTCTAGAAGCTTTCCATGAAAAGGCGTAAAGGCCGTTCCCAGTGAGGCGACGGCATTTTTAATGCCTTTTTCGTATAAGGAGATCACATCCATATAGCCTTCGACAATATATAATTGACCATTGTCTAAAAAGTTTTTAGCATTATTTAAATTGTATAACTCGTAACCTTTGGAAAATATCTGTGTTTCGGGAGAATTTAGATACTTAGGGGCCTTACTGTCCTTAGTCATGATCCGGCCACCAAAGCCAAGGATCTGTTTTCTTGGATTTAGAATCGGAAACATCAAGCGGTCACGAAAGCGATCGTACAACCGTTTGTTTTGCGAGACCATAATCAATCCTGAATCAAGCAGTTCATCATCAGAATAGTTTTGTGATTTTAAATAATTCTCTAAGTCATTCCATTCGTCTTTAGCATAGCCTAAACCGAATGTTTTAATGGTCTTTAAAGAAATCCCTCGCTTGACCAAATAATTTAAAGCCAATTGATTGACCGATAAGTTTTTGTATAAAAAATTAGCCGCATCCCGGTGCAAGGCGAATAATCTTTTTTTATGTTCATAGTTTGACTGGTCTTGGTCTGTCTTTTGTTGATCTGGGAGGACAATATTAGACCGTTCTGCAAGGTATTTAAGGGCATCGATAAAAGAGAGTTTTTCCATCTCCATTACAAAGGTAATGATGTTTCCACCGGCACCACAGCCAAAACAATGATACAATTGTTTTTCGCTCGATACTGAAAAAGACGGTGTTTTTTCATTGTGAAAAGGACAGTTCCCTTTATAGGACTGACCCGTTCGCTTTAATGTCAGATAGCCCGAAATAAGATCAACAAGATCATTGGCATCAATGACCGTTTGAATCAAGTCCTCTGAATAATAATTTGCCATTTCTTTTCCTATCTTTTTGTATTCTATAATCTTTTTTTATTATTACTACTCATTTTTATATTTACCCTTTTTATCTTATTAAACACGTAATTAAGCAAGCATTCTCTTGTTTAAATTTTCACACAAGAAGAAACGCCTCTAAAGGCGTTTTAAGTTTAACATAAAAAGAGGGTTTTTGCACCGCCCTACTTTGGCTATTGTGCAAAAACCTCTTTATCTATCTTCTTTATAATATCTTATTACTCGCTTAAGGCCGCCTGAGCTGCTGCTAAACGGGCAATCGGTACTCTAAAGGGTGAGCAGGAAACATAATCAAGTCCCGCCTTGTGGAAGAAGATAACCGATTTAGGATCTCCCCCGTGTTCACCACAAACCCCAATTTTTAAGTCCGGCTTTGTTTTGCGACCAAGTTCAACCGCTTTTTCGACTAAAACACCAACTCCTTCAACATCGATGCTTTGGAAAGGATCATTGGTCATAATGCCTTTATTTTTGTAGTCAGTGATAAATTTGCCGGCGTCATCTCTTGAGAAACCATAAGCCATTTGCGTTAAATCATTTGTTCCAAAGGAAAAGAACTCTGCTCGCTCGGCGATTTTATCGGCAATCAAGGTTGCTCTGGGTATTTCAATCATCGTACCAACCAGATACTCAATATCTGAGTTCTTTTCTTCTTTCACGGCTTCTGCGACGCCGCGAATAACTTTTTCTAAGTAAAGAAGTTCTTCATTGATTCCAATCAAAGGAATCATGATTTCTGGTACTAAATCGAAACCTTCTGATTCTTTTACTTCAATCGCCGCTTCCATAATTGCCCGAGCCTGCATTTCAGCTATTTCTGGATAGCTAATGGCTAAGCGACAACCACGATGGCCAAGCATGGGATTAAACTCTTTAAGGCTTTCGATCACAATGACCATGTCCTCATAGGTGATTCCCATTTCTTTGGCTAATTTTTTAATATCTTTTTTTACCGTCGGTAGAAACTCGTGTAGGGGCGGATCAAGGAGTCGGACAGTGACGGGTCGTCCCTCCATTGCCTTATAGATTCCGACAAAATCTTCTTTTTGCATGGGTAGTATTTCAGCTAGTGCTTTTTCACGTTGTTCCTTCTTCTCTGATAAGATCATCCGCCGGACACTAGCGATTCGTTCTTCGCCAAAGAACATGTGTTCCGTTCGGCAAAGCCCAATCCCTTCTGCTCCAAATGAGACTGCAACTTCAGCATCTCTCGGAGTATCGGCATTGGTGCGGATCTTCATCGTCCGATAACTGTCGGCCCATTCCATTATGGTTGCAAAATAACCGGATAATTCTGGGGTAACTGTTTTAATGCTGCCCTTATAAACAGTTCCGGTACTACCGTCGAGTGAGATGTAGTCTCCTTCGTGGAAGACTTGGCCACTGGCTGTAAATTTTTTCAAATCTTCTTCAACCTTAGCCGCTTCACAACCAGCGACACAACACTTACCCATCCCCCTTGCGACAACGGCTGCATGCGAGGTCATCCCACCGCGAGCAGTCATAATGCCGTTAGCTGCATACATGCCTTCAATATCTTCAGGCGAGGTTTCTTTTCGTACCAAAATGACTTCTTCGCCATGAGCAACTGCCTCACAAACGGCTTCTGCCGTAAAGTAAACGCGACCGGTTGCTGCACCGGGGGAAGCGGGGAGGCCGGTGGCAATGACTTCTGCCGCTTTTAAGGCCTTGGCTTCAAAGGTCGGGTGGAGTAATTGATCGAGGGTGATTGGATCGAGCCTTAGAATTGCTTCTTCTTTAGTAATCATTCCATCTTCAACCATTTCAACGGCTGCCCGCAGGGCCGCTGTCGCTGTTCGTTTTCCTGTCCTCGTTTGTAGCATATAAAGTTTGCCCTGCTCGATGGTAAACTCAATATCTTGCATATCCCGATAGTGGTTTTCAAGGGTTTCACCAATTTCATGAAATTCCTTATAAATTTCTGGCATAAGTTGATTTAATTCTTCAATATCTTTGGGGGTCCGAATGCCGGCAACAACATCTTCGCCTTGGGCGTTAATTAAAAACTCCCCAAATAATCTGTTTTCGCCGGTGGCCGGATTACGGGTAAAGGCCACACCGGTCCCACAATCATCTCCCATATTGCCATAAACCATGGCTTGGACATTAACAGCGGTTCCAATATCATGGGGAATTTCGTTTAAATTCCGGTAACTTCTGGCCCGGTTATTATCCCATGACCGGAAAACAGCTTCAATCGACATAATTAATTGATCATGAGGATCCTGAGGGAAATCACGTTTCGTTTCTTCTTTGACAATTGCTTTATATTCAACAACTACCTGCTTTAAATCTTGCGCTGTTAAATCGGTATCATTTTCGTAATTTTTTTCTTCTTTAATCCGATCTAAGACAGCTTCAAATTTATCTTTATCAATTTCCTGAACGACATCAGCAAACATTTGAATAAAACGGCGATAACTATCATAAGCAAAACGTTCATTATTTGTCTTTGCGATAATGCCATTAATTGTTTCGTCATTAAGACCGAGGTTTAAAATGGTATCCATCATACCGGGCATTGAAAATTTAGCACCCGACCGAACAGAGATCAGCAGTGGATTTTCTATTGAGCCAAATTCTTTCTGGTTGATTGCTTCAAGCTTCTTTAGGCTTTCATCAATTTGTTGAATAATTTCATCCGTTAATTTTTTACCTTGCGCATAATACTCCGTACAGGCCTCAGTTGTCACCGTAAAGCCTTGTGGCACCGGTAAACCAATGTTCGTCATCTCTGCTAAATTAGCACCTTTTCCGCCGAGCAATGCCTTCATTGTAGCATTACCTTCTTCAAACAAATAAACCCATTTTTTAACCATCTTAACTCCTCCTTTTAACATGTGCAAGTATCGTGACCGCAATTTCTTCAATTGCCTTAGACGTCACGTCAATAACAGTGCATCCTATTTTATCAAAAAGCTCTTGTGCTTTTTCTAACTCAGTCATTACCCGTTCATAGTTGCCGTAAAACGATTCTCCCTTTAGGCCCATGGACCGAACCCGTTCGGAACGAATTCTTACTAGCCGATGCGGTTCTAGGATTAATCCAAATATTTTTTCTTTAGGAATCTCGAAGAGAACCTTTGGTGGTTCAAGTTCGGGCATCAGTGGAATATTAGCTACCTTATATTGCTTATTAGCCAGATAAATACTAATTGGCGTTTTCGATGTTCGCGATATGCCAATAACAATAATATCGGCATAGATTAATTCTTTGATATTTTTGCCATCGTCACAGCGGATTGCATACTCGATAGCTTCTATTTTTTTTATGTATTCAGTATCTAAAACAAGATTTGATGGTTCTTGTGCACAGGGAATTTCACCTGTTTTCTGCCATAGCCGTTCAACTAATGACGTTTTCGCATCGTAATGTGGGATGCCATGGCGATGTATTTTTTTTTCAAAATAATCTTTCAGCTCACGTGATATAAAATAATAAACAACAAAACCTTTATTTTGAACAGCCAGATTAAGGACTGAATCAATTCCGATATTATCGTCAACAAAGGGATGGAGCCTAACTTCACGAATGCTTTTCTTAAAAAAACTTTTTGCCGACCGAACCAACATCTCGCCGACTTCATTTCGTTTGTCGGAAACAACATAGATGATAATCGATTTTAGATCATTTTCAATCATTCTGCACCCCCTCCCATATTAACGACATAACGGGTTATATTGGTGCGCGACACCTTACCAATCAGGAGGAGTCGCTCTTGGCCCCTTTCATCGGTTTCTTTTCTTACAATCGGCAGTGATTCAACCTCATAATGCATGGTTTTAAAGGCTGCATCGTAGACACTTTCGTCAGATTCAAGGTAAATAATATTAGGCATCCGGGTCATAATAAGGGGAATTGGCAAGCTTTCGACTTCTTTCCTGCCAATCATCGCCTTAATAAAATCTTTTCGCGACACAACTCCTGATAAATAATCGCCATCAACAACGTATAAAGTTCCCGCATTTTTAGTAAACATGGTAATAATCCCATCATAAATCGAGGTGGCCTCGTTTACAATTGTTGGCTCAGATTGAATCGCCATAACGCTAATCGTTTTAATGTAGGAACCTAAGAGATGAAGCAGTGACCGGCCGGTATAAAAATAACCAACCTTCCGCTTTGCTTCTAAGATACCAAGCATTGTTAAAACTTTTAGGTCTGGTCTTAAGGTTGCCCGATTCACCCCAATGTGTTCAGCTATTTCTGAGCTTTTAATCGGTTGTTTCTCTTTGACAATGCTAACAATTCCTTCTTGCCGTTCCGAAAGTTTCATCTTACTTCTCCCGCCTAATAGTACTATTAGTATAACATATATAATCAATTTGTAAACACTTATATCCTTATTTTTAAGCTCGTAAGCAGATATAAGTCATTAAGATGCCCCCACTTATAATGTGATCAGGTCGGAAAGACCTTGGTATATCTTCTCGCCAATACGGTTGACATTCTTTAGTTCCTCTAAGTCAGTAAAACTACCATTTTTTTCGCGGTAGTCAACGATTCCTTGACCGATTACATCCCCAACCCCAGGCAGTTTTTTTAATTCCTCAAGACTTGCCGTATTAATGTTCACCCGACCGTCAGACTGGCCAGGTCCTTGATTAACCAGCTCTCCTATTTCACAGATATAAATTTGCTCTTCATCCTTTAGCCGTCTTGCTAAATTAACGGAGTTTTGATCGGCATTGTCCATCAAACCACCGACCTCTTCAATCGCTTCGATTAATCGTGACTCCGATGATAAACGAACGACACCGGGATTTTTTACCGCTCCCGTAATATGGACAACAATCGTTTGAGCCGGTTTTTCACTAGCGTCAGTGATTGCCTTATCTTTGGTCTCCGCCTCGATTAAAAGCTCTGAATCGTTTGCATTATAAAAAATTGCCCATGCCCAAAAGACGCCTAAAAAAACCAAGACAACCAGACCATAGAGAAGTTTATTTCGATGCTTGTCCATCCTATTCACCCAATAAACAAGCTTGCCATTGCCCTTCTTTAAGTCGCCAATATTCTGTATAGCCCGATTCTAAAAGATGTTTTCTTGCTTTTTCGTATCCGAATACAATGCCCGCCACAGAATGACTATCCCCGCAAATCGTAATTGGAATATTTCTTTTTTTCATCTCGGGGACCATCCAATCACTTGGGTAGCGACCGACACCTGGAGACCGCATATCTGCACCAGTATTGATTTCAACAATTGATCCACTCGCTAAAATGCGATCAAGGCAAGTCCCCAAGGCCTCTTGGTACCAGCTTTCTTGGTCATTAAAAAAGCGATTATCGTGGTTATTCTTTTTTATTAAATCAAGATGGCCAATGATATCCGGTCGATAATTAATGGCCATATCACCAACCGACTGATAGTAATCACAGACAAAGGCTTTCACCGAGCCTTCATAATATTTTTCAATACCAGCCTGAAAATTTTCCGGTGATTCATCGATATGATAAAGTTTTTCGGCATTGGTTGATCCCAGTGAATGAATTGACATTAAAACATAATCAAGTTGTGGCAATACTTCTTTAGCCGCTTGGCTGATCCCCGCCCGGTCAGTAAAATAATCGATTTCTAAACTCTTATATATTTCAATTTGGTCGGCATACTTTATCTTTAGCCGGTCAATCTCAGCAAAATAATTCGGCACTTTTTCCTCACGCAAGGCCCAGTGGTTTTCAAAGGGTAATGTCATGTGACTGGTTAAACCAATACTGACTAGGCCTGCTTTTATCGCTGCCTCAACCATTTCTTCAAGCGAATTTTTCCCATCACAATAGATTGAATGAATGTGATAATTTGTATTTATCATTTTTTCCCTCCAAATTTTCTTCTATTTCGATTGTATCACGGGCTTTTTTTTAAAGCAAACAAAAAAAAACTGCCTTTACGACAATTTTTTTAATTTACAATATCTTATTTAAGAATCCTTTTGTACGATCTTCTTTGGGATTCATAATCACTTCTTCTGGTGTTCCTTCTTCACAAATGATCCCTTCATCCATAAAAATAACCCGATCGGCTACTTCTCTAGCAAAACCAATTTCATGAGAAACAACAATCATTGTCATGCCTTCTTCGGCTAGTTTTCGCATGGTCGCCAACACTTCTCCGACTAATTCTGGATCGAGGGCTGATGTTGGTTCATCAAACATCATTATCTTTGGTTCCATGGCTAAGGCTCTGGCAATTGCCACTCGTTGTTGTTGACCACCGGATAAACGAGAGGGATACTCATCACGTTTATCAGAAAGTCCGACCTTTTCTAATAAATCAAGCGCTTTTTTTTCAATTTCTTTTTTATCTATTTTTTTGACATTGATTGGCGAAATCGTAATATTATCGATAACACTTAGATGAGGAAACAAATTAAAATTTTGAAAGACCATCCCCAATTCAGTACAAAGCATTTGGACTTTTTGCGGATCAATTTTCATTAAATCTTTTCCGTCTTTTCGCTTATCTGTCAGTTCACCGTCAATGTAAATTTCGCCGTCCGTGATTCGTTCTAGATGATTTAAGCAGCGCAGCATAGTGCTCTTTCCCGAGCCACTGGCGCCAAGAACACAAACGACTTCACCTTTTTTTATTTCAAGATTAATCCCTTTTAAAACTTCTAGTGAACCAAAGGACTTGTGAACATCGACTAATTTTACCATACTCATATTAATCCCTATCTTTCGTAGACTCCCAATTTTCTCTCTAACCGTTCAAATACAACTTGTATAATCGTTGTTAGAAATAAATATACAACCGCAGCATAAATATAATAAATCCAGTCACCGGTCGAACTTGCCATTGTTTTCGTTGTCCGAAGAACATCAAATAAGGCAATTGTAGAGACCAAGGAGGTATCCTTTAAAAGTAAAATTAATTCGTTTCCAACTGGCGCGACCATCCGTTTGTAGGTTTGGGGAATGATTATTTTAGTCATTGCTTGACGATAGCTCATTCCTAAGGCCTTAGCGGCTTCCATTTGTCCAATATCAATCGATTGAATGGCTGAGCGAATAATCTCTGCCAAATAAGCGGTTGAATTTAATGAGAAGGCAATGAATGCTGTCAACATGGCCGGAATTTCTACGGGACTTCCAGTTGTTTCTAAATAGATAATCGGTATTGCATAATAAATAATAAACAATTGCAGTAATAGTGGCGTCCCCCGAAAAAACCAGATATAAAACCAAGACAGCGTATTTGCCACCTTATTCTTCGATATTCTCCCTAGCGCAACGATCACACCAAAAACAACTCCGAGAACAATGGCCACAAGTGCTATTTCTACGGTAACAACGGTTCCAGCTAAGATCGCCCGTATTTGGATTTCATTCAACACGTCGATTTTCCCCTTTATTATAATTACATAACTTCTTTAGTATTAACAGGACTGCTTAAGCAGTCCTGTTAATCGTCACCTTTTCTATTCAATAATGATTAGTTCCGTATCAATATCACTGGTCATGTCTTTGCCAAACCATTTCATTGAAATTTCTGTTAATTTACCATTTTCTTGTAAGGCTTTGATGGCTGTATTAAACTGGTCTACAAGAGCTGTTTGGCCTTTTCGAGCCGTAATTCCAATTGGCTCATTGGTTAGTACTTCCGATGACACCACAAAGAGCTCTGGCTTATCAGACACATAATGCATGGCCACTCCAATATCGGTGATCACATTATCAATTTGTTTTCCTTCTAAGGCTGCAAAAGCATCAAGCATCCCATCAAACTTTCTAATATCAACTTCGATACCTTCTTCTTCTTTTAATTTTTCAGCGGCAATATCAGAGGTTGTCTCAATTTGAGCTCCTAATTTTTTACCTTCTAATGCTTTAAACTCAGCAACTGGTTCTGCATCCGTCCGGGAAACTAAGACAATCCCATTGGCCACATAAGGGTCAGACATGGCAAAGGCTTTTTGTCGCTCCGGTGTGACGCTAGTACTGGAAATAATAACATCATATTGTTGGGCGTTCAAGCCGTTAAAAATACCATCCCAAGCAACGGTTTGAAATTCGACCTCTACCCCTAATTCTTCAACCAAAGCATTGGCAAAGTCAATATCGAAGCCAACCAACTCATTTTGATCGTTCCTAAATTCCATGGGTAAATAGGTGTCATCAACACCGATTGACAAGACCCCATCTGCTAATACATCGTCAGATACATCGTCAGAGGCTGTCTCGTCTGTTGCAGACGTACACGCCGTTAGGGCTAATGCCAGAAACAAGGTTAATACTAAGACTAAAAACAATCCTTTTCTTTTCATCATTCTCTCCTTTTTATATGCCTAATTTTTTTAATTATATATGATTCTCTTAAAATTCACAAGTATTTTTCGGATTTACTCATTTTTCATTTATAATTATGCTATGAAAAAAGATTCACAAAAATATTAAGAATATTCAATCCACTGACCCAGGTCCCAATAACGCTTCCCATATTGGCAAAAATTACGACCATTAAGACCTTGGTCACCTTGTTTTTCCACAGCCCTTTAAAGGTCGCTAAATCTTTGCCTAAGGACTCAAAATCTTCTACTTTTGGTTTCCGAAAGTGGGCTTCGACAATTCCCGAGAACCAGCCAGCTGCCAGTAATGGATTAAGTGAAGTAATCGGTGCGGCCAGCATGGCTGTTAAAATCGAGACTGGATGGCCACCGGCGATTAGGACCCCTAAAGCCGACAAACCAGCATTCCACAAAATCCAATTTTTAGCCTGAGTCAATCCTGATTGGGGATTAATAAAGAAGGTTATCCCTACAATTGAAAGAATACTAAGGGGGATAATCCAGCCAACTATCTTTGATAGACTTGAAGCTTTAGGAGTCTCATTGAGCTTAGCAATGTCTTGGTCTTTAAAAAGTTCTTTTTGAATTCCGGGAAGGTGGGCTGCTCCTAAGACAGCAATAATCTTTTGCCCGGGGGCATTTTTTATCTGGTAAGCTAAGTATTGGTCGCGTTCATCGACAAGGTATTTTTTGACTCCCTTAAAGGCCGAACCCATTTCTGATAAGGCCGCGCTTAACATATCTTCTGATTTTAAGTTCTCAAGTTCTTCTTCACTTATCTCTTCATTATCCAAAACACTTAGGGCAATTGAGAAAATCAACTTCATTTTTTCCCAGAAACTACAGCCCCGCCAAATGCGATTAAAGGTGATTTGAATATTACGGTCAGCCAGGACTAGCTCGGCACCAAGTTCCTTGGCGCAGGCAATTCCTTCCATCATCTCTTGCCCCGATTCAATGCCAAATTGTTCGGCTAATTTTCGCTGGTAATTAGACAACAAGATATTAACAAACATAAAACCTGACCGTTTGCTTTTAATGATCTTAACGATATCCGTATTCGACCATTGATCTTTTTGTTGAATGGCCTCATAACGTTGTTGGTCTAATTCGATACAAACGGTATCTGGTTTTTCTTTTTCGATGGTTTCGCGCACTTCAACCACCGAACTTTGTGAAACATGGGCCGTCCCAATTAAGATGATTTCTTTCTTATCACGCTCTATTCGTACTATATTGTTTGATTCCAATGTCAATCCTTTCTTTATCAATGCCTATTTGAATTTTTATGTTAAAATGAGATCGACTAGCTCTTTTTCATCTAAGCCATTAATGTAATCATTTGGATCTATTTCTTTAAGCCCTCTTAACAAGGCATCTTCTTTGGGCGGAATCCCGATTAAAGACTTTTCAAGTTCTTTAATATTTCCATTTCCAAAATAATCACCGTAGAAATGAATGTCTTTAATTAATCCTTTTTCCACCTGTAATAAGATCGTGATTAGTCCAAAGGGGTATTTGCGTTCTTTTCTGACATTATAACGGGGTGAGCGGCCATAGTTCCACTCCCAAGTGCTATACTTTTCATCACGCAGCTTTTTAATGGCCCGATAATCGGACTCTGACAGATGAATTTCTTCAAGCGGATTTTCTTTAAACATATAATCCACTAAGACCTTTGTAAAATCATCGAGGTAATAAGGCTTTTCTAGATAATCGCTGATATTAGTGACCCGACTTCTAATCGATTTAATGCTCTTTGACTCAATCTTATCGGCTTTTACCTTTAGGGCCGCTTGGATCACTTCTAATTTTGAATCAAATAAAATGGTCCCATGGTGGAGGACGCGGCCCTTTTTAGCATATTGCGAATTCCCCGAGAATTTTTTCCCCTCGATGGCAATATCATTGCGACTATTAAAGGCGGCATCGACCCCGATTGATTGAAGGGCCTTGACCACCGGATCGGTGAAGCTTTTAAAATCAAACAGTTTTTGATCATTTTCATTGACAATAAAGGTAAAGTTTAGGTTGCCCATGTCATGATAAACAGCACCACCGCCAGAGAGACGACGAACAACTTTTATCTTGTTTTTATCAATATAGTCCTGATCAATTTCCTCAATCGTATTTTGATGCTTGCCGACGATCACGGCATTCTTATTTTGCCATAATAAGAAGTAATCATCGTTTTTGTCCATCTGGTCAAAGACATACTCTTCAAAAGCGAGATTCATCTCTGCATCAGTTTCTTTCCAATTAATAAATTTCACACTTAATCCTCGTTCTTTAGCGTTTTAACAGAATCGCGGATGATCACTTCATGAGGAACATAAACATTGGCCGTATTTCTTTCCCCATCTTTTTCACACAGTTTAATCAACATTCGCATGGCAATGGCCCCGATATCGTACATGGGCTGAGCAACCGTGCTTATTTGGGGTCTGGACCACTCGGCAATCCAAAAGTTATTAAAGCCACAGATGCTAATGTCTTCGGGAACACGCTTGTTCATGTCCTCGGCCCCGCGAATCGCCCCTAGGGCAGTTTGATCATTAAAACAAAAAACACAGGTGAAGTCAAGGTCCGATTTAAGCGCTTCTTCCATCATCTTATAACCACCCGATAAGCTTAGCTTTTCTTCAAAAATTCGCCCGTCGTCAAAGTCGATATAATGCTCTCGAAAGGCGCGTAAAAATCCCTTTTTACGCTCTTGGTAGATATAACCCTCTTCGAGTTCATCAAAAAACAAGAGAAATTTCTTATGGCCTCTTTTTATCAGCTCAATGGCGATCTCATAGGCTGCCTTTTCATTATTGATTAAAACCCCGGCTAAGACACCACTGTCGTCCGGGATGCAACCGAGAACGACTTCACTTGATGCATCAATCAGCTCTTTTTGCATTTCCTCGGTCAAGCCCTTGCCGACATAAATGATCCCGTCACATTGTTTCTCAACTAAAACATTTAAGGCTTTCTTTTCCTTTTCAATATCAAAATCAGTATTGGTTAAAATAATATTATAATTATAAATCCCACAAACATCTTCAGCTCCTCTGACAATTTCCGTGTAATAGGGATTAGTAATATCGGGAATCATAATCCCCATGGTATGCGTCTTTTGAATCTTAAGGCTCCTGGCAATTGCATTAGGTTTATAGCCGGTTTTTTTAATGGCTTCTAAAACCCGCTCCCTTGTTTCTTGGTTGACAAGCGGTATATTGTTAACCACTCGTGATACTGTTGCGACGGAAACATTAGCTTCGCGTGCAACGTCAACAATTTTAACTTTCATCTTTAAACCCTCTTCTTTTTCTTTTTTTAATCGACCGGCTTAGTCATTTGTTTTTTCGATGGCCTTTTGAATAAAGCTCGGTGCTTTTTTGCATTTTTCTTCCGAAACCGCGCAAACAGCAAAGCGTAGACCTTTTTGAAGGGCAACGACAAAGATATTATCCTTCATTAATTCCTCACTAGCTTTTGTTGGATGATCACAGGGTATACTGATAAAAAAACCGTCGTTATGGGTCACCATTTTTAAATCTATCCGCTTGGCTTCTGTCATAAAAGCCTGAGCTCGTTTTCTCAAACTATCTTTGTAAAAATTTTGCTCGGCCATCGTTTGTTTATATAAATCCTCATCTGAAAAAATCTTAGTGATTGTTTCCATGGCACACCGTGTTCCATTTGACCACGATCCCCGATTTGAATAGGTGCAGGTATTAACAAACTCATCGGCAATTGACTCTTTCGAGCTGACGCAAAGAATGGCCCCATTTCGCAAACCATACATGGTATAACTTTTAGAACAAGAAAAGGCATAGAGGGTTAAAATATTTTCCGGAAGGCCGGATAATTTTTTCATAAAGGCCCGTGCCTCGTCACCCTCACCAGCAAAATCGACATAGGCTAAGTCAACAAGAAGGATAATCTTCACGTCTGAGTCACTCGTCGCTTGCTCTTTTACAAAGGCAATGATCTCATCCCACTCCTCATCTGAAATAGTATAGCCAGTCGGATTATGAGCTGGTGTATTTAAAACTGATAGAACTCTTTTTTGATCGACTAATAATTTTTTCATACTTTCTTTATAAGCGACGATATTAAAGCCACCTTTTTCATTGAACAATGGAAAGGTTGTTGTTTTCCGTCGGTTTTCGTCAGCAATGGTTTCATAGGCTGCCCAATACCAGTCTGGTAAAAGAATGGTATCACCAAATTCAGTATAATTATAAAAGGCGTGACGGACCGCTCCAGTTCCACCTGGTGTTGCTACAGAACGAATGTAACCATCCGGTTTACAGGTCTTAAAACAGGCATCGACAACCTTTTCAAGGAAATCAGGTTGACCTGACAAACCAGAATAGGCTGCAATTAGGGGATTAGGCAAAGCCTTTAAGGTATCATAGACCGATTTTAATGTCACTAAATTCCCCTCATCATCCATTAATGCCCCAATCGTTGAATTGATTACTGCTGCCGGTCCTAATTCACGACTTCGCTGACCCGCTTGTCCGGCAATTTTAAAAATTGGATCGGTTCCACCTGCTCTTAGTGATGAATTGATCACCATTTCTGCTTTTTTCATTTTATACTCCTTTGATATTTTTTTCTTTCTATTTCATATAAATTATTACCCTCGCTATCAATGACTACAATAGCTGGGAAATCTTCAACTATAAATCTACGAATGGCTTCGGTTCCTAAATCTTCATAGGCAATCATTTCAACTGCTTTAATGCAATTTTGAAGTAAGGCCCCGGCCCCACCGACACACCCAAAATACAGGGCCTTGTGGTCGATCATGGCTGCGACTACCGCTTGACTGCGGTTGCCCTTGCCCATCATCGCTCCCAAGCCTTTTTCTAAAAGCCGTGGTGTGAATACATCCATTCGACCACTAGTTGTCGGTCCCGCTGAACCAATGATCTGGCCTGGTTTTTTAGGGCAGGGTCCGACATAATAAATTAATTGATCGTTAGGATCAAAGGGAAGGGGGATGCCACAATCAAGATTTTTTATCATCCGTTGATGGGCAGCATCACGCGCCGTATAAATCGCGCCGGAAATCCGGACATGGTCGCCGACTCTTAGGTTTTTTCTGACCTCTTCTCCGAGTGGCATTTTAACATTTATCGTTTTCATCTTATAATTCTCTTTCACAATGCCGATTGACATAACAGCCAATGTTAACCGCTACCGGCAAACCGGCGATATGAGTTGCAAAAGTCTCAATGTTAACCGCTAACACGGTCGTGATCCCTCCTAAGCCCATGGGACCAATTCCCAGCCTGTTACATTCCTCGATTAAGGCTTCTTCCAAGTTCTTAATATGGTCTTTCGGGTGCTGACTGCCGACCGGTCGTGACAAGGCTTCCTTAGCCATAAGAGCAGCTTTTTCCATGGTCCCGCCAAGACCCACTCCAACAATAATTGGGGCACAAGCATTGGGACTTCCTGTTTCAACCGTCTTTAGGATAAAGTCTTTTACCCCAGCTAGGCCTTCGGCCGGTTTTAACATCTTTAAGGCACTGGTGTTTTCACTGCCAAAGCCTTTGGGCATAAGCTTTATTTTTAATTGATCGCCAGGAACAATTTTATAGTGAATAATTGCTGGCGTGTTGGTCTGGGTATTTTCGCGCTGGAGGGGGTCGCCCACTACAGACTTTCGAAGATAGCCCTCTTGGTAGCCTTTTTTAACCCCCTGATTAAGGGCTTCCTCTAAGCTCCCACCGTCAATATAAATCTCTTGACCTAAGGTCACAAAGATGACTACCATGCCGGTATCTTGGCATATGGGTATTTCTTTTTCCTTGGCGATCGCTAAATTCTGCCGCATGGTCGCCATAATCTTGCTGCCATGTTCAGACGTCTCACAGCCTTGGGCCTCCTCTAAGGCCAGACATATATCCGCACTTAAATTTATATTGGCTTCAATGCACATTTTAGAAACAGCATCGCTGATTGTTTGAACATGAACTTTTCGCACGTTAAGGTCCTCACTTTATCATTCATATTTTCTTGATCATTCTTATTTAAAGCAAACCACTTCGATCAAAATTTATTCTAATCGATTTAAATGCTCTTATCTTGGGCATTATATCATATCTTGAAACTAATGTAATTAATTTTTAATTTTTTTCATAGCGTTTTCATTGATTAAGTTTATATTAAATCACCGAACTGGTGTTGCCTTAAGGCTTCATATAAGACGATATTGACGGCATTGGATAAATTAAGTGACCGTGCTTTCTCATTATTTAGCATGGGAATTCTAAAACGTCGATCCTCATATTTGTCGTGGATTTGTTCTGGCAGACCGGCGGTTTCTTTTCCAAATAGAATAAAAGCATCTGCCTCATAGGCAAGCTGATGATAATAATTTGTCCCGTGGCTGGTGGCAATATATAAACTGATTCCCTTATTCTGACCAATAAAAGACTCGAAATTATCATAAAGCTTTAAATTGACCATGTCCCAATAATCCAGTCCCGCTCGCCTTAGATGTTTTTCGTCTAAGGAAAAACCCAGTGGGCGAATTAGGTGAAGGGCCGTATTAGTGAGCGCACAAGTCCTAGCGATATTACCCGTATTTTGCGGTATTTCCGGTTGATAAAGTACAATATTCATAGCTCTCCCTTAAATCATTCGTT